>NZ_JACJPL010000031.1:0-344628 GCF_014696065.1 Leptolyngbya sp. FACHB-261 | reverse complement strand
AGTAGCGGTTGTTGAGAGCGACCAGGCCAATGTAAGGCAGATAAAACAGTTGCCCTAACAGCAGTCCCAGGGTCATGACTGTTGCGTCCCAATAGGCGATTTGCCCTACTTCGTAGGCGACGACAGCAGCTAGCTCGTCTGGTTCCAAAACCGAGAACAGCCCACTACTCACCACCAGCCGTCCTGTTCCTAGCAAGCCTGCATAACTGAAGACGAGGGGCATGTCTGTTTCAACCAAGGCCAACTTCACCCGCTTCAGCCCTAGACCGCGACGCTCACTCGACCGCTGTACCAGCCGATAGGCTTCTGAGCTTCTACGGCTCAGCTCGGTTAAGGGTAATGGGCGCAATCCTCCCCAAGCTTGGGTCCAATACCCCAATAGCCAATCCATCAGCCACGGTGAGAGAGCTGCAACACCGCCCAGGAACAGCAGAATCGGAACTCTCCCCACCAGTGGGTTGGACTGCTGAAAAATTGGCATCCACCCCAGGAGGAGCAGCGTGAGCCAGACTTCCCAAAGTAAGGTCAGGCCGATAACAGGCCAGAGTACACCCACCCGAACGATGCGCAGCGGTGCCCCTTGCCGGTGGTAACGGTCTTTGACTGGCAACTCAAATCCCAAATAATGAGTTTGAGTGGGGGCAACAGGTGGAGCCTCAGGGGGTGAGGCTTCAGGTTCCGAGGGGTACTGGCTGACAGTTGGCTCTAACTCTCGTGCCTTAGTGGGCTCGGACTGCACATCAGTCGGAGACAGCGTAGCCAACATTTTTTGAGCCCAAGCTTGTAGCTTGGGCTCTGGGTAACTGAGCAAACTCTGGCAGAGACGCACGGCCTCACTGCGCCGTCCACAGCCTTCATAAGCTTGGATTAGATAGATTTGCGCTTGAATTTGAGTGCGATGGTCGCCTTGAGCCGTCGCTTGTTGCGCTAGGTCACGCAGCAGTTCGACTGCCCTGGCATAGTGCTGCTGTTTGAGTGCATCAACGGCAGCTTGCAGCAATTGCATGTTCCCCCTCCGGGCTGGAAGCATTCAATAGGATAGCGATAACTACACACCCGTGCCTTCTCAATCTCAGAATTGGGGTCAGTTCCGGGCTACGGGTGTGGCCTACCACTGGACTAACTCACTTGGTCTCTCTGGCACACCTTTCCTATCCGAACCAATTGGCTCAAATATCAAGGAGAAATTCTTCTAAGGCTGTTAGTCCAACCTGACTTAAATGTATTTGGGGTGGTCGGACTGACGTTTGATGAGAAGCTGATGAAGGTTTAAAGCTTTGCCAGGGCTATATATCAATACTGAAATCATAACGAGACTTAGTTAGATTTGGACTGTAACAAGGATCGTAGTCGAGGTGTTTTCCCCACTTGCTTTTCAGATATTCCATTTCCTTAACAAGCCGATTATGCTTCTCTGAAGTGGTGTCATAACCCCGGCTCTTGGATTCATAATGATAAAGTATGACGTGAGGAAGGTAAATGTTTCTATAACCTTTCTCGACCATTTTGAAACAAAGATCTACATCATTAAAGGCAACTGCAAGTTCTTCTTCAAAGCCTCCAACCTCTTCAAAAACTTCCCGTCTACACATTAAACAAGCTGCTGTTACGGCAGAATAATTGTTTATAGTTTGAAGTTGACCAAAGTAGCCGAGGTGTTTTGCAGGATAATGCTTGTGTCCGTGGTCAATCAAACCACCAATTCCTATGACTAGTCCAGCATGTTGAACTGTATTGTCTGGATATAGCAGTAATGCTCCAACTGCTCCTATACTAGGCCTTTGTGCCTGTTCAACCAAGGCATTGATCCAATCTGAGGTCAGGACCTCAGTGTCATTATTTAGAAATAATAAATACCGCCCCGAAGCTGCCTTCGCTGCATGATTGTTGATTTTGGAGTAATTGAAAGGAATATCCAAGGACTGAGATTTAAACCTGGTTGGCTCCTTTTCTTTCCATTTGTCAATAACACCGATTGTTTCCACTTCAGTGCTGCCATTATCAATTAATAAAACTTCGTAATTAGGATACACGGTCTTTTCAAAAATAGATGTTAAACATTTGTCTAGTGTTTTTCCTAAATTTCTTGTCGGGATGATAATACTGACTAAGTCAAGTTTTTCTATCTTGTAACGAATAATATAACGACCCTCAGCTGGGATAGGTACCACTACTCCAGGCTCTGCTCTTCGATCAAGAGCATCAGAAAGAGCTTTAATCGCTGCTTCTACTGCATAACTTTTGCAGGCGAGGCTGTATGCAGTAGAATTAGGGTGAATGCGCCAGTGATATAAAATCCTGGGGATGTGGAATATTTTTTTAGTCTGTTCTGTAAATCTAAGGGCAAGATCGTAGTCCTGAGATCCCTCGTATCCCTCTCTAAAACCGCCGATCTGTTCGATAAGAACCTTTCGATACACACTGAAATGGCAGGTGTACATTCTAGATAAAAACGAGTCAGGGCACCAATCAGGTTTAAAGAACGGAGACTTAAGCTGTTCTCGCTCATTAATCTGATCCTCATCCGAGTAGATCATATCGGCATCAGGATGTCGGTTAAGCAAGTAGGCTACTTCGTAAAGGGCATCTGGCGTTAACAAATCATCATGATCAAGCAGTGCTACAAACTCACCTGTTGCTATCTCCAAAGCTGAATTAGAAGATAGAGAAATATGTCCGTTCTCTTCCCTGAAAACAACTTTGATGCGAGAGTCCTTTGATGAATATTCACTCAAAATTTGTCCCACATGGCTTTCTGTCGAGGCATCATCGGCAATGCATAGCTCCCAGTGCTGATATATCTGGCTCAGAACAGATTCAATAGCCTCCTTTAAGAAGGATTCAGGAGTATTGAAGACTGGCATGATAATGCTTATAACTGGCCTGTAATTGAACATCGTGACCGTGTTAGACATCCTCTGAAGATCAGCTTTTCTGGGATAGTTGTTGATAAGCCATCTTTGATATGCGAAGTCATTACTCAGAGGGATCCCATCTGGTAGTTTCCGATGGTCACTGAAGAGGACCCTAATAGAGGTGGGGACGAATTTAGTGATTAGTTTTCTTAGCAGGTGGACGGGGCCTTCTTCCCGAAGAGTATGAAGCACAACGAATAGTGCTCTTCCACTAGTGATGGAATTATAAAGATACCTAAGCTCCGTTCCTAGCTTTCTAAAACTCATTTTTCCTGTATGTTTTTTAAACGCAAATAGATTATGAAGAGCGATAGTTGAATCTTGCTATATTTCTCCGGAGAGCCTATCCTGTTCGGGCGAAACCTTGTCAAGAATTAGGTGGCGATTCACGATAGTTTTGGGGATAATCTTTTTGCGTCTTGCCTTTCAATCATGCTTTGTAAGACCTAATAGCTTTTTGAATGTAAGCCACTGTGCCCTTATCTTCCAGAATTTGCTATGTTTTAATCTTTCAATCTCTTCTTGAGCTATTGTCCCAAAAACGTCATACTCTCCACTTAGTCGAATCAAATCAGCAAAGTCAAAAGAGTGGTCACTTCTTAACTTTTGAGCAATATCTGTATCATTAAATAATTGATAAAATGTACTGATAGCAAAGTATTTATGCGAAGGACTATTTACCTTGAGTGCAAAATTAGCAATATAAAAAGGTAAAAGCTCATTTCTAAATCCAGTCTTGCTGCCAGCGGCTTCGGGGAAGATTTTAGAGAAATTATCGCGGTTCTCCAGGCTTAGATAGTTCTTTAAAATTTGGGAAAGCTCTATCATGTGGCGAATTTTAACTTCAGGTCTGTTGCCGCTAGCGTTCTCTTGATGCTTTCTAACACGGAACTTGATCAGATTCTCTGGTATTACGTAAATATCGTATTTCGAACAAAGCCTTATCCAGAAGTCGAGATCTGGTAGTTGAGCAAAACGCTCATCATACGAGCCAACGACTCCATAGCATTGTTTCCGAATTAAAACACTAGGATGACACAAACAGTTGCCGTAGAAAAAGAAATGGTTTAGCCACTCAAATCTTGTTCTGTTAGGTTGTATAAAAGCTTTTTGGTAGAAATTCTGTTCGCCAACAGAATTTCTACCATCCTCACCAACTATTTGAGCGTAGCTGAAGACTGCAGCAATTTCCGTGTTCTTCTCTAAAAAAGCAACTTGTTTTTCTAGTTTGTCGTGCATAAAAATGTCGTCCGAGCTTAACATTGCAACGAACTCGCCCTTGGCCTCACGGACACATTTGTTAGCAGCGACAGATGCGCCTCGATTCTTCTCAAGCTGAAAAAGCCTGATTCTTTCGTCAGAAAACTGGCTGATGATATCTACAGTTTTGTCACTTGACCCATCATCCACAATCACTATCTCAAAATCCTGGTAACTTTGATTTAAGACACTTTCAATTGTTTCGGCTATATACTTTTCGTGGTTATAAGATGGAATAATGACCGATACTCTTGGCATATTCTGATACAAGTTGTTGATGGTCTAGTTCTTTAAGGTCTTTCTGAGGTCATCTCAGCTTATATAATCTGTTAAAATCTATCCCTACTTTAGCTCATTGCTTCTTGCTTTTACCTTTGCTGTAATTGCTCTCGTACTTCTGTGGCATATCTCACCGCTAGCCTGATTATGCTACAGATCACACTTATCTCTTTGGAACCAACACTTGTACCAGTAGGTAGAGAAAGCACACGCTTTGCTAAGTGCTCTGTATTAGCAAGCAGAAGACCAGCATGAGGGAAGTAGGAGCGATAGGGCTCCATCCGATGGCAACCAGGATAGAAGTAACGTCTTGCCAGAATATTTTCAGCTATGAGAACCTTTTGCAATTGGTTACGGCTCAATTGTGCTGTAAGCTCATCAACTTCTAGAATGACATATTGGTAATTGAATTTTTCGCTTTCATCATAAATTACTAAATGAACACCTGGAACATCTTCTAGCTCTCTCTGATACTGCTTATAATTTCGATAATTTGTATCAATAAACTCTGGCAAACTTTCTAGAGATGTCAGTCCCATTGCCGCGGACACTTCGCTCATCTTCCCATTAGTTCCAATATATGTAACTGTGTCATATCCAGAAAAGCCGAAATTTTTCATAAGGCGCATCTTCTCTGCTAGCTCATCATCATTAGTGACTACTGCTCCACCTTCAAAGGTGTTGAAGAATTTAGTGGCATGAAAACTGAAAACCTCGGCATCACCAAAGTTACCAATCATCTGCCCTTTATAGGAGCATCCAAATGCATGAGCTGCATCAAACATTAATGTCAGATTGTGATGGTGCGCAATTTCTGAGAGTTGCTCCACATCACAAGGCCGCCCCCACAGATGAACTCCAATGATCCCTGTGGTACGCGGTGTGATCATCTTTTCAACTTGATGAGGATTCAAGTTATGGGTCTTGGAATCAATATCACAGAAGACGGGTGTAATCTCTTGCCATTGGAGTGCATGAGCTGTCGCAATGAAGGTAAATGAGGGTACAATAACCTCTCCAGTTAAACCAGTGGCTCTAATCGCAATCTCAAGTGCTACCGTAGCATTACACATAGCAACACAATGCTTCACTCCAATGAGATCAGCAATTCGCTGCTCTAACTCCTGTGTATAAGGGCCATTATTGGTCAACCATCTTCTGTCGAACATGTCATTTACACGTTCCAGAAACCGTTCGCGTCTGCCGATGTTTGGACGGCCTACATGCAATCCCTCCCTAAAGGCAGGTGCATGACTAAATATTGCCAAACTTTCTAGTTGAGACTCAATTAACATTTTTCACAATCTCGCGTATTACTCTAGCTGGAACTCCGTAAGCTACTACGTTGTCGGGGATATCGTTTACGACAACAGCGCCTGCTCCAATTAGTGTGCCTGATCCTACTCGCACACGGTCTACAACTGTTGCCCCAATTCCTATCCAAGTTGCACGTCCTATAGTAACTTTGCCCGCTAAATGAACTCCTGGTCCAATATGAACTCCGTCTTTTATAATAGATTCATGATCAACGCTGGCACAGGTATTAATGATAACGTTGGATCCAATTTTTGCGCTGGGATTGATAACTGCTCCAGCTGTAATAACTGTTCCAGCAGCTATCGATGCACTAGATGCAACAACTGCTCGAGGATGAATTGCAGTGGCCAAGGATAAGCCCTTTAGTCGAGCTAACTCAGCTAATTCTAGCCGAGTTAGACAATCTCCAATTCCCAAAATTAAATACTTAACCCCTTCTGAAATAAGGTTGTCTAATTGCTCCCGCCCACCCAAGATAGGAGCTTTGCAGAAATTAGAACCGTAGTGGGATGAATCTGAATCGCTTAGAAAGCCAACGATCTCATACTCTCCACCAAGGCGAATAATATCAGCAACGACTAAAGCATGCCCTCCAGTACCCCAAATCACTAGCTTTCGTACCATAAAATTTTGATTAAGCGTAGTAGGGAAGATCAAAGAATAGTGAACAGTAACTGTCTGACTGTTCGCTATTTCTGAGCTTCACATATTAAGAAAGAATCTTTGCGTGTCTCCCGGTTTCTCAGCTCCGCAATGTCGCTGACACGCCATTCAACATCCCTAATCTTCTCAAATCCAGCTTCACTCAGCCTACGATATAGTTCCTCGCGATCGTAAAGCCATTGATGACCCCACGAACGAAAACAAATATTTAGCATCTCTGCACGAGTTTGAATAAATTCAAATCCGGGC
The DNA here is from genome assembly GCF_014696065.1 of Leptolyngbya sp. FACHB-261. Lineage (NCBI taxonomy): Bacteria > Bacillati > Cyanobacteriota > Cyanophyceae > Leptolyngbyales > Leptolyngbyaceae > Leptolyngbya > Leptolyngbya sp. FACHB-261. The sequence continues at coordinate 337,945 of NZ_JACJPL010000031.1, read as the reverse complement.
CAAGTCAACCAATCCTGCTCTCGCCAATTGCCCTGGTAAGACTTTTCAATCAAAACATCAAGAGAAGGCATAGCAATTCGGATTACTCCGTCCGACCTAAGTACACGATAGCATTCCCTTAGAAAGGCTACACCCTGCTCAGCGTTCATGTGTTCTAGGAAATGCTCGCAGTAGAGAAACTCACAGGAGCCATCTTCAAGAGGTATCCCTTGGCTCAAATCCCAGGATATATCAGCTGCTCTAGATGACAAATGCAAATCAATATTAACCCAGCTCTCAAATTTAATGGCTCCACATCCTAAATGTAGCTTGTACGGAGCTTCAAAATTAGACAGCTTTTTTGCGAACTGCTTCTTTCGCCATTGCAGAGCAAGATTATTAGGTACAGAATGACAAACTTCGTACGCTTCCCTTAACGATCTTTTGATTTTGCTCTTAGCTAAGCTTTTAATGGAAATCAAGTTCATGATTGACTGCCTGTTATCGGTTCGACTAATTCAGTATTCCATTTAAGGTCAGGACGAATAACACCAATCCAGTTGCCATACCAGCCTCCCTTTCGCTCCGCGTCATGAATCTCGAATGTGAACAGTTCTTCCTGATCTAAAAGTGGGACTGAAGCATCTTTTACGATCAACAACCTGGCTCGGTACGTAGAATTGTTCAAGAAGTTACTAGGAATATAACAAGTTTCACAAATCAAACCTGCTGGAGAGAATTTCGATTCTGATATCGAATTAAAAACGCAAATATCTTCAAGCGTATAGAGTACAAGGCTGAGATTCAAGTAAGAGCCAGCAACAAAATTCCAGTATTTAAATTCTAATTTTAGTGAGTCGCAAACTGTCATTCTCTCTTTTGGAATATCTTGAGTAGTTGAAAGCCGGACGTGATACAGCCGCACTTGCTCGTTCCCAGGAGCAGTTTTTGGATCCTCCCAAACTCGCTCTAGCTCATTGGAAGAATAGGATTGGATGTATTTCGCAACAATGCTGCTAGCTTCTCCTTCGTCTACTAAAGTCCCTCTGCTCATACAAATTGCTCTTTCACATAAACTTTTTATAGCTGTCATATTATGACTTACAAAAAGTATGGTCTTGCCCTGCTTTTCGGAAACATCGCTCATTTTCCCCATACACTTTTTTTGAAAAGCAACATCCCCTACTGCTAGTACTTCGTCCACTATTAAGATCTCCGGCTCTAAATGAGCGGCGACGGCAAAGGCTAAACGCACATACATCCCAGACGAGTAATACTTAACAGGTGTATCTAAAAACTTTTCAACTTCAGCAAAATCAACTATCTCATCAAATTTTCTGCTAATCTCCACTTTGCTCATTCCTAAAATCGCGCCGTTGAGATAAATGTTTTCTCTGCCAGTTAGCTCTGGGTGAAAGCCTGTTCCCACCTCTAAAAGACTGGCTACTTTTCCCCTAATAACAATTCGCCCCAGTGTTGGGTCCGTAATCCGGCTAAGTATCTTTAAAAGTGTAGACTTGCCTGCTCCGTTGCGCCCGACAATACCAACTTTATCTCCCTGCTTGATTTCAAAAGAAATATCTTTGAGTGCCCAGAATTCTTCAGAAGTCAAGCTGATTTGCTGCTGGTCATACGTTCTAAAAAGCTTTCGCCCAAGAGATTTTACGCTATCAGCCATCACATCTCGAAGAGCTATGTAACGGCTGCGCCCCCCTGCTTGGCGACCAAGAGTGTACTTCTTACCGAGACCCTCGACTCGAATCACTGTATCAGCCACAAGTCTAAACCTGCCTAAATGACGTCTGCGAATGTGCGTTCTGTTTTGCGAAAATACCAAATGCCGGTGTAGAGTACAAAAGCTACTAATCCCAAGGACAGTGCAAAGCCAGGCCAATAAATCTCAGCGTCCTTACCCAAGATCGCCCAGCGGAAACCATCGATTACACCAACCATCGGATTGAGTGAGTAGAGCAATCGCCACTGCGGTGGCACAACACTGCTACTGAAGCCTACTGGCGAGATGTACAAACCAAATTGAACAATAAACGGCACGATGTAGCGGAAGTCTCTGTATTTAACGTTTAAAGCAGCTAGCCAGAGCCCTACCCCCATTGCTGCTGCAATGGCAATCACTGTGAACAGTGGCAAAAACACAATATGCCAATCAGGAACAAAACTATACCAAATCATCAATGCTAATAGGATCATGCCAGAGATTAAGAAATCGACAAAACTGACAATCACTGCACTGGCAGGCACAATCAAACGAGGAAAATAGACTTTTGAAATCAAATTTGAGTTCGTGATCAGGCTGTTGCTACATTCTGATAGCGCATTAGCAAAAAACTGCCAGGGCAACATAGCAGCGAAAACTAAAATTGGATAGGGAACACCTCCCGAAGGCAATTTTGCCAACTGACTAAACACAATCGTGAACACAATCATTGTTAAAAAGGGCCGAATCAGCGCCCAAGCAATACCGATCGCTGTCTGCTTGTAGCGCACCAAGATATCGCGCCAAGCCAGGAAATAAAATAGCTCCCGATAGCGCCATAGATCCTTCCAATACTGACCTTCGGTTCGACCTGCTTCGATAATCAGCTCTCTAGTGCTCACTGACTCCTCTCGGGGCAACAAAAAGAGTACATCTCAGTCTATGCTGCCAAGAATGCCACCCACTCCTGATCAAGCTTGACTGCTTTGACTGCTACAGGAAGGATACCCAGTAGCCTCTGACACAATCACATGGCAACCGGATTTCTTCGGTGAATAAGGTTAGGGCGGAAAGTACAAGCTCAGTGTTCTGCTGTTCATTTCACTGTATATTTCGTCACTTTAGTTTAGAGGGCATTCATCTAAAACTTTAGGTTCGCAAGATTTCTAAAGCAAAACCCTGTGCGAACTTATACTGCCTTTGCTCAAAGGCAGAACTCACCTACTGATATCAGTAGCCTCACTGCTTCTTTGTGCTGGTAGGCAGCAGGTTGGGTAGAACCAACTGCATAGGTGGGTACGCTTGAGGCTGTGGCTTCTCGACCGGTTAGAGGGATAGAGCAATGAAAGTGGGCATCAGTGGCCTGTTTCTGAAACCAGCCCAAGTGGGTGGGGCAGAGTTCTTGCTGCGAGGTTTGCTCATTGGCATGGCCCAGATTTCAGAGGTGGAAACGTTCCTATTTCTGCCAGCTCACATTACTGACTGGGTTGCAGAGTTAGAGCAGGGTGATCCTGCCTATCGGAGTTTGAAGGAGCACATCACCATTATTTCGATCCCTATTCAGGGCAATCGCTTTGTCAGTGAAGCTATTCAAATTCCTCGCTACAGCTACGAACTAGCCTTGAATGGACTCATCTATCCCAACTATTTCACGCCCTGGCAGTGGCGGCAGCCAGTACCAACTGTGACCTTGATTCTGGATCTGAATCATCGACATTATCCACAATATTTTTCTTTGCGGCGAAGGCTCTGGCTGAATGTAATACATCGGGCAACACTGCTGAATGCCGATTTCACAGCCACGATTTCAGATTTTGTGCGCCAGGATATCGAGCAAACTTATGCCATTAAAACCAAGCACCCAGTAGTGACGCTGCCCGTTCCTATTCTTTGGCAACGCCTGGAGACTGTCACAACGCCCTCAGTGCAACCTGAACAACCTTTCGTTCTGTGTGTTGCCAACCATTACCAGCACAAAAATCTCAGAATTCTACTCCAGGCATTTCAGAAATTGCCTGACGATTTATCTGAGGTTCAACTGGTTCTGGTAGGACAATTTCCCCAAAGTTTGATGGGTGTCCGCCGCGAGCAGTGCGACGATATTCCCGCTCTCGTGAGCCAGTTGGGCTTGCAGCAGCGAGTGCTGGTTACAGGTCATATCAGCGATGGGGAGTTGGCTTGGTACTATCATCACGCTGCTATCTTTGCCTTCCCATCCTTATTTGAGGGCTTTGGCATGCCTGCTGTGGAGGCTTTGGGCATGGGGCTACCAACCCTCACTACCCGTTGCACTTCGCTTCCAGAAGTCACGTTAAATCTGGCCCAATACGTTGACGATCCGTTGGATCCCCAAGAGATGGCTGAACATTTGACCGAAATGTTGCGCCATCGTTCGCAATTTGTACCTTCAGCAGAAGCAGTGGCTCAAGTCAGAGCAGCCTACGAGCCAACTACCATTGCCCGTCGCTATCTCAAGCTACTGAGTCAAAATCCATAAAATAGCCCCAAAAAGCTCTGCGCCTACTCAGATAACTGAGCAGGCGCAGGTTAAATAGCCGATTAGATACAAGGCTAATCTGAGGTGAGTAGCCTCTCAGCTCATCGTTGCGCCACTACGGTCATAGGTAGCGCGAAATGAGGGATGAGGCTTGCCTTGAATATGGTTCCAGTATTGAGCTGCCTCAACAGGTAGGCCAACTTCGATGGCAGAGCGGCCCAGCAGCGATTGCTGGCGATGCTTGATGGCCGTGTGATGGCGCGTCATCAGCGAACGAGCTTGGTCTTGAACTGTCATGGCGTTGTCTCCGTATGAGTCAGTGCCGTGCTTACTTATCTAATATATCAGAAAAATCTGTATCCAGTTTTACCGTTTGTATCGTATTTGGTCAGGATTTCAGCACTCCCTCTTTTTATGTTTGCAGTTCTGACACATTTATTGGCTAGCCCAATTCACAACGCACTCAGGCTGAGTGGCTGGGTTCGCGTCAGGGCCTAGGGGTTGTGTCTAAAAGTCTTACCCCAAAGTCTGGTTAGGAGGGTTGAATCTCGCGCCAGTCCCGGCAGGTAGGGGCGCTGGGTCCCTGAGGATTGGGAGCACAGACAAACCAGGGCTCCGCTGCATAGTAGAGGCAGGTGAGGCAGAAAGGCATACAGCCTGGTGCGCTCAGGGAGACGAACTGCTCCTGAGCCGAGCGCCAAGTTAGACGCCCCAAGCGTTGACGCATGAACTGGCGACGTTTGTTCTGACGCTGCCAAGAGCGCAGAATCAAATCATGCGATTCCTGGCTCACAGACTCAGAAGGGACTGACGGGGGAAGTGATTGCACCGGTCTCACCTACCTTGTTTAAGGGAAACCTTGATCAGTTTTGACCTGGAGCTACAAACTCGACTTAACCACAGGTCTATCTTTAATTCTCAGGCTGAGTTGCCTTCAAAGTATCTACCTATGGATACTCTAAGTACCAACTAATGCTGTCTCTAGCTGTATTTGCTTGCTGTCTGCTCAAGCGAGGCGCCAGCTCGATAATCAAGTCTGGTTATCAGGCCTAGGTTTTCAGGCTGGGTGGCTTCGTCCGCGTTAAAAAATGTAACTATAGAACTCAGAAAAAGATACGAGAGGAAACTTTAGATGAGCGATAAGAACTATTCGTGGAAAGGTAGCCCAAACGCGGGTTTAGTATTAGCTATCTTGGCGTTGCTGGGTGGCTTGGCTATATTGCTTGCGGGCTTTAGCGGCTAGTTGGGACTGGCAGGGTTGGCAGTAAACTAATCTGGATTGGCTGATTTGTGCAATGCCTGAGGTCATGGAGCTGTCCAACCCTGCCACCTACCAGGTCCGTCTGCTCAATCCTGAGCGAGGTCTAGATACCACCCTTTCAGTCCCTGCAGACCAGTACATCCTTGATGTCGCTGAAGATGCAGGGCTGGTTTTACCGTGGTCCTGCCGTTTAGGAGCCTGTTCTTCGTGTCTGGGGCAGATCTTGGAAGGCGAGGTTGACCAGCATGAGCAATCTTTTTTGCAGAGTGCTGAGATTGCTCAGGGCTATGCAGTGACCTGCGTGGCTTACCCCCGGTCCAACTGCACAATTCTGACCCATCAAGAACAGAAGGCTTATAACCAAGCGCTTTATGCTCCTACTCAGTCTTAGATGCCGGAACCAGGTGTTACGATGGCCGGCATTTGGGGGGCGGTAGGATCGTGAGGCTACTAGGGAAATTGGGCAACAACCGCTGGCGTTGGTTGCTGGCACTCCTGCTAGTGCTCCTGCTGAGCTGCTTGTCCTGGAAACCAGTTTCCGCTCAGAGCCTCAAGCAACTGCGTGAACGTCAGCAGAGCGTGGAACAGCAGCGCCAGTCGGTGCAGCAGCAGCGCCAGTCGGTGCAACAGCAGGAAAAACCGGCGCAGCAATTGCTCAACAATCTTAAGACTAATATCCGTGCGACTGACAGCCAGATTAAGGACAACGAGTACCGACTGGCGCAAGCGGAGCAGCAGTTGCAGGATTTGCTGGCTGACCTCAAGGTTTATGAGGAACGCTACGAACAGCAACGCTTAGCTACCGTTGCTCGCCTGCGCTACTTGCAGCGACAGCAATCGGGGCGTTGGTGGACGCTGTTGTTAGCGAGCCGCAATCTCAACGAGTTTTTAGACCGACGCTATCAACTGCGTTTGCTCTATGGTGCAGACCGCCAAATTCTGTCTGACCTGACGCGAGCGGCGGCTGAGCTGAACCGCCGTAAGACTGTGATCGAGCGGCAGAAAAACCAGATTGCCCTGCTTACCCAGGAACTCCTAGGCCAGAAAGCTCAGCTCCAGGCCCAAGCGGCAGCTCAGACTGAAACCGTGAATCGGCTGGCTAATGATCGTCAGGCTCTAGAAGCGGCGGAGACGCAGTTAGCGGAGGAGTCTGCTGCCCTGACCGGTCTAATTCAACGGCGAGTCGCAGCAGAGCAAAGTCGGACGGGTGGCCCCATTGTGCGTGGTACGGGGCAACTGGCTTTGCCCACAGATGCTCCATTGACTAGCTACTTTGGCTGGCGAGTACATCCAATTTTGGGCTATCGCCGTTTCCACGCTGGTATTGATTTTGGGTCAGCCTATGGCAGCACGATTCGAGCAGCCGACAATGGCACAGTGATTTTTGCTGGCTGGTACGGTGGTTACGGCAATGCAGTGGTGATTGACCATGGTGGTGGACTCACTACACTTTATGGTCATTGCAGTGCGCTCTATGTGGGCGAAGGCCAAGGCGTTGCCAAAGGCCAGCCTATTGCTGCTGCTGGCTCAACGGGACTATCAACAGGACCGCATCTGCATTTTGAAGTTCGGGTTAACGGTTCGCCTGTAGATCCTCTGGGTTACCTCTAGTTCATACTTCGTTCCGCAGTGTTTTTGCAGTGGTTTTACGGCTACAACAGGCACTAACCAAGCCTAGACAAGAGTATTTACGGTGGTTGAGCGGAATTGTTCTCAGTGAACTCTCTTAAATTTCGAGTGAAGTTCGGCCTTAACCCGTGACACCACCTAGTGCCTGTAGATACTGTATAGAGTATTGATGCCTCATGCATCGGGGGGTGTATGAGTTAGGGGAATTCTGCCACGTAATTTACCTGCTTTGCTTCACGAGACTGGTTCTAACCCTTGAACATTGCTCGGTAGCTGACTCAGGAATCTTACGCTGCCCAGAGTTACCCCCAACGCAGGCAGTGCCTAGATTTACCTAGAGATTACGGAGACGCTTCCATAACTCTCTCTGGCTCAAGCCGGAAGTCTTGTTGTGGAACAGGCTCAAATCAAATTCTCAACTTTTCTGGAGTCTCCTAATTTTATGAGCACCTCTTCACTAACTCAGCAGCGCCTCACCCACGGCTTCATGGCCTTCGCTGCGATGGCGGCAACAGCAGCCGTTGCTTCGCCAGCCCAAGCCGGTACCTTTGACTTCGGTACCGATGGCATCCGCTTCGACAAGGATACGATTGGCACCTTCAACTTCGTTGAGTCGCACGGTAAATTCCAATCGACCTTCGGTGTGTATGAAGTCGATACGGATGGCGAGGTAGGGACTTTCACGAAGTTGTTCGAGGAAGTCAAGCCAAGCGACAGCGGCAGCGCGAATGATTGGATTGGCACCTGCGGCAAGACGGTCCTCACCTGCAGCAACTCGTTCACGTTCCTTAAAGGCGTGAACTATACCTTTGGTCTACAGTCTCTCTCGGGTAATATTGTCCGGCCGACTGTCTACTCAACCACTGCGCTCAATAAGGGTCTGTTTGGCACCCAGGTCTACTTCAGCAATGACCTGAACGCTGAGCCAGCTAAGGGTACTGTTGTGGGTAGTTCTAGCGCTGATCCCTTCGCTAGTTCTGCAGCGGTTGGCTTTGAGGACACCGTAACTAAGAAGAACAAGGGAACGCAGCCTCTAAAGGTTGGACAAGCCCTGGTAGACTACAACGACTTCAAAGTCACAGTAGAAGCTAAGTCGGCTGAAACTGAGTCAGTTCCTGAACCTGGCATGACTGCTGCTCTAGGTGCAGTTGCAGTAGCCGGTGCGATGGCCTTACGCCGTCGGACTGCCGGTGGTCGCGTTGAGCGTTTCAACGTTGAATAAACGCCTCGTATAAAACTTGCAGCCCTTAGGTTTTCCTAGGGGCTGCATAGTTTATCTAGAGTTCAATCCGCTAAAGGGCTAGCTAAGGCTTGCTAAAGAGCCTAGGGCTTAACGATTGGACCAAAGTCAGCTAGCAACCGAGCGTTGTTGCGCAGAACTCCCAGCAAGTTCAAACGATTCTGCTTGAGCTTAGGGTCTGGGTCCATGACTAAAACGCTTTGCGGTCCGTCAAAAAATTGGCTCACGGCTGGGGCTGCTTCAGCTAAGGCTTGTACTAACAGGCCATAGTCTCGGCTTTGACGCGCTGTAGTAGCCCGCTCCGCTAAACGGACAGCCGCTTCGTACAAGGCCTGCTCGGAGGGCTGTTGAAATAGGCTGGGGTCTACGACTTGAGCCGGATCGAGAACGTCGGTGGGCAGGGAACCCTGAGTAGCCAGTCGAGCAACTCGATTGACGCTTTCGTAGAGTCGCTCCAAAGTACCGTCTTGACGGGTTGATTGGAGAAACTGAGCCCGCTTGCGCACATCTAATAAATCGGCCAAAGCCCGAGCAATATATTCAGCATCGCCTTCGCCCAAAACAGCATTGACCAAGTCATAATCAATGTCCTGCTCATCCTGAAGTAGGGTGCGAATGCGCTGGCTGAAAAAGTCAGTCAGTTGTCGGCGCAGAACTTCTGGGGTGGATTTGACCGGCGTAAATCGAGCAACCGCCTGGTCTAGAAGCTGGCCCAAGTTCAGGGCATAATTTGCGTTCCAAACCACGTTGAGAATGCCGTTAGCAGCTCGCCGCAAGGCAAAGGGATCGGAGGAGCCAGTCGGCAACATGCTCAAGCCGAAAATACCGACTAGGGTATCCAGCCGATCGGCAATACCCACTACTCGCCCGGTCAGACTCTGTGGTAGAGCGTCTTCAGCACCGCGCGGCAAGTAATGCTCAAAGATGCCTGTTGCTACCGCTTCTGGTTCAGTGTTCCGAGCGTAATCGCTGCCCATAATGCCCTGAAGCTCAGGGAATTCACCCACCATTTGGGTGACTAGATCAGCCTTGCAAAGTCGGGCCGTGCGTTCAATCAGATGGCGTTCCTCTGTAGAGCAACTCAGCTGCTCGGCAACCCAACTGGCAACAGTAACGATGCGCTCGACTTTGTCCGCGACTGAACCGAGATCTTCCTGGAAGGTAACTTTGCTCAGGCGAGGCGCATAGCTTTCCAGGGGTTGCTGACGGTCTTCGGTGTAGAAGAAGCGGCCATCAGAGAGCCGAGCGCGAATCACCCGCGCATTGCCTTCCGCGATGATATCGGCCTTAGCGGGGTCGCCATTGGAAATCGTGATAAAGCTCGGTTTTATTGCCTCGGGCTTGCCTGCATCGTGCAAGGGGAAGTAGCGCTGGTGACTGACCATTTCGGTCTTGATTACAGGCGCTGGTAGTTCCAAGAATTCCGGCTCGAACTGCCCCACAATTGCAGTTGGCCACTCGACCAGATGCACCACTTCTGCCAGCAGATCGGGCAGCACTTCGACTTCACTACCAGTCCTGACAGCTGCACTCTGTAGCTGTGCTTGGATGCGACGGCTACGCTCCTGAGGATCGGCCAGCACAAAGGCAGCTTCTAAGGTGGCTAGGTAGGTATCGGCGCTGGCAATTTCGACTGTTTCACTCGGGCAGAGAACGCGGTGGCCTCGGCTCAAGCGTCCCGCATCTACCCCACCAATACTGAGGGGTAAGGCCTGGGTATCGAGCAGGGCGACCAACCAGCGAATCGGACGAGGAAATTTAAGATCGCCGTTGCCCCAACGCATCAGGCGCTTGCCCTCTAGGCCCGTGATCCAGCCAGGAGCTAGGTCCTTAAGTACCTCAGCGGTGGGACGACCTGGGGTTTTGATGCGCAGAAAGACAAATTCGCCTTTGTTTGTGTTCTTTGCATAGAGGTCACTGGGGCTTGCCCCTTTGCTACGGGCAAAACCTTCAGCGGCTTTGGTCGGCACACCTTCTCTGAAGGCGGCTTGCACCGCTGGGCCTTTGGCTTCCTCCTCGCGGTCGGGCTGTTGCGCTGGTAGTCCGGAGATCAGAACTGCCAGACGACGAGGCGTGCCGTATACCGAAACCTGAGCAGATTCTAGAAAGGCCTCCTTGAGAGAGCGGGGAATGCGCTCTTGCCACTGGACGAGGGCCTCACTGACAAAACTGGCTGGCAGTTCCTCGGTGCCCACTTCCAGCAGAAACGTTGCCATAAGATCCCCGAAACGTAAACTCCCTCAGTTTATCAGCGGAGTTGGTCTGTTGAAGGTCCAGCTTTTGGCTAAACGTTAGATAACCCGAATCAAGCAAAGGCATAGGCGGCCATGCTGAGGCTGCCATAGGTAAAGCTGGAATGGAGAAGCCGGGTTTTGACTCCTAAGTTGCCTGCGCCGATGGCCACAAACAGGGGTAGTAAGTGCTCTTCGGTGGGATGGTTGCGTTCTGCATGGGGCGCGAGTTGCCGGTAGTTGAGGAGTTGCTCAAGCTTGTGATCAGTTGCAGCGGCGGTGATCCAGTCAACGAACTCGCTGGCCCAAACTGGAGCTTGAGCATTGGAGCGGTTGGCTTCTAGCTCCCAGAGGTTATGGGTGAGGCTGCCACTGGCCAGCATCAGCACCCCTTCGTGACGTAGAGGCGCTAAAGCTTGTCCGATTGCGAGGTGATGTGCAGGACCTAAGCGAGGCTGAAGCGACAGTTGCGTTACTGGAATCTCGGCATCTGGATACATCAGGAGCAGAGGGTTCCAGGCGCCATGGTCTAAACCACGGCTGGGGTCTAATTCAGCTTCAATGCCGCTCGTGACCAGCAAGTTCACTACCCGCTCAGCTAGATCTGGCGCACCAGCTGCTGGGTATCGCAACTGATAAAGCTCCGGGGTAAAGGCAGAAAAATCGTGAATGGTCTCTGGCTGGGATGCAGCACTCACGGTAGGACAGGCTGTGGCCCAGTGGGCTGAAATCACCAAGATCGCACTGGGGCGCCCAACTTGAGTGCCCAACTGCTTAAGAAAATGGTGGGCAGGAGCATCTTCAAACACCAAGTTGGGGGCTCCGTGGGAAACGAACAGGCTGGGGAAGGTAGTCCCAACCAGGTCAGGAGAGCCGACTACCAGCTGATGCTGAGCCTCAAGCATGTGACCTCCTAGAGCTGTCTAGAACTGTATTTTCTACTCCTCCGGTGTAACATAGAACTGTACTAATACAAACTGTATGAATTGGTAGTCTAAGGAGGCTGGTCCGAAGGCGGGACAGGCAAAGGTAGGTCGTTTTGCTGCTGAGGATTCAGGAGCCACAGCACTCCTGCCAATACAGCAGTACAGAGAAGGGCGAAGCTGAGAATTTTCCAAGCGCTATAGGGGCGGTCGCCCAATACTTCGCCTGTGCGGGCATTAACCAGTACTTGATATTGCTGGTTGTTGAAGCGATAGGCCGAGATCCAAATTGGTAGCAAGATGTGTTTAAACGTGGTGTTTCGGTGCGTAGTGGCAATGTGATGCACTCGCTGCTCATCGCCACCGATATTGCGACAGACATCTTGATGGATGACCGAAGTCATCCATTGCTTGGCGACCTCAAAGCCCTCGTCTAATTTGACTTGGTAACGTTGAGCTTTGAAACCTGCTAGGTAAGAGGGCTGGTAAGGACACAAGGCTGACAAATCCCAAGGCTCTAACGCATCTAATCGCTTCTTGTTTACAACTTGGGTAGCAGCAACTAAGACATCATCAAATAACCGAGATACCCTGCCAGAGGCTGGATGCCAGCGAGTTTTCTGGACTTGACGTGTTTTGGTGACGCTCTTGCCATCCTCAATTTCTGTGTAGGTTTCGGTGACATAATAGTGTTCGCCTCGCTCCCCCCGGTAATCACTGATGGCTTGACAATCGTAGGTCCAAAAGGGCAAATAGACGCCAGAAAGTTCTTCCTGCTGGGCTATTTTGTTGAGGCTGTTGGGGGCGAACCAACGATTGCCTAGCCACTGCTGAATATTAGTGCGTGCCTCTTGTTTTTGCATTGCAAAAGGTAGGACTCCTCCAGGGGTTAAAACCGGGTGAGCTGACTTGGGTTGCGTGACAATATTGGCTGCGCAAAAGGGACATTTGCCTGCCACTTCAGGCGGTTCAAACGTGATGCTGGCCCCACAGTCAGAGCAGGCGACTTCTAAAGCTTGGCTGGATAATAGAGAGGTTTGGCCCGTCAGTGAGTTAAGGGCTTGGCTGTAGGGGTGTTCTTCGACTGCCTGATTGCCGTGCTGAATTTGCTCCTCGCGCCCACAGTAAGGGCATTGGAGCCGCCCAATTTTGGGTTGAAATTCCAAATCCGCACCGCAACCTGGACAGGGAAAGCGGTTGACAAGTTTTGACGGGTCCATAGTGAGCCTGTGGCGTTTAGCTCTGCGGGGAAGGCGGCACTGCTGCCAACAGCGAGGCTAGTTCTGGGAGCTCTATTGCTCGCTTCCAGCCGTCTTGCCCTGCTCGCCAGATATAGGACTGAGCCGTCAAGCCTTGAGCCAGCAGTTGATCAGCCGCAAAGGGACCGAAGTTTTGCCCGTCTCGCGACAAGTACCACTGAGTGGAGGGCACAGGCGGAGGCGGTGCGGCTTGAGGTTGTGAAACTGGTTGGAGGGGCTGCAGTGCTTTCGGTTGCATGGCCGCCACCATCTGCTGTCCCATGGCGAGGCCCACCCCGAATTCTAGCGGGGAGTTACCGCCTCCAGGATTTTTGGCTGCGGTTTCAATAGCATTGGCTGCCTGGAACTGTGCGTACTGCTGCAAGTCTCCTAGCAAGCCCATTGAGGTGCGCTTGTCTAAAGCAGCTTCGACTTCTGCGGGTAGTGAAATGTTCTCGATTAACAACTGGGTGACTTCTAGGCCGAAGCGATCCAATTCAGGCTGAATACCTGCTCGAATCGTCTCTCCCATGTCGCTGTAGTGCGCGGCAAAGTCTAGCAGGGGAATGTTAGACCGTCCAAGCCAGGTGGCAACCTGGGTCACAATCAAGTTGCGAATTTGACCACTGATTTCATTGACCTGAAATAGGCCATCGGTAGCGATTAGTTGTTGCAAAAACTCTTCTGGCTTAGCCACTCGCACCCCATAGGTACCGTAGCCACGCAGACGTACCGGCCCTAGCTCTGGGTCGCGCACGATAACGGGGTTAGAGGTTCCCCATTTCAAGTTTGTAAATGTGCGGGTGCTAAAGAAGTAAACCTCAGCTTTAAAGGGCGAGTTGAAGCCATAGCTCCAACCCATCAGAGTACTGAGAATTGGTAAGTTTTGAGTGCTGAGTGGGTAAAGCCCTGGCGCAAAAACATCGGCAATGCGACCTTCATTAACAAGCACGGCCATTTGACCAGGCCGTACCGTCAATTTGGAGCCCCTTTTGATCTCGTTCTGGAAGCGCTCGAAGCGGTAAGCCATCGTATCGTTGGTGGGGTCCAACCATTCGATGATGTCAACAAACTCGCATCTAATCTTGTCGATGATGCCCACGACTCGCCTCCAGTTTGAGATGAGTCTAAGCTAACTTAGAGCCTCGGCTTGCCGCACCGTGATTCCTCGGAAGCGGAGACTGTTTTATGCCCCTCCAGGCAGCTCGCTAAGGGCTGGAATGCTGCTCTGACCTTCCTCTTCGGCAAATTTTGTCAGTAACTCAGGGGTCGGGACGCGCACCCGGAGAGCTTTGGGTACAACCTCAACTGTGAGTGGAGTATTGCCTATACAGTCACCATCGGCGTGGACTTTTAGGGGATGGTAGCTTCTAACTTCGATTCTGGCAGCCTGATAAGTTCGGAGTTGTTCGCGGGATAGAGGCTGACCGCGCATGGCAGTGAAAAAGTGCTGAAGATGCTCCCATTTGGAAGCGTTGTCAAGGTAGATTACGTCCAGCTTGCCGTCGTCCATTTTGGCATTAGGAGCTAAGGCAAATTCCATACCATAGCGCGGACTATTGCAGATGTTGACCTGAAGAGTGCGTAGCCGTAGCAGGCGTCGACCATTGAGCCGTAGGACTAAGCGGTGAGACCGGAACTCTGAAAAGATCTTGAGGCCACTCAACACACTCCTGAGTAGAGCCAGACGATTTTTCTTGACCGCTTCTTTGACTTCATCGCCACAGGGAAAGAGAACTGCCTCAAGGCCTATACCAACCACTTCTAGAAAGTAGTGATCGTTCGCTTTGCCCACATCAATTTGGCAGCTTTCCCCTTCTACCAAAATTCGAGCGGCTTGCTCTAAGTTGTTGGGGATACTCAAACTGGCCGCAATGTTATTCCGGGTTCCCAGAGGGATAATACCTAGGGCCGTTGAGGTGTGAATTAAACCCCGAGCTACTGCTTCGATAGTGCCATCGCCACCCGCCGCAATCACCAATTTAGTTCCTGCTTGCGCGGCCTCAGCAGCCAGAGCTTGCCCATCAGAATCCGGGGTGGTTAGGCTAACCTCAGCCCGAATGTTTTGGTCTTGGAGAGCTTTGATAATATCGCGTAGCAAACTGGCTTGGTCATTAGGTCCAGAGGTTGGGTTGACGATTAAAAGTGTATCCACCTTGCCCTCCTTGAGTTCAGATTTAGAGCAGAGTAACTGGTCTGCACCCTCAAATTACAAACGGCTTGATTGCTTGGGTTTGCCACTGTCTTTGGGTTCGCTCCGCTGCAAAGGGCCGCACTGTGAATTTGGGCGGTCGCCCATCTTGAACATCAATGCGCAAGAAGGAGTAGGGGCGTCGCTTCTGATAGCCGTGGCCATTGCGGCCAACGTAGAGCAGAGACTTTGCCACTAGGCGAGTTTGGCTACTTCCAAGACCCCCAACCCCCTCAATGAGTTCCGGCCCTTCCGTGCGTTGGCGACGGAGACTGAAGCCACTGCCACCGCAGACAATCCAGTTTAAGTTGGCATCAGCATGACCCGTGTCCAGAGTCCGAACATAATCCAGACAGTGGGCATGACCATTCAAGATCAGATCGACCAGCGGGCGGTCCTGAGCCTGAGCGCCGACGGCCTTGGCAACGTTGTCCAGAACTTGACGCAAGCGGTGGCGAATGGCGAGGGTTTGGGCCTGATGCCACTTAGATGCCTCAGTGACATAGGGAGGATGGTGGAAATAGATGATCCGCCCACGCACCTCGGAAGTGTTCCAGGATTTGATTAGCCCTTGTTGCAGCCACTTCAACTGCTCAGTATCCGTGACCGTTGTTTCATTAGCGGCTAATTGCTGATCGATGTCGTGGATTACCTCGTCAATTTGCTCAATCTTGGTGCGCAAGTCGTCGTGTTCTTCTACTTGTTCCGGCGGGTTGGAGCTGAGGCTCATGCCAGCATTCATGAGTTCCTGTTTCTTTTGCGCTTGTTCAGCTCGTCGCTGTTCGAGCGTGTGCCGGTAAGCGTCACCCTCTCGGGTCGCTGGCAAAGGTAGCGGTGCATTGAACGTATTGGAATCTAAGGCAAAGAAATCGATGCCGCCGTAGCGGAAGCTGTAGTAACGGTTGGGCAGGCGAGTGAATTGCCCCGGTTCATAACGCAGACAGAAACCAGTCTCGGTTTTGGCTGTGTAATGCTGATCGAGGTGAGCGCTTAAATCAGCGGGATTGGGCAGCGCTTTGAGGTAATCCAGAAAGGCCCGGGCGTAGGCATCGCCTTGATGCGAGCCATGCAAGCCAATATCAAAATCAATCTTGGATCGAAGCAAGCGACGCAGGGGTCGGGTGCCTTGAGCCAGCAGGCCGTAGAGCAGCGGCAGATCGTAATAATCGTGGTTGCCTAAGACGGGCAAAATAGGCAAGTTGAAAACCATTTGGTCATAGGCAATGCGCTCGTGATTTTCGCCACCTACTAGAAATTCCCGATAGGGCTCGATAAAGTTTTTGGGGTAAAACTCGCTTGAGCCGACGAAATAAATGACATCGCCGGTGTGTAGCACAAACCGACAGCCGTCCCGCTGTTCCAGCATGAGTTCAGCGACTCGGCGCTGGGGATTATAACCTCGATAGGACCCCGAACCACTATCCCCTAAAACAATAAAAGAGAAGTCTGGATTGTCCTGCTGACCATCGTCCAGGACCATGCGAGTCTGATCGATGCCCCGTTTAACCATTTCTGGCTCTTGCCATCGCACCCGCTCTTTCATTTTGCGGATCTTGACGGAAATGGGTGGATCGGTAACAAGCTCCATGAGTAATGCTCCAGGGATCGGCGTAGGAGGCCGGAATAGGCAGTCGGCGCACTGGGGCAAACCAGGTGTAGCACGTTGATCCTAGCGGCGATCGATTGTCCTGGCATCTATCGTTTGTTGGTGATGTAGCCTTATCCCTGTGATTTAGGCCTGGGTTGCCTGCAGCTCTGGAGGGCAAAAGGCGCTTGGGGACTTGAGGCCTTGTTGCTGCGCAAAACCTGATTTGCCTCATCTCAGAGGGCTCAAGGTCTTGGCCGGTACCCAAAATCAAAAAATCTAGCGAGAATGTGAGGGCAGAGCGTGAAGGAATTGCGATGCCTACCTACCCTGGCCTTTCTAGCGAAGCCTTCAGACACCCTCTCGATGCGCAAGCGGAACTAGCGTTGCGCAATCTACCGGGCTTTAACTTGGTGGCTCGCAAGTTTGTCGAGTTTATTTATGAACGCCCACAGCTGATTTATCACTCTGGTAATAGCATTCAAGTTGGCCCACGACAGTATGCAACGCTCTATCGCATTTTTCGTGAGTGTGTTCGCGATCTAGATGTGCATCCAGAACCCATCCTGTTTGCCACCCAAAACCCAATTGCTAATGCCTACTCACTAGGACAGGAACGGCCTTATATCGTCATTAATTCTGGTCTACTGGATTTGATGAACGAGGACGAGATTCGGTCCGTTCTTGCGCATGAACTTGGCCACATTAAGTGTGGCCATACGATCTTGATTCAGATGGCAATGTGGGTGATGGGCGCAATTACGACCATCGGCGAACTCACCTTTGGTATTGGTAACGTAGTGGGTACCGGGCTCATTTACGCCTTTCATGAATGGAAGCGTAAAGCAGAACTCTCCTGTGACCGAGCGGCCCTACTGGCACTCGATGATCTCAATGTCGTGGTCAGCTCAATGATGAAGTTCTCGGGTGGCTGTCACCAATTTGGCCATGAGTGCAGTTTGGAGGAGTTCATTAAACAGTCTGAGCAGTTTCAGCAGCTCGACAGTGACGGCTTAAATCAGGTCTATAAGTTTTTGCTTTATAACGGTGGGCAAGGCGCGATTCTGAGCCATCCCTTTCCAGTGGATCGAGTGCATTATTTGCGCGAGTGGTCTCTGTCTTCTGAGTATTACAACATCAAGTCTGGCAATTACGTTCGGGGCGAAGACTCAACCATTGACATCAATTCCACGCCCCCAGCTCCGAGTGAAGCGGCTGAACTTCAGCGCCAGATTCAGGAATTGCAGGATGAGATTAATCGCCTGAAGCGCAAAGGAAACTCGTAGAGGCAGGATTTCGCCATCACTGCCAGCCTGTAGGCTAGACGCGTACTAAAATCGTGGCACTGCACAGGTGAGGATTGCTGGAATGGTGGACGAGGCAGATTTAGGCAGAGTTCTACAGCGGGGAGGACAGGAGCTGGACTTGCAGCGCGTCGATGATCGCTTCATCGTTCGCACGACTCCTGCTACCGCTGCTCCCCGCTCTCCTGAAGACTTAGGCCAAACTGTCTCAGCTACCTTTGTTCGGGCCATTCCCAACACAAACCTGGACGAATTCAGCGTTGATCCAGGCCAGGCTGAGGCAGCAATCGCCGATCTTCGGCAGCAGGAAGATGTTGCCTTTGTCAGCCGGGTTTACAAACTACGCGACAATCCGGGCGCATTTGTCTACTTTACCGATCAAATTACGGTGCAATTTGCCCCAGGAACTGACGATTCAACCATTGAAGAAATCGCCAATCGCTTTGGACTTCAGTTTCTAAAGCCAGTAGAGGGATTGGATAAAACTTCTGTGTTTTTGGTGACGCGTCGGGCCACCGAGAACCCGGTCAAAATCACCAACCGCCTCGCGGCTATGCCAGAGGTTTCGCAGGCTGAGCCGGAGATGGTAGTTGAGGCCTCTGCTCGTTATCAACCCAAAGATGAGGGCTATTTGCAGCAGTGGCATCTCAGCAACAACGGTGGAGCTCAATTAGCACCTAACTCTCATATTTTCGCGGACCAGGCCTGGGATATCACTCGCGGTAAGCGCGAGGTAATTGTTGCTGTAGCTGACGACGGTTTTGACCTCAGCCATCGCGACTTTCAAGGAACGGGCAAAATTGTTGCCCCTCGTGATTTTAGCGACCGTGACGCTGACCCAAATCCTGGTTCGGCCCAAGAAAAGCATGGTACTGCCTGTGCCGGTTTAGCGATAGCCGAAGAAAACGGTTACGGCTCAGTAGGGGTAGCCCCAGGCTGCGCCTTCATGCCGATTCGCACCTCCGGTTTCCTGGATGACAACACGATTGAGGCTCTGTTCGCCCATGTGACGCAGAATGGTGCAGCTGTTCTGTCCTGTAGCTGGGGTCCTAGCACGCTGACTTTTCCGCTGTCCATTCGACAACAGGCGGCGATTCGGAACGTTGTGAATAATGGTCGCAGGGGCAAGGGCTGCGTGGTTGTCTTCGCCTGCGGCAATGCCAATCGTCCGATCAAAGGGGCGGTGGATGAGCAAGGCTGGCCACGCGATGCCATTAAAGGAGCGACTCAGTGGCTCGATGGCTTTTGCACCAACCCCGATGTGATGGCAATTTCAGCGATCACCAGCTTGAACAAAAAAGCGGCCTACAGCAACTGGGGGCCTGAAGTTTCCGTTTGTGCGCCTAGCAACAATGCCCACCCCGGTCTTTTCCTGGAGCGCACTGGCTACACCCGTACGGGGCCATCGATTGCCGATAGCCTGCTGGTGGGTCGGGCCATTTATACCACTGACCGCACTGGGCCAGCTGGTTATGGTCCGGGTGAATTTACCAGCACCTTTGGTGGTACCTCCAGCGCAGCACCAATTGTCGCTGGTGTTGCTGCCCTGGTGATCTCGGCCAATCCCAACCTGACTGCTCGCGAAGTGCGGCAGATTATTGAGCAGACTGCTGACAAGATTGTGGACAACAGCGTTGATCCGCAATTTAACGTCAACCGGGGGAATTACGACGCTAAAGGGCATTCCCAATGGTTTGGCTATGGTCGGGTCAACGCGGCTAAGGCTGTTCAGGAAGCTGCCCGTCGCGCGGCCCCTCCTACTACTACACCTACGCCCATTCCTACTACGCCTACTACCCCCACGCCTACGCCTACTACGCCCACTACCCCCACCACGCCGACACCTGTAACGGGTTGGCTACGCCTGGAAAATTCGACGATCTTGCCCATTCCAGATGCCACCCCCGCCGGCGTAACCAGCAGTATTCAATGTCTGCAACCGGGCAATGTTCAGGACATTGAGGTTGAGGTTGATATTGAGCATGACTCCTTTGTGGGCGATCTCGACGTCATTTTGATTCCACCGTCAGGCAACGCGATTACCTTGCAATCTAAGTCTGGGGGTCGCAACGTTCGTCTCCAGAAGAAATTTACCCCTCAAGACACGCCTGGTTTAGAGACGGCACGTAATACCACTAGCCTGGGCAAGTGGTCCTTGCGAGTGGTTGATAGCGTTAAAGACGATGTTGGGAAGCTGCGCAGTTGGAAGTTGGGGCTGCTGCTTGGCACTAGCCGTGCGCCTAGTGCGGGTCCTGCAACCACGCCAGTACCCGCCGCCCAGTCTGCCGCGCCTGCTCCTACGCCTGCGACTGCTCAAACTTCGACACCTGCTCCTGCTGCTGCGCTCAAGGCCCCCACTCCAGCACCCACACAAGCCCCAACTCCTGCTCCGACTCCGACTCCGGCTCCGGCTCCGACTCCGGCTCCGGTAGCCACTCCGGCTCCTGCACCTGCTTCAACGCCTACCCCTACTCCCGCAGCGGCCTCTGCGCCGTCAATCTCAACCCCAACCCCAAGCGCTGCTCCTGCTCCTACGCAGGCATCTGTTTCTACGCAAGCATCTGCGCCTGCCCCTACTTCCACTCCAAAACCAACGCCTGCGCCTGCCCAAACTTCAACCTCAGTACCCGCCCCAACGCCTGCGCCCGCCCCAACCTCAGCCTCTGCGCCGTCAACTCCAACCCCAACTCTTGCTTCTATCCAAGCACCCGCATCCTCCCCAACACCTGCACCTGCCCCGGCTCCTGCACCTGCTTCAACACCTGCACCCACTCCAACTCCTGCGGCTGCCCCAACTCCTAAGCCTTCTCCTGCGCCCGCTCAAACTTCTGGGCCTGCGCCAACTCCTACCCCTATTCCTGTCCCCATTCCAGTCCTAGTACCCACGCCTTCCTCATCTCCCATACCAGCCCTAATCTCGACGCTGACACCAACAACGGCTACGCCAGCACCTGTTTCTACGTCTACGCCCACACCTGCGCCAGCCCCAGCCCCTGCGCCCACACCGACTCCCGCAGTTGCAACGTCTGCTCCGCTGCGGCTTACCGCTCGTGTTGATCAGCCCATCCCGGATGGCGACCCGAAGGGGGTCACCAGCACATTGACGGTTACTCAAGCAGGCAAGATCCGCAGTGTCACGGTTGAGGTTGATATTACCCATCCGTTTAGTGGTGATTTGCGGATCAAGCTGCTGGCCTCAGGCGGGCAGACTGTGCTTCTGCACGATCTTCAGGGTGGAGCTACCTCTGGCCTCAAGAAAACGTTTACTGCTCCCGATAGTCCAGCCCTAGCTTCCCTGGCTAACACCCCTGCGGCTGGTGAGTGGCGAATCACCGTGAGCGATCTAGTTACCAATGACACTGGGCGGTTTAATAGCTGGGCACTTAATCTCACGCTTACCTAGCCCACACCGTTTTAGAAAGAACTCTCCAGTAAAACCTCAAAACATCCGGTTCCCAAAGTCTTGACTCGAAGAAGGCTCTGAGAACTGGATGTTTTTCTGTAGCTCTACGGCTGCAAAGGGCTCGCCAGGAAACCTTCATCAAATTTTCTGCGTAGCTTTACTGAACACAAGCTTTAATCAAAGTATAAAAAAATAGAGCTAGTACTGAATTCTACGGATCACTCTGATATGGCAATTGTTAATGGTAATCCTGGCAACAACGTCCTTAAGGGCACGCCAGTCGGCGATTCCATCTCTGGATTAGCCGGAAACGATCTTTTAGACGGACTCGATGATAATGACTTTTTAAATGGTGCTGCTGGTAACGACCGCCTATTTGGGGCGTCTGGCAATGACCGCTTAGTGGGTGGTGGTGGTAACGATCGGCTGGTCGGTGGCGATGGCGTTGACACCTATGTTGGTGGTGTGGGCAACGACACTTATGTCATTGATAGTACGGATACGCCACTCAATGCAGATGCCGCAGGCGTTGATACCGTCATCGCTAATTTTGACTACACCTTGCGCCCAACCTATGAAAATTTGAGGTTAGTCGGTCCAGCTATTTTTGGCATCGGCAATGGTCTCAATAACACAATTATTGGCAATGACAATAACAATGTCTTAAACGGCGGCGGTGGCATTGATACTTTACAAGGTGGTAAGGGCGATGACACTTATGTAGTCAATGTCGCTGCCGATCAGGTGAATGAAGGGATCGCTGCGGGCTATGATACAGTCCGCTCACTCGCCCTAAACTTCACTTTAGGAGCAAATCTCGAAGCTCTGATTTTGGCTGGTCGTGGTCGTAACGGTAACGGCAACGAGAATAACAACCAAATCACCGGGAACGGCTTCAATAATATTCTCAACGGGCTGGATGGTAATGACACTATTGATGGTGGTATAGGCGCAGACACATTAATCGGTGGCACTGGCAACGACACTTACTTTGTTAATCTTGGCAGCGACCGCATTGTTGAAGACTTTAACAACGGCTTTGATATCGTTCGATCTTCAGCGTTCCGGTTCGCCTTGAGCGCTAACCTAGAGAACTTAATTCTGGAGTTCGGTGCCTCTCATGGTACAGGCAACGAACTTAATAATCGCATCTTCGGCAACAGCAACAACAACATTCTCAGTGGCTTAGGCGGCAACGATACTCTAGTTGGTGGCGAAGGTGCTGATACCCTGATTGGCGGTATGGGAGATGACACTTATTCCATTGACAGTGCTGATGCTCCTCTAGAACCAGATGCCGGTGGCATCGATACAGTCGTTGCCAATTTTGACTACGCTTTAGGTGCCACTTACGAAAACCTAACGCTGCTCGGTCCAGCTATTTATGGGACTGGCAATGGTCTTAACAACACAATCATTGGCAACGATAACAACAACATTCTGAATGGCAGTGGCGGTAACGACAACCTCCAAGGCGGTAAGGGGGATGACACTTATTATGTCAACTCTGCTGGGGATGTTGTTGTTGAGCAACTCAACGGCGGTTTAGTTGATACCGTTATCTCTAGTGAATCTTACGTCTTAGGTGCCAATGTTGAGAACCTGACCCTGATCGGTAATGCCAATCGCAACGGTACCGGCAATGCGGATAACAATATTATCCAGGGTAATAATGGCAACAACCGTCTAGATGGCAAGGGCGGTGCTGATACGCTAATTGGCGGTGCAGGCAATGACACTTACGTCATTAATGCTAGCCAAGATGTTGTCAGTGAAGAAGGCGGCAGTGGCTTCGACGTGGTTGAAGCTTATGCCTCGTTCGCGCTCTCAGAGGGAGTTGAAAACCTGGTCTTGATGAGTGGTGCCAGCATTGATGGCACAGGTAATTCGGGCAATAACACGATTACTGGTAACGCTGGCAATAACCGCTTGGACGGTCGAGAAGGTGTTGATACTTTGATCGGCGGCGCAGGTAACGACACCTATGTAACTGATGGTTCAGATGCCATCCTTGAGTCAGGCGGTAACGGCAACGACACCATTGAGACGAATATTACCTTCTCGATTGCTAGCCTGACTAATGTTATCGAAAACCTGGTTCTAACGGGTACTGCTAACATCGATGCGACTGGCAACGCCAGCAACAATTTCATCATCGGCAATAGCGGTAACAACGTCATCAATGGCAACGGTGGTAACGATACTCTAATTGGCAACGAAGGTAATGATACCTACCTTGTAGATGCTACTCTAGACACCGTTATCGAAGAAGCAGGGGAGGGCAATGCCGATACCGTTTATATGCAGGCTAACCTTGACTATACTCTGAGCGCTAACGTCGAGATTTTATACCTCGCCTCAGGTACAGCCAATGTTGATGGTACTGGTAATGATTCTGTAAACACGATCGTAGGCAATGACGGCAACAACGAGCTCAAAGGTGGCAGCGGTAACGATACTCTAATCGGCGGTGCTGGTAACGACACGCTAATCGGTGAATCGGGTGATGATCGGCTTGAGGGTGGCTTAGGCAATGACTCTTATCAGGTCAGCTCTTTCGCTGACGTTGTTGTCGAAGATTTCAATGGCGGTGAACTTGATACTGTCTTCTCAACAGCCAATAACTACACTTTAGGCGCCAACCTTGAGAATCTGGTCTTAAGTGCCTATGGCAATATCAACGGCACCGGCAATGCACTAAATAACGCGATCACGGGCAATGACGGCAAAAACACCTTGATTAGTGGAGATGGCAATGACACGATCAGTGGCGGTAGGGACAATGACATCATCAACGGTGGCGCTGGCTCTGATATTCTGATCGGTGGCACTGGCGCTGATAACTTGACTGGTGGCTCTGGTAACGATGACTTTGTCATTGATGATGGTCTCCAACTGGCTGACATTATCACTGACTTCAGTGTTGCTCAGGTAGATCGCATTGTTCTGGATGCAACCAAGTTTGATCGTCTTGCCGTGCAAGTTGGTAACGCGCTGACAGATACTCAGTTTGCGGTAATCAATAATGACATTGCGTCGGAGCTAGCCAGTGCAGGTGCTAGCGGAGCGCTGATCGTCTACAACAACACAACAGGCAAGCTGTTCTACAACGAGAATGGAGCTGAGGCAGGTTTGGGAACTGGCACTCACTTTGCAAGCTTAGCCAACCTCGCCTTCCTGTCGGCATCTAATTTCTTTGTTCAGGTCTAAGGTGTTCAGATCTAAGGTGTTCAAGCTTAAAAGGGTTTAAAGTCTTAGCCTGAACTAATCAAGGGGATTTCTCCAGGGTGACTTCCAAGGTGTAGTTTAAGTTTGAGAGCTAGAGGTAATCTAGCTCTCTGTTTCTACTTCTTTCAATGAGAGAATTGGCTTGAGCCAACGCGCCAACTTCAGTCCGTGATCTGGACCAGCCTGTATCCCCTGCTACCGGTAACATCTTCAGAAAGCTGAGCATGGGTTAAGATTAAGCCTGGGTGTATCGATCAGCACATAAAGAGCCTATTTGCCGCAATGGTCAAGAGTTAACCTATCAAAATCTATGATCCCTGATAAGATTACCGCTTTTCTTGCTAGTTGCAAGAATCCAACTCCGGACCGATAGTCAATTTTGGAAGTCAAAATTACATTGATGACTATTAGAGAATTAATATAACGCGTCAGGGTGAAAGAGAAATGAAGATGAGCACGACTGTTGATTCAAAGCTTTTTTACATCCTGCAAAATCTTGAGAACGAGAATGAGCCGCCGCTAGCGGTTAATTATGCCTCAAGAGAGGAAAATGACCGGCTAAATGGTCTGCTTCGCAAGCAAGATACGCCCTACCGTTGGGTTCTGAAGTCTACTTCAGCAGTTTAGGTTGTTTTCAACCGAACAAAAAGCAACCGCAACCCTAGAATTAGCAATTCGCTTTGATTGAGATTTGGTTTAGCCCAGGGGTCAACAGTAACCCCTGGGCTCGCTCTGTCTAGATTGAACCTCTGAGACCCAAGGCAGTTAAACCTCCTGCCGCAATCACCCCCGCAATTGCTGCGGTTGCCACAGAGGTTGCTGCGGTCCCAAATAGCCACCACGCAGCGGTTGCAACTGTCTTCTGGGCTTCTTCTGCTTGTGCTTTAGCCTTGTGCTTCAGCTCTTTAATGCGTTTTTGCGCTTGTTGCTGAAGCCGTTCTGCTCGATTGAGAACGCCATCCCGCACCCCTTCAATCTGGTTAACGACTCGGTTGGCTTGCTCCTCAGAGATATCTGAGCGAGAACTGAGCAGGGCAACGAGAGTATCGCGATCAAACTGGCCGAGGCGGTCGCGTAGGGCATCAAATCCAGCCTCCGGGTCGTCAAACAACTTGCGGAAGTCGTGCTGAATACCCTCGTAGTTAAGTTCAGGACGATCGAGAGAGTTGAGGTAATCCCGGGTTCTGGTAAAAACGCTGTCAAGGGCTGCTTGTGCCCGACGCTGAACCGCTTGAATCTGTTCATCTAACTGATCCCGAACAGAGATAATCTGCTCCACAATCTGATTGGCTTCTTCTTCGCTAATGTCCTCTCGTTGTGATAGCAAAGCAACAAGGGTAGAGCGGTCAAACTGCGAGAGCCGATCTCCTAGGCTACTCATGCCTGCCTGCGGCTGCCTGAGCAACAATTGCAAGTCTCGTTTGATGCCTTCTGGATTCAGTTCTTCTTTGTTGGTGTTGCGCAGGTAGCCTGTCAAATCGCTTTGGAAATCTCGCACCCGCTCTCCAGCCCGAATGGCTAAACGCCGCGGCGCTTTGATAATGCTGCGAATGGCTTCTTGTACCTGATCAATAATCTGATTGACTTGCTCCTCGTTCAGATCGCCCCGTTGGCTCAGCAACTTCACCAGAGTTTCTCGATCTACTTGTGAGAGCCGCTCTCGCAGCGCTGAAGTTCCGGTGGTTGGATCGCTGAGTAGAGTGAGCAGATCACGCTGAATCCCTTCCGGGTTGAGTTCTTCTAAGTTGGTGCCTCGTAGGTACTCTGCAATCTGAGTAGTGACGCGGTCGTACTGCTCTTTCGCCTGACCGGCTAACTGTTGCGGAGCTCCCAGGATACTATCCCGGACTGATTCAATCTGATCGATGACTTGGTTGACCTGCTCCTCACTGAGGTCGCCCCGCTGGGTTAACAGTTGCACCAGCGTGTCCCGGTCAAATTGTGAGAGCCGACTTCGTAATGCGGACAATCCTGCTTGAGGATCATCGAGTAAGGTTCGGAGCTCCTGCTGAATGCCTTCAGGATTTAACTCCGCTAGATTGGTATCGCGCAAATAGGCTTCGACCCGTTGCCGCAACTCGCCTGCCTGGGCTTGCGCCTGGTTCCAGGTTTCTTGAGACTGACTCAAAAAGCGATCCCGGCTGCTTTCAAGCTGAGTCAAGATTTGGTCTGCCTCTTCCTGGCTCAGATCTTGCCGTCCGGCTACTAGAATTTGCTTGAGCGTTTCCCGATCGAATTGAGACAAACGGTTGCTCAGTATTTCATAACTGGCTTCTGGGTCCGCCAGTAACTGGGTAAAGCTGCGCTCAATGTTTTCTGGATTCAGTTCCTCTTTTGAGGTGGAGCGCAAATAATTTTCAAGGCGCTGGCGCAGATCCTGCGACCGCTCTTGTTCTTCAGCCGTGCGCACCGTTTCAAAAACGTCTTGGCGAATCTGTTCGAGCTGATCAGCGACTTCGTTAACTTTCTCAGGGGTAATGCCTTCCCGCCGAGTTAGCACGTTCACGAAGTAGTCACGATTGAGTGACTCTAACTGTTGCCGAACGTTGCCTGGGTTTGCCTCTGGATCGTAAATGGTCTCTCTGAATTCGAGATCGAGAGTTTCCCGGTTCAAATGCCAGGGTGGAGAATTGAGCAGGTAGCTTTCGATATCGGTCCGGATGGTGCTGAAGGGAGGTTGCCCGGCTGAGGCATTGCCATCCGCGCCACTGCCAACTTTGCTAGCTTGCTCAGTGAGTTGTTGACTGAGAGAATTCAGCTGTCCGGCAATCTTCTCCAGGCCTAGATCAGACAGGTCTACTCTCTTAGACAAAGTCGACATGAGAGTACCGATTCCCATCTGTAAAGCTCGGTTGGTTAGGCTACCTTGCTTCTGCGGGTTTTGGCGATCTTGTTGATTTTGCTGGTTTTGCTGTGGCTGAATAAGCTGCTCAAGACGATCCCGCAGTTGCCCTCCTTTCAACTCCTCTGGCAGTGCAGATTGGACGAAGTCCAACAGGTTCGCTTGAAGTTCTGGCGGTCGTCCTTGTTTAACCACCTGATTCCAGGCCGTCTCTAATTGGTCTGCCACCCGCTCCACATCTTGTTTCGAGAAGTCGGTGCGTTGGCTGACCAAATTCACAAACGTCTCGCGGTTTACCTGCTTCAATAGGTCACTATCAGCAAGCGATTGCAAGTCCGAACTCCGCAGCAAGGTTTCAAAGCCGCTCCGAACTGCTCCCAGATTTAACCCAGGAAGTTGCAGATTTGTGAGGTAATCTTCGACGCCGTCTCGCACCCGGTCTGGCGCAATTGCTGAGCGCAA
The DNA here is from genome assembly GCF_014696065.1 of Leptolyngbya sp. FACHB-261. Lineage (NCBI taxonomy): Bacteria > Bacillati > Cyanobacteriota > Cyanophyceae > Leptolyngbyales > Leptolyngbyaceae > Leptolyngbya > Leptolyngbya sp. FACHB-261. The sequence goes on along the minus strand of NZ_JACJPL010000031.1, from coordinate 310,218 downwards.
TTCTCGAGTGGCTGCCTCAACAGAAGCTTCCACCGTATTGACCACTTGGTTATTGATGGCCCGACCACTGAGGGCGGTTGCTGCTGTGCCCATCACGCCCTGTAAACCTGAGCTTGCCGTATCAACAACAGAACTGACCAGAGAGCCAACTGCTTGCGAACTCACCCAAAGCAGCAGCAGAAAGTACACTGACCAGATCACGACTCCGACAATAGCTCCCAAACTTCCACTGTTAATCAGAGTCAGTTTTACAGCTAAAAAACAGGCGATAAACAGAGCTGTGTTAACCGTAAATAGAGTCCAAAGCCCCACTTTGGCTTCGACTTTGCGGATACTCTTGCCCCAACTTTCATCTGAGTCAGTATCTAGTGCTTTGGCTCCACCCGAAATACCTGCTGCAACCGATATGTTCGTCAACAGAAACTGAAAGGCAAAAGCCATGACCACCCCAGCGATCAAGGCGATGAAAAATTGAGGTCCTGAGAGAAAAAACAAGGCTGATTCGTCTGGAGACAGCACAATCTGAGCCAATGGCAAATTGAGAATAGCTTGGGCAAGCCCAAACTGAGCACTGGGCATTGCCAGAAGGGTTTCTATACTTTGAAACATCATATTTTTCCTTGCTTTTGGAATTTAGCGATCGTGTGATCGGCCAACTGTTACGAGTTGCTCTTCCTCTCAATTTGAGACCAACTTTGATGCCTTCCTAGATTCAAAGTGCGCGGCAGCTAAAGATTTTGGTTTGTGGCTCCTAGAGTTATTTGCTTCAATCTCCTCATCCTTATCTAGAGAGATAGAGAAAGCTCCTATCAAAGGAGTAGGCTAAGGGTTAAGTTGACTCGTATAAAACACTGCAAAATCGCCTCAAAATGAGGAAGCTTTTGCAGCTTGCTATGTCTAAAGATGGAGCAGCCAACGAGGCTGCTCCAAGCTAGTGGACGGAGTATTTATTTAGCTTCACATAACTTAGTTTTCTAGAGTTTTATGAACGCAGCAATTTAGTTGACTTTTGGTTGAGAGTCAACTGATTCACATAGCTCATGAAGGTTTGCTGAGCAAAGCGATTGAACAGCAAACCTTTGCTCAGGAGGGGCTTAGAAGGCAACGCTGTGCTTCAAGCTCACTCGCTTTTGCTAATAGGTTCTGCAAAAAACGCCTTGCCTGAAGTTCAGAGCTACCCCAGGCGTAAAACGTAAAAGCTGCAAGCAATCAGGGACAGACAAAGAGCCCCTTTGCCTGCAACTTACCTATTGGGGCTGAGAGCGATTGAGCTGGGCTCGACGCAGAGCAGCCTCACTATTTTGCCGGTAGAGTAGGGTCCGGTTCCGCGCCGTCTGATACCGACCATCTGTGTTTGTAACCTGAGCCATCAACTCTGAAGCTTGCTGCCACTGCGTTGCCAAAGCCAGCCACTGAGCCGGAGTTTGAGCTGCCTGGCCTGAGACTGCTGCTCGCTCAGCAAGACTGACGGCTGCCGCGAACGCATCCTCAGAAGCTTTAACTGCGACTGGGGCTGCTGGAGCTGGTGCTGCTACTGGGGCTACGCTCGGCTGAACCGTTGCCTCTGGCTTTGCTAGCGCTTCTGGCTTTGCTGGTGCCGGAGTGGTAGGAGCGGGAGCGCTAGGAACTGAGGCTGCCTCGGTTGCGCCAAGCCGCCAATTGGGGATCACCCACTTTGAGAGGCTCCAACCCAGCAGCAACAGCGTCAGACTCAAACAGACACCACCAAGGATGCCTCGTCTAAACTGATGTTTTTCCCGTATGAAGGTAGGAGGCGAAGGCAGAGGTAAGGCAGTTCTCTCAAACTTAGCCCTAGGCCGCTTCTGGCTTGGGCTTAGCCGTTTGAGAAGACTGGGCTTAGCCAGGGTAATCTCTTCGGACCAGAGGAGCTGACCTTCAGGATCACGGTTGATTTCCTCTAGCCAGAGCAACTGCTGCTCCCGAACAATGCGGCTATTGATTTTGATACGACGAATCTCACGAGGGGCAATTGCCTCCAAGATCTGTCGAATCCTCTCCACCAGGCTGGACTGCTCTAGCTGCTCAGTACCGGCAGCTTCACACAGCAGTTGCAGGACTCCTTCCTCACGTACCGCTCGGGTTCTAATCCCCTGATCGGCTAGCTTTTCATTCAAGACCTGAATGATCGCCGCCACACTCCCCTGATGGGCTTGACTGAAAATGTCATCGACCGCAGAGACTGTTCTAGGCTGAGACATAGCTCGATAGCTGACCCCGAAGATTGCTCACCCTTTAATTTAGACGGTCAGTTGCCCCTTGGCGACAGTGGTAACAGTTCTGAGCCCGTCCCTGCCAGCCCTTCCCCTAGCGTGATCCCCGCGTTAACCCCAGTAAGCTGAGTTCTCTCTGACTAGTCTCACACTGGTTTCATACCGTCTAGCGCCGATGCTCCGGTGACCGTTATGGATTCAACTTAAGTTCGAACTACTCACAATTTGGGTCAGCATAAAGCATGTCCTTATTATATGGCAAGCTATTTATTGGTAATAATAAGCACCTCGCAGTTTACTTCTCAACTCATTCTTGCTATTTAGAGTAAAGCTATTCTGCGTTTGGGAACTGTCTATCCTAGTAGGTAACATGTTTACTGTATTGTTGCTAACGAGTTGGCTTCTCCTATTTCTTATTGCTTGCCAGCATAATTCCTGTTACCGCAGTGCTCTACTGTCAGCAACTGTGTGGTGGGGTGTTTTACTGACTGTCATAACTGAGGCTTTGAACCTCGGTCAACGGTTAGACTTTAATTGGATAGCAGCTTGCTGGTTTATCGCTAATCTAGGATTGCTTCTAATTTGTTGGCGCACCTACAGTAGATTAAGCGATTGCAAAAGGACTCAGCAAGCAAACTTGCTAGGAACGATTTATCAAGGCGGAAGGCAATCTTGGTCCTCTAGAAGATTCAGCTCTGTCCCGCTTCTAATCAGCAGTATGATTCTGCTAACTGCTACTGTTGGCTTGATTGCCCTGGTTGCCGCACCCAACACCCTAGATTCTCTCACCTATCATCTGGCTCGGGTAATGCATTGGATTCAGAATAAAAATCTGAATCCCTATCCAACTAGTTATCTGCCGCAGATTTATCAGCCGCCTTTTGCTGAATGGGTCATTCTACATCTTCACGTTCTAAGCGGTGGAGATTATTGGGCTAATCTGGTGCAGTGGTTTAGCATGGTTGGCAGTATTCTTGGCATATCGCTAGTTGCTAAACAGCTGGGAGCAAATTTACAAGGGCAAGTTTTTGCAGCCGTCACAGCCGCAACTATTCCAATGGGGATTCTACAGGGCTCAAGTACCAAAAACGACTATGTTGCTGCCTTTTGGTTAGTTTGCTTTGTGCATTATCTTCTGTCAGTTGTTCAACCTAAGCCTGCTTGGACCTTCAAGAACTTGCTGGGAGTCAGTGCTAGTCTGGGCTTGGCTTTTTTGACGAAAGGAACTACTTATATCTACGCATTTCCCTTTATTATCTGGCTGTTCTTGGCCGCTTTTAGAGACTTTCGCTGGAAGCTCTGGCGGCTCGCTTTGCCAACCACGGTTCTAGTGATCGTGCTTAATTCAGGTTATTATCTCCGCAATTTTCGTTTATTTGGCTCCCCGTTTGGTTCTGATCCCCAAACGCCGTATCTCAATGGTCTATGGAGCTTTCCAGCGTTCTTATCAAATCTGGTTAGAAACCTTAGTCTGCACCTAAGTATGCCAATCGGCAGCGTCAACCGTGGCACAGAGAGGGCTATTTACGCGCTTCATCAAGTGTTAGGCGTAGATATCAACGACCCTCGTACAACCTGGCCAGGGGTTGAATTTCATATTCGCAGCTTGTCTAATCATGAAGATAGTGCCAGCAATCCATTGCACTTGTGGTTGATTTTAGGAGCGGTTTTATTATGCTTGATTTGGAGAAATCTAAGAAGACAGCAGTTGCTCAGGTGCTATCTTGCCGCTAGCATGGGTGCCTTTTTTCTCTTCTGTCTTATACTCAAATGGCAGCCCTGGCATAGTCGCTTGCATTTGCCACTGTTTGTAATTTTCTCGGCAGTTGTGGGCGTTGTCTTGTCTCATTTAACCAGTTATAAGCTAGCTAATGCTATTGCTTTTATTTTAATCCTATCGGCATTACCTTGGGTTTTGTTTAATTTTTCTCGCCCGTTATTGTTCTCAATGGATCGCCAAGCTTATGTGGAATCACGTCAAGTCGTCTTGAGCCCCAGAAATATCTGGAATACCAGTCGAACGGCTCAATACTTCAATAACCGCACTGAATTTGAGCAGCCCTATCAGCAAGGTGCTGCTTTTTTGCAGACTCAAAACTGCACCGATATTGGTCTTCAACTGCCCCTAGGCGATCCCTGGGAATATCCCTGGTGGGTGCTTCTACAGAATCGACAATCCCCAGTGCGTTTCGAGCATGTCAATGTCCAGAATCTCTCGGCGACACTGTATGACCACCTCCCGTTTAGTGCCTTTGTGCCCTGTGCCATCATCAATGTCCGCCAACCAGCAGAGCTGAAGGCTGGAGCTAATGAGGTGAACACATTGCTCACCCCTCAAGGTTCCTATACCCGAGTTTGGGCATTAGGACCAGTCACGATTCTGATGCCTCAATCTACTCAGTCATCACTCACAAAGTAAGGGCTCAAGATTTAGGCACTAAAGTACCGAGCCTCTGGGTGATAGGCCACAATCGCCGTGGTTGATTGTTCAGGATGTAATTGTTCGCTCTCGTCCATCTCCAGGCCAATGCGTTCGGTCTGCAATAGGTTGAGCAGGGTGTATTGGTCTTGTAGGTTAGGACAGGCCGGATAGCCGAAACTGTAGCGTGAGCCTCGATAACGCTGCGCCAGAATATCCCGAATGTTGTCGCTCTCCTCAGAGCCAAAACCGAGTTCGTGTCTAATGCGGGCATGGGTCCATTCAGCCAAAGCTTCAGCAGTTTGGACGGCCAAACCGTGGAAGTAGAGATAGTCGGTATAACGATGCTCCTGAAATAGCTGCTGAGCATATTCGGTTGCGACCGTTCCCATCGTGACTGCTTGCATCGGGAATACATCGACCCAGCCTGATTCCTGCGGTGCAAAGAAATCGGCGATACATAGCCTGCGCATCGAGCGTTGGCGCGGAAACTGGAAGGTAGCAATAGGGCTGGCCGTTGGTTGACTCAGGTATTTAGCGGTGGGCAGCAGGTAGTAAAGGCTAGGCTGATCCTCTAGAGCAAGCAGTTCTGGAAAAGTTTCAGGCGCATACAGATTGAGATCATTGCCCACTGCTTGGGCTGGAAAATAACCGTAGCTAACCTGTGGTTCCAGCAGCTTCTCGGCAATGACGCGCTGCTTCCAGTGCTCCAGGATTGGATACACCTCTTGGGCTAAAAACGCATCGTACTCTTCGCGGCTTTGCTCGCGAGGCTTGCGAAACTGCCATTGCCCAGCGACCAAGGCTTGCAGATCCAGATACTCAAACACTGCTTCGAGTGAAATTTCTGCAGGTCCAAGAACTTTCGTGCCCCAAAAAGGTGGCAAAGGACGCTCAATCTCTGCGCTAACCGTCTCAGCGCGACGAGTATCGATTACCTCTAGAACTGATTCCGTAGGGTCAAGCTTTTCAGCCTCTGGTGTTAGAGGCTCTGTTAGAGACTCTAGTATAGGTTGTTCCTCAGGCAACGCAATTGGTTGACCATTGAGGAAGCCCACAGCATCGTCCCACTGACCCGCGACCTTGGCTGGCATCAGCTTATCCATGAAATGCAAATCTGAGAACGCATCTTTGCCATAGATCACCTTGCCTTTGTAAGCGTTTTGGCAATCTACTTCGACAAATTTGCGAGTGAGGGCAGCACCCCCTAAAATCACCGGCGCGGTAATGCCTTGCTCGTTGAACACCTCTAGATTTTCTTTCATGAAAGCGGTGGACTTGACGAGCAGACCACTCATGGCAATGCAGTCAGCTTGGTGCTCTCGATAAGCCTGAATAATGCTATCAACGGGCTGCTTGATGCCCAAGTTAATCACGCGATAGCCATTATTGCTCAGGATGATGTCTACTAGATTTTTGCCGATGTCATGCACGTCGCCCTTGACGGTTGCGATGATCACGACCCCTTTACTAGAACCCTCCGCCTTTTCCATGAAGGGTTCTAGATAGGCTACAGCAGACTTCATGGTTTCTGCTGACTGCAACACGAAAGGAAGTTGCATTTGGCCTGAACCAAATAGCTCGCCTACCACTTTCATGCCGTCTAGCAAAAAGGTGTTGATAATCTCCAGGGGCGGGTATTTCTTGAGAGCTTCGACCAGTAGATCGTTGAACCCGATGCGTTCTCCATCGATAATACGGCGCGTGAGCTGTTCTTCGAGCGGCAGGTTATTAGTGACTGATTTGAGTTGCTTAGTGGTCGCTCCTGCAAATAAATCAGTGAACTGGGTGAGTGGATCAAAGGTGCAGATATCACCTTCAAACTGGCGCTGATCGTAAATCAGTTGACGAGCAACCGTTTGATGGCTTTCCTCAATGCGCGCGAGAGGCAAAATTTTGCTGGCACTGACAATTGCACTGTCCAAGCCAGCTTCAGTACAGTCATGCAAAAACACCGAGTTCAGCACCACACGGGCCGCAGGGTTTAGACCGAACGAAACATTGGAGATGCCTAAGACAACATGGCAGCCAGGTAGCTCTGATTTAATGCGTCGGATTGCTGCAATGGTCTCTGCAGCATTGCGTCGGTCTTCTTCGATCCCAGTTGAAATCGGTAATGCGAGCGGGTCAAAAAACAACTCGTGGGCAGGAATTCCGTACTCCACAGCTTGCCGATACGCCCGTTGAGCAATCTTAAATTTGCCCTCACCTGTCCGAGCCATACCATCTTCATCGATGGTGCCAACCACGATCCCTGCACCATAGGCTTTAGCCAGTTCCAATACTTTAAGAAAGCGAGGTTCACCGTCTTCATAGTTGGTGGAGTTGAGGATGCATTTGCCACCTGCAACCTTGAGCCCCGCCTCCATCTTTTGCCACTCGGTCGAGTCCAGCATGAGTGGAATCGTGACATTGGTAACTAGCCGAGACACCAATTCGTGCATGTCTCGTTCCCCGTCGCGACCCACATAGTCCACGTTGACATCGAGGACATGAGAGCCTTCTCGCACCTGTTCACGAGCCAGTGAGATCAGGCCATCCCAATCTTCAGCATTGAGTAGCTCTCGGCATTTTTTGGAACCACTGGCATTTAAGCGCTCACCCACAATCAAGAAAGAGTTGTCTTGTTCGTAGGGTTGAGCACTGTAAATGGAAGCTGCTGAGGGAGCAAACTGAGGTTGCCGTTGCTTGGGCTTTAACTCTTGCGCTGCGTCTACCAAGGCTTGAATGTGGTCAGGACGGGTGCCACAGCAGCCCCCCAGGACTCGAACACCCAAATCTTCAACGAAATGAGTTAGGGCCTCGCGCAGCTCGGCAGGGGTCAAATGATAGTGAGCATGACCCCCAACATTCTCGGGAATACCGGCGTTGGGAATGCAAGAAATAAGGAACGGTGAGTGGGCAGATAGATAGCGAATGTGCTCTGCCATTTTGTCTGGCCCCGTCGCACAATTCAAACCCAAAATGTCAATTGGGTAGGGTTCTAAAATCGCTAAGGCGGCACCGATATCAGAACCTACCAGCATCGTGCCGGTGGCTTCCATAGTCACGGAAACCATCAGGGGTAAACGGGTAGCACGCTCCGCAAATACAGTTTCAATGCCAGCCAAAGCGGCCTTGATTTGCAAAACATCTTGGCAGGTTTCGACGATAAACAAGTCAACACCGCCATCGAGCAGTCCTCGTGCCTGCTCAGCAAAACTAGCCTTCATCGTGTCGTAGTCGATGTGGCCGAGGGTAGGCAGTTTAGTGGTCGGTCCCATTGAGCCAGCCACAAACCGTGGCTTGTCAGGGGTGGAAAATTCTTGAGCGACCGACTTTGCCAAGGCAGCAGCCTTGCGATTCAGTTCATAAGCTTGGTCGGCTAAGTCGTACTCGGCCAGCACAATCGAGGTTGCACCGAAGGTATCGGTTTCGATGACGTCTGCACCTACTGCCAAAAACTCCCGGTGGACCCTGGCAACTGCCTCTGGCTTAGTTTCAATTAAGTACTCATTACAGCCTTCATACTGAGGACCGCCGAAGTCCTCAGCAGTGAGGTTTTGAGTCTGCAATGAGGTACCCATTGCGCCATCAAATACAATCACGCGCTTTTGGAGAAGGTCCAGTAGGGGGTGGCTCATGAGAGTTGGACTCGCAGAAGGGAAAGACGGAACGTTAAGCCCTTCCATTATTGCAGGGCATTCCTGTCGCCCTCAGAGCCTAGGTAACAATTGACCTTTCTGGATGTCTTTGTGGGGATTTGCAGCTTTAGAGGTGGTTCAGACAGTTACTACCCCTGGTGCTACCCCTATCTGCAAACCGCCTCAGACTATGACTCTATTTGCCTGAGCGCTGAACCCAAAGCTTTTAGAAGGCTAGGGAACCTTTGGAGTCTTTGCAACTAAAACTCCAAGCAGAGAGCCTTTGTGTATATTTTTATACTTAAATTTTTGCAGATTTAGTCAATTATCAGAATTTCCAAGCAAAACCAGCTTGAGGTGTGTGAAAAAAATGTAAATTTAAATATCTACTTAATGAAGGATTTCTAAATTGAATGTGAGCTGGTTGTATTGACTACGTGAACGGCTGTAGAACCTCAAGGGAACTGATTCAAGAGTCTGGCGTGCTAGTTTTCGTGATACCACTCAAGAGTCAGAAGGTTTCAAAGTCTTGGGAACGAGTTTCTCAACTCTTCGAGCGATGTATTAAGTCGGTCTGCAATCAGACCTCAACAAACTTCAGAGTGATTGTTGCCTGCAACGAGAAGCCTGCGATTCAATTTCAGCATGCTCAGGTGAGCTACCTTGAGGTAGATTTTCAACCTCCCAAGGAGAAAACAATCATCGCAGCGAAGCGCACAGATAAGGGCCGCAAAATTCTAGCGGGTCTCATCCATGCTCGTCAGTTTTCACCATCACACACAATGGTGGTGGATGCAGATGACTGCATTAGCAAAAATTTAGCTGCATTCGTTGATCAGCGGGCTGGCAACAACGGTTGGTTTCTCAACAAAGGTTATCGCTATCACGATGGCGACTCATTCGTTTACTTGAAACGTAGAAATTTCTACCGAATGTGTGGCACCTGCAACATCGTTCGTTATGACCTAAATCAGTTGCCAGAACACCCAGAATACAACCGTGGTTATGGCTACTACGAATATTACATCGCTCACGAACGGGTGAAAGAGACGCTCGCAGCTCAGGGAAGCCCGCTCAAGCCATTACCCTTTTCAGGGGCTGTCTACATGGTCGAGAACGGAGAAAATATCTATTACAAGAAAGAGCGGTTATACAACGGCATTCTCAGCCGATTCAACCAACGACCTCTGAATTCAATGATTCAGGCTGAGTTTGGGTTAACGTCTCTGGCTCCAGAGAAGCGATTGAGCTTGACTCGTTAAGTCTCGCTCCATGAAGTTCGGCTAAAAACTGGCTAAAAACAATGAGAGAAGAAAGGTTCGCCAGGCCAATCTTCTCTCATTCGGTTTTCGAATTCAGGTTGAACTAGAGACTACAAGAGCGCCGTCTCTAGCCTCGATTCAACTTCGATTCTTTTGAGACCATACCCGGGTCGGTAGACCCCAAACATAGATGAAACCTTCAGCTGCCTTGTGATCAAATTGGTCACCGGAGCCGTAAGTGGCCATGTCTTCGTCATACAGAGAGAAGGCTGATTTCCGGCCCACAATGCTCAGATTGCCTTTAAAGAACTTTAAGCGAACTGTCCCAGATACTCGCTCTTGAGTCTTTTGAACAAAACCATCCAGCGCTGCTTTAAGCGGGCTATACCAGAGCCCGTTATACACCAACTGAGCGTAGGTTTCTTCAATGCCACGTTTGTAGTGCGTGACATCAGCAGTCAGGGTCAGACTCTCGACCTCCCGATGCGCATGAATCAAGGTCAACAGTGCAGGAACCTCATAGATTTCACGCGATTTGATTCCTACCAACCGGTTCTCGAGCATGTCAATGCGACCGTACCCGTGCAAGCCAGCAATCTCACCTAATCGGGTCACTAGTTCCACAGGAGCTAGCGCTTGCCCATCTAAACTGACCGGTATGCCATGCTCAAAGCTAATTTCTACATAGCCAGGTTCGTCTGGAGTAGCGCTGACTGGCTTAGTCAGCACATAAATTTCCTCTAGAGGCTCAACCCAGGGATCCTCAAGCGGCCCTGCCTCAATGCTGCGACCCAATAGATTGCGGTCGATGCTGTAGGGGGATTTCTTCTTGACTGGTGCTGGGATGCCAAAGCGTTCGCCATAGGCAATGGTCTCCTCCCGGCTCATCCCCCACTCACGGGCAGGAGCCAACACTTTCAACTGAGGATTGAGAGCTGCGATCGAGACGTCAAAGCGTACCTGATCGTTGCCCTTGCCAGTGCAGCCGTGGGCAACAGCGTCTGCACCATACTCTTCAGCCGCCTCAACTAGTAGTCGGGCGATCAAGGGCCGAGCCAGAGCTGTAGACAGAGGATAGCGGTTCTCGTAAAGCGCATTCGCCTGAATTGCTGGGAAAGCATATTCCGTGACGAATTCCTGAGTTACATCGCGGACTAAAGAAACACTGGCCCCAGAATCCAGCGCTTTCTGCCGGATAGGGTCTAGCTCATCGCCCTGACCTAGATCTGCCGCTAGGGTAATCACTTCCTCCACTCCCCATTCCTGTTTTAAGTAGGGAATGCAAACGGAGGTATCAACCCCGCCGGAGTACGCCAATACGACTTTAGTAGCCCGACCCATGAACAATCCACCCAACGACAGAGCCAACAGTATCGTACTAATGGCAAGGCTGATTCAATCATCTGCCTTTAGGATTCCCGGACATTTCCTGCCAGCGATTTAACTGCCACTGGCTTCTAGCAAACTGTCAAACGCCTGACGGGCGCGGGCAAAGGCACTGATAGCCGCCGCTTGATTCTCATCGGTAGCGGCCTGGTCAATTTTGACCAACTCCTTGAATAAGACCTTAGACAAATCACGGACTTGCGTTGCCTTACCGGGCGATAGTTGGCGAGCCAGACCACTAACCGTGTGACGCAAGTCTCCCAGAGGACCGTGGATTAAAGAATCAGTATCTGTCCAGTTTTGTCTGGTGATCAAAGATTGCAGTTCATCAAACCGTTCGCGGAAAGCTTCGATGCGCTCGGTGTAGAGCTGAATTTGCTCCAACTTAGCGGTATCAACTTTGGTCAGATTGGCCTCAGGAGCAGGATTAGCACAACCGATTAGAAACGTTGCCACCAGCACTAAGATGGCAGACAACAGGGAACGCAAACGAATCATACGCTGCTCTTAGACACCTCAAAATTTGCTGCACTGATGAATGAGTTTAAGGTGCTGGACGTTTTGCCGCAATCGCCATTCGAGCACCTGGAATGGTTCGCACCACATCCATCACGCTAACCACTTTGCCGTTCGCTACCTGCTCATCCGCATTCAGCACAACTAAGCTCTGAGTATCTGTGCCCATCAGGGCCTGTAGCTTGCTCCTGAGCTGTGGCAGTTCAACGGGTTGACGGTTCAACGCGATTTTGCCTACTGCATCAATCGTGATGTTGATCTGTGATTCTTTTTGCATCTGAGCGGTAGAGGCTTGTGGCAAATTAACCGGTAGCCCCTCCGAACGCGTCAGAAACAGCGTAGACATAATGAAAAACGTCAGGATTGCAAAGACCACATCGATCATTGGCACGATGTTGATCTGGGGATTGCTTTCTGGCTCCTCAGTTAGACGCATAGGGCACCTCTGGATTTAAGCTCCCACGCTCATAGCGCCGTCGCTGCAACAACTCTAATTGACCGCCATATTCCTGAATCATGGCAATTTGTCGAGTGTAGAAGCCACGGAAGATACCTGCAAATAGCAGTATTGGAATTGCCACAATTAGCCCACTCGCGGTTGATACCAACGCTTCGCTGATCCCTGCAGTTACTCCAGTTGCCTGGGTAGAACCTAGGTCTCCTATTTGCAAGGAACCGAAGGTGGTAATCAATCCCAATACAGTCCCTAATAATCCAAGCAGGGGGGAAACTGTGATGATCATCTCAAAGGCTACGTTGAAGCGCTTGAGCAGCGGAATCTCGGCCTGAGCCGCACTCTCCAAAGCAAGCCGGAACTCCTCCGGGTTAGGACTGTCTAACTCCAATCCAGCCAGAAAAATGCGAGCAATAGGCAGATCGGCATTCTGCTCCAGCTTGAATAAGGCGGAGCGAATATTGCGACGGTAGAGAGCTAGTGTCTCTACGACCAGCCGCTCCTGCCGTCGGGAGATGCGCAGCCAGAAGACCGTCCGCTCTAGAACCATCGCAAGCCCCAGAATTGAAAATGCCAGGAGCGGCCACATGACCACACCACCTGACCGAAACAGATCTAGGATCTGCATACCCACATCAGCCCTTCAGCACTGCTTAATCTACTGCTGACTATTGCTATCACATAATCAGCTTAGTCCGCAGTGCTCGCACCCTGCTTAGCCTTGATGAGGAAAGTGCTCAATTTGGGCGTAGCCGCTAAATACCAGGCGTCCGCTTTGAGTTTCCAAACGGTTCAGCCGCAGTGTGACGCCATCAAGGTCAAAGCGATCCAGATCAACCAAACCATTTAGAAGCTCTACAAAGGCTAGAGCGCAAGCCTCTCCTCGCTCAGTGCTGCCATCAATAGCTGGACAATCTAGTAGAGGTTGGGTAAACAAAATTCGCCGCCGTCGCTCCAGAGCCAGGGTGGCAATGAATTGAATCGGCACTGAGGTACCATCAGCAAAACAGGTCAACGCCTCAATTCGCACTCGATTGTTGCGCAGCAGCTCCAGCTGAATCTTCTCAAAGCTGACGGGTTGCTCCGACAAACTCGGGAGGCTAAGCTGACGCAGACGTCGGGTCACTAGCTCAGCTGTAAAGGCTTGATTGAGATCCGCTTCTGTTAGCACCACCTGAGCCACTGCTTGAGTGGTCTGCTTCAGGCGCACTTGACCCTGCATAATTTCAGCAAAATCGATTGCGACGGCGTCTGTCTCGAACGACATCGTCTCGACTCTGAACTGACGACGAATCACTAGTCCTCGCCCGTCCATGCGGAAACTGTCAAGGCTGCCCTGCAGCAGTTTGCTCGGAGGGGAACACCGAATCGAAACCTCGACGGACTCCGCCTGGCTGAATAGGTGTCGAATTGCAGTACTAGCTGCTTTGTTGAGCAGTTGCTCGCCTAAATTCTCGCCGGTCATAGCCGCCATTTGGCCAAAGCGCCTATCGGGGAGGGTGAACATCAACTGCTCTCCTTTGCACTTGTTTACGAAGGCCTATTTACCTTGTAACAAAGTTTTAAGGGCTAGGCAACTACTCCTGGAGTAGATGAGGGACTGAACCGAGTTCTATAGCAGTTGGGCGCTGACCCTATAAGTACAGGGCTGTGAGCTTCTACCTGTAAGCACTTCAGGGACTAACGGCTTATGGCACGTACCCAGTATTGACTTGCATTGATAAGTCTTTAGAATCCTCGCCCCCAGCTTTTTAAAACTCTTGACTAATGGCCTGAAGGTTTCTAGGGGCCTTAGCGCAAGCTAATACCCTCAAAAAGCGTCCCGCTCTTTACGGAAATCTAAGCTGTGGACATGATGAACAATGAAGTATGGTAGCCTAGGTGCTTATCGAAGCAAGTTGATTTCACTTGCTGCACGAGTGCCCTGGCAGTCCTCTCTGAGTCGCTTAGGGTGCTAGGCGCGAAAGTTGATTGAGCGACTAGCCTACTTTGCTGGCTCGTCCCATTGGCTTCTTGAATCAAGCACAAAATCAAACACAACTAACGTGTTGGTTGAAAACCATGGCTCAGCAAGTTACTCACCCGATGGTGAAGCTTCAGAACCAGGTCCGTTCCCTTGTGGACTCTGGTGTTCTCAAACCTGATGACCAAATTTGGAAAATCGCTCTCTTGTATGGCAACGATTGGCCGCACTGGAAAGAGGAACTCCTGGATTTTGAGTTTTCAATGCAAGATCCTGTGACCGACCTGCTAGCAGTCGAGTCTTGGGATGAAGATTGACCTGACCAAGCTACTCGGAAACCGAGTTTAGCTACCTATCACAGCTAACTTAGTCTACTGGGGCGTTGCGCCTGGTTGGCTAAGTCACTCAGTCCTGTTCAATTAACTTCAGAGCGTTTTGTAGCTCACTCACCTCATCTCGGTGAGCTCGAATTAGCACCCGGCTCGGTCTGGGTGCTAATTCCGTCTGCTCAACTCTCAGGTCGACCCGCTCTTCACGACCTGCACCTCGCCAATAGAACAAACCAGCGGCTGGTCCCAACAGGGCTAGCCCTAATGAACTACTGCCCAGTTGAGGATAAACAACAGATAGTACCAAGCCGATGCAGAACAGACCGGATACGGTTAGGGCGCTGAGGAAGAATGCCAGGAAGGCACTAGGGCGAACTTGACCCGATAGGGTTATAGTTCCAGGCTGACTCCAGAGATCACGGGTTTCCGGTGATCTAGGTCTATCTTCAGGCACAACTGAGATCACCTGATAAGCCCGCTGCGTGAAGTACTGTCTGAGTTGCTGCATCAGCTGCTCACCTGCCAAATCAGATGACAGTATGTACTCCTGAGTTCGGTCCTTCACCGATGCCCGCACAAAGAAAAACAACCCCACGAGCAGCAGCAGAGTCAACACAAAGGTCGAGGCTAAAATAGGGTCAGACATGCCAATGCACAGCAGTAGCGATCTCAGCTTTGGGTTGATCTCGTTGTCTAGGAACGAATCAGTTCAGTCTAGCAGGCTCGTTGGGGTGACTGTTTATTACGACTTGCCCTTGACCTTTGCAACAGAAGCAGAAGCTCGGGTCAATGTTCGAAGAACCTGATTCATTGGGAACACTAAGGTCGGGTTGTTGATCACACTCTCTATCGTCCGTCCATCTGGAGCCGCTGAGACAATCGCTATGGCAGGAATACCTTTCGACGCTGAAGCCGAGTACGGCCAAGACTTTGAGCCAGACTCTAAAGATCTAGAGGTAGACGTAGAGGACGTTGAGTTAGTTGCTGATTTCAAAGGCTCTCCAGGTCGCCGCACAACAGACTTAGTTCGTCTTTATCTGCAAGAAATCGGGCGTGTCAAGTTACTGGCGCGAGATGAAGAGGTATCAGAAGCCCAGAGAGTCCAACGCTATATGGCACTGTTGGAACTGCGGAGCAAAGCAGCTCAAGAGGACCAAGTAGCGCTCCAGCCGCTCGCTCATGTCATTGAAGTGCGTGATCGCCTGATTGCTCAGCTTGGGCACCGTCCCTCTCTAGAGCGCTGGGCAGCCGAATCGAGCCTAGCGGACACAGCAGAGCTTAAGCAGATTCTTGCAGACGGCAAGCGGGCTTGGGCCGCAGCAGCGGGTCTTAGCCTGAGCGATCTAGAGCAAATTCAGGACCAAGGCACCCGAGCCAAAGAGCATATGATCAAGGCCAACCTGCGCCTGGTCGTCTCGGTAGCGAAGAAATATCAAAATCGCGGCCTAGAGTTGCTGGACCTGATCCAGGAAGGCACTTTGGGCTTGGAACGAGCCGTTGAAAAGTTCGATCCGACCAAGGGCTATCGCTTCAGCACCTACGCTTACTGGTGGATTCGCCAAGGCATCACCCGAGCCATCGCGACGCAAAGCCGCACGATCCGACTGCCAGTTCACATTACTGAGAAGCTGAACAAGATTAAAAAAGCTCAGCGTAAGCTCTCCCAAGAAAAGGGCCGTACGGCAACAATTGAGGACATCGCTGAAGAACTAGAGATGACCCCACCACAAGTTCGCGAACTGCTGGTGCGGGTGCCCCGCTCTGTGTCTCTAGAAACCAAAGTAGGCAAGGACAAAGATACAGAACTAGGCGACCTTCTGGAAACTGAGAATGTGTCTCCAGAAGAGGTCATGATGCGCGAAGCGCTGCATCGCGACCTGTTACAGCTTCTGAGCGATCTCACCAACCGGGAGCGCGATGTCATTCGGATGCGCTTTGGATTGGGTGACGGTCGAACTTATTCGCTAGCAGAGATTGGGCGGGCTCTGGATCTCTCGCGTGAACGAGTCCGACAAATTGAAGCCAAAGCCCTGCAAAAACTGCGGCAGCCAAAGCGTCGCAACCGGGTGCGGGACTATTTAGAAGCCCTTACCTAATGGTGTCTTTTACCTTGGCGGGTTCATAAAAACCAGCTTTGATACATCTATCCAAAGGTTGGTTTCAATGAGAGTGGGAAGGCTATGATGTCAGGCAACTCTGACAGCTCTGGTCCTTCTCCATGCCTCGTTCCCTCTGGTTTACTTCCCCGCTGGGTCATGTTGCTCTAGGTTTATTTTGCTGGCTGAACCTATTCGGTGAGGCCAGCTTCGCCGTTAGTCGTCAGGATTCAGAGTCAGCTCTTAATCCTGAGCTGAAGATTGGTATTGTGCAGCGCTTTGGCGAGTCAACGGGAGACCGTTTGCAGTTGCGAGCTATGCCTGGCGATACCCTGACCCTCAGCTTCAAGCAGCCCGACAACGCTCAGCCTCAAGTTTTGCGTACCAATCAGGTAACGCTGGAGTTGATTAGTGAGCCAGTGGCCCCTCCCGAAGTGGAGGAGCGTCTCATTGTCAGTGCCCATCGTAGTTATGAGAATGCCGAGGCCAGTGCTAATTACTGGCGCTCTAAAGGCTTAAAGGTCGAAATTGCCCAGCCAAAACGTTGGCAGGTGTGGGCCCAGCGGGAAGTCTACAATGAACCCTTGCTGCGGCGTTTGTTACTCGATAGCCTGCGACAACAGGGCAATCAGTTTGCTCAAATCGAGAGCCGGGTAGTTAGGGCGCGACCCCAGGCTTCCTGGATCGTCAACGGTTACCGCTACAGCCGTGATGAACTGGACATCCGCTCAGGACGCAGTCTGATCTGGGTTAACCGTAACCTTTATGCGGGTTCTTTGCGTTTACAGCCCAATGCTTACGCTAATTACAGTCTAGTCAACCAAGTGCCCCTGGAAACCTACCTGCGTGGAGTGGTCCCCCATGAGATTGGACCCGGGGCTCCGGCTAATGCCGTTCAAGCTCAGGCTGTACTGGCGCGGACCTATGCCCTGCGCAATTTGCACCGCTTTGAGATTGACAATTATGAACTGTGTGCAACGACCCACTGTCAGGTTTATAAGGGTCTCACCGGTACCCTGGCCGTTAGTGACCGGGCTGTCACCTCAACTCGAGGTCAAGTTCTAACTTTTAATGGGCAGGTGATTGATGCGCTCTACTCCTCCGCCACCGGAGGCGTAACTGCTCCCTACAGCGACATGTGGAATGGCGAAGATCGGCCTTACCTGCGCACAATTATTGACTCCGTGGGGCAACCTTGGGATTTGTCAAACCGGAGTCTAGCCGATGAAGCCAACTTGCGAGCATTCTTGAATAGCCGAGCTGGATTCAACGAAGAAGGCTGGAATGTATTTCGTTGGCGAGAAGATAGCACCCTGGCGGATATGACCAGCTTCCTGAAACGCTACTTCACGTCTTTGGGCGGCACAGCCCCTTCGTTCACGACGATTCGAGATGTCCGCGTTGTCGAGCGTTCAGCCTCTGGGCGGGCACTTAAGGTGGAAATTCAAACTGATGGGGAGCCGATTGTGCTCAAAAAAGATGAAATCTTGCAAGCTCTCTATGCACCGACCAGCACCCTGTTCTACTTAGATCCGCTCTACGACAACCGATCTGGAATCCCCATTTTAAAGGGCTATCGCTTTGTGGGAGGCGGCTTAGGGCATGGGGTTGGCATGAGCCAGACAGGCTCTTACCGCCTAGGGCGGTTGGGCTGGAACTACAATCGCATTTTGAGTTTCTACTACTCAGGCACCCGGCTGGAGCGAGTGGGCCAGGATGTTCAGGTGAGCCGGAAACCTGGTGCTGCACTTGCTGATGGAGAAGCTGTCAAGCAACCAGAAGCGAATTGAATTAATTGAATTGAAAAGAGGCGGGGACTGGAATGTGACTCACATTCCAGTCCCCGCCTCTTGCATCTGAAGGCGCTAGTAAAGCTCTTCTTCTTGGTGAGTTTGGATGGTGCAGTCGGAAGTGGGGTAAGCCACGCAGGTTAAGACATAGCCTGCTTCGATCTGATCATCATCCAGGAAAGACTGGTCAGACTGGTCAATCGTTCCCTCGACAATTTTGCCAGCACAGGTGGAGCAAGCACCCGCACGGCAGGAGTAGGGTAGGTCAATTCCCTGTTCCTCAGCTACATCAAGGATGTACTCGTCATCGGGTACTTCAATGGTAGTGTTTAGCCCTTCGGCTTCGCTGATCAGTGTGACCTTGAAGGTTGCCATCAGTCAGTGGTCCTCTCTTGGTGGAAACGGCACTATCACTGATACTAAGGGAAAAGTAAAGCCTCAGGGCGCGGATTGGCTGGTTGTGTGAAAGGGATTTGTAATTTAATTTCACGACAAATCCAGAATCACTTATGGCTCTCTTACCTTGGTTGATTGTGGTGTGAGCGCAGGCACTGATGATGTTAGGCAAGGTTCAACTCTAGCTGCAACGCTTCCTTGCTGACATAGACTGAATCCTGAGCTAGTCTGCATCTGAACTAGACCCTAGAACCCTTGAAATGCAGGGCTAATGCGCCTTCCCCCAATACTGGGGAGCAAGATTCTAGCTAAATGATTTTTGCCTAACCATGACTGCAAATAGCTGAATGGTTTTAAGCCATAAAACTATGAGAAGTGTTAGCAGGATAACACCAGTATTCTGTCGGGCTCCTATTATGAGGTCCCGTTATGACTAATGGCTCTTCTGCCAAGGCTTAGTAATGTTAATAAAGCGTTCTGACCATTTATATCCTCCTAAACTCATAAATGAGCCTCAGGAAGCTTAGCCGTACATACACTATTGCGGCACTTGTTGACTCGATTTTTAATCTTGCCAGTTGTTTGAATCTAATGTCTAGCTTGCCGCCTTTAACTCGGGAAACGATCTGGGCCATTTTGACCGACACAATCGATGATGCTACCTTAAACCGACTGCTCTGGCACTACCTTGGGTATCGTCAAAATTTGACGGATGGCAATTGGGACACGGGGGCAGTTGTACCAGAGTGGCGAGACGAATACCCAGAACCGCCTGATTTTATCGCTAGCCGTCCCGCGACCGTTAAATTGACTCGCTCGATTCCTGCTGCCCACAAGCAATTGCTCAAAGAGGATTTGGGCTTTGCCGGTTACAAAGTGAGTGAACTGGTACCTCGCAAGACTCGTCGGGCCACTGCTGCCAATTGGCTCCTCAGCCAGTTGCACGCTCAGGAGCCAACTGCTCCGGAGGCTGAGGTGTAAATCTACGGGTGATCATTCTGAGCAGGAACTTGCGGGTTTATACGGTTTCAGCTTGCCAGCTGCTCTGTAGCAGCTAGACTGGGGGCAGCTGAGCTCCCGGGTCTCCATGAAACTGAGTAGCCTATTCAACGGAACGCGAACGGCTGCAAGCCGTTCAGGGCGAAGGACGAATAAGTTATCTCGTCTGCTGAGCCGTTTGTTGGGAAATCCAACCTTTCTCGTGATGCTGGTCATGTTGGGCTCTGGCATGGGGGCGCTTTGGTATCTCAATGCCACCCGTGTGGTCAAAGCAGAAAGCGATAAGTTTACGCCAGTTCGGGCCTCCAAGAGTCTAGTTCCCCAGCAACGCGATCAGCGTCAACCTAATCCGGCAAATGGGGCCAATCAAACTGGGAACAATTTGCCAGCCAGGCAAAACGTAGATTTGGGCCTTGACAATTTGTTCTCAGATACTGAACCTGCCCCTGCGGCTGGTAGTAGCGGTGTGGTCGATCCGTTTGAGCCCTATCGTCGCAACTATCAGCTACCCGGTTCAGCGGCGGCAGGTTCGACAGCGGCAGGCTCAGCTGTCCCAGTTGCTCCGGCGCCTAACGCATCCAGTACTATCCAGACCGGTCCCTTACCCGCTGGACCTTTAGACAGTGGCCCGATCAATGCTGGTCCAATCCAGACAGGGCCCGTGCAAAGTGGCATAAGCCAACCTGCCCCTGCTGCCCAGTCTGGCAGTTCCACCAGTTCTTCCCCGTCTGGTTCAGCTGGGTCTACTGGTTCCGCTGGCTTTACCGGCTCAACTACTGCACCCTCGACTGGAGTTTCGGGAGGAGCGCCAAGCTCAACCTCCGTCCCAGGCTCAAGCAGTAGTTATAAGCCTTTGACCTATCGACCTGGATTTGCTAATCCAGCCAGTAGCTATACCAATAGTCCCGTGCCGAGGGCTCCTACTAGCCTCCCAGCTTCAACGGCAAGCCCAGCGGTGCCTCAAGCAGCGAGAACCCCTGGTACTGCGACTCCATAAAGGCAGCACTAGTGTTTGAGCAGCTTTGGAACTCCGGGAAACACTATATCTACCGCAAAGCCGCTTAGAGCCCTATCCTTAAGTGGCAGTGAGTTTGTGGTGTGCCATGAGCGACCCAGCCCAGCTCGCCCTTTGCCTCGCTGAATCTATTGAACCCAAGCCCCCTGTACCACCGGTGGCTTGGGTCGAGGTATTGGTAGACTGCGCAGGGGTTCAAGATCTCTATACTTATGCAGTGCCACCTGGTTTGAAGGTCAGCACAGGGGACATCGTTTCGGTTCCCTTTAGCAGCAGCCAGGTTGGCGGAATCGTTGTACGTTGTCTGAGCCAATTACCGACTGAGCTGACATCTACTCAGATTCGGCTGGTTGTTGAGGTGGTCAGCCCCAGTTTTTTTTCAGCTCCGTTTTGGATTCTGCTAGAGCGGGTTGCTGCCTACTACTGCACACCGCTCGTGCAAGCCGTGCGCGTGGCCTTGCCGCCGGGACTGCTGGCCCGCGCGCAGCGCCGGATCCGCTGCCAAATGGGGGTAATGCCACCGGGGGCTGAAACTTTTCTGAGCCCTGCAGGCCGCGCCCTAATCAGCTATCTCCAACAAACTGTGGGCCAGGATTGTGCCTGGAACCATCTGCGCAAAGCTGTACCGGGCGCCGAGCGGGGGCTGCGGGAGTTGTTGCAACGGCGCTGGGTAGACAGTTATCTAGCTGCCCCAGAGCCACCCCGCCCTAAGACTCGTCAGGCTGTAACTCTAGTCCGGGCCAGCGATGCTGTGATGGACCTCAGCCCACGGCAGCGCGAAGTGTTGGAGGTGCTGCGACGACAGGGGGGGGATCTCTGGGCCAGTGAGCTATTGCAAGCCTGTCATACTACCTCAGCTGTGCTGAAAGCCCTGGAGCGTAAGGGCTACGTTAGCTTACAGGACCGGGAGGTGTTGCGGAGCGGTCTACCAGGGGCAACCCCTGTGTCCGATAGCGCTAAGCGGCTAACTTTCCACCAGGCTCAGGCCCTTGAGGCGATTCAGGGCTTGCAGGGTTCAGCACAAGTGCTGCTGCATGGCATTACCGGTTCGGGCAAAACTGAAGTTTACCTCCAGGCAATCGCGCCCATTTTGCAATCTGGCCGCTCGGCCTTGGTGCTGGTACCTGAGATCGGTCTCACTCCTCAACTCACAGACCGCTTTCGAGCCCGGTTTGGGGATGCGGTGCAGGTGTATCACAGTGCTCTCTCCGATGGGGAGCGTTATGACACTTGGCGGCAGATGCTCTCCGGCCGGACTTGGGTAGTGATTGGCACTCGCTCAGCGGTGTTTGCACCCTTACCCAATTTGGGCTTGATTGTGCTGGACGAAGAACATGACGCTTCGTTTAAGCAGGATCAGCCCCAGCCTTGCTACCACGCTGGTTTAGTTGCTCGCTGGCGGTCGGAGCTGGACCAATGCCCACTGGTACTAGGCTCAGCGACCCCAGCCCTGGAAACCTGGCAGCAGGTGGTAGGGGACGCCACTGAACCACTTGACGTACCTACCTATCTGAGCTTGCCGCATCGGGTCGGTCAACGGCCACTGCCGCCGGTTGAGGTGGTGGATATGCGCTCGGAGTTTCGAGCCAGCAATCGCTCAATTTTTAGCCAGCGCTTGCAAGCGGCTTTGTGGGAGCTGCAGGAGCGACGGCAGCAGGGAAT
Source organism: Leptolyngbya sp. FACHB-261 (assembly GCF_014696065.1). Taxonomy (NCBI): domain Bacteria; kingdom Bacillati; phylum Cyanobacteriota; class Cyanophyceae; order Leptolyngbyales; family Leptolyngbyaceae; genus Leptolyngbya; species Leptolyngbya sp. FACHB-261. Next base: position 288,077 of record NZ_JACJPL010000031.1, on the reverse strand, counting down.
TTTATTTATTCACCGTCGCGGTCACAGCACCTTTGTCTCCTGTCGCGCCTGTGGCTTTGTGATGGAGTGCCCGAATTGCGATGTCTCGCTGGCTTTTCACCATCCTCATCTCAACGCCAAGCCGCTTCTGCGTTGTCACTACTGTGGTCATAGCCAGGGTCATCCGCCTGAGTGCCCGCAGTGTGAATCACCCTACTTCCGTCATTTTGGCAGCGGCACCCAACGAGTTGTGCAAGAGCTAGCTCAATTGTTTCCTGATCTGCGCGTGATCCGCTACGACAGCGACACCACCCGTAATAAAGGGGCACATGCCCAACTGCTGGGACGCTTTGCAAGCGGTGAGGCTGATGTGCTGGTGGGTACCCAGATGTTGACCAAGGGCATTGATCTGCCGCAGGTGACGCTAGTTGGTGTGGTCTCGGCAGATGGCTTGCTTAATTTTGCTGACTTCCGAGCGGCAGAGCGTGCCTTTCAAACTTTGACTCAAGTTGCAGGACGGGCCGGGCGCGGTGAAGAGCCAGGACGGGTCATTCTGCAAACCTACACACCAGAGCACCCAGTCATTCAAGCTGTGCAGGCCCATGAGTTGCTGAGCTTTATGCGGGCAGAGTTGCAGGAGCGAGCGGACCAGCTTTACCCTCCCTTCAGCCGTTTGGTCCTACTGCGTATAAGTGGGCCAGATGGCGGTGCGGTAGCAGAGAGTGCAACACTAGTGGCTCAGACAGTCCGGGATGCAGCTTTTTGTGATGTGCTCGGTCCCGCGCCAGCTCTGGTGCCTCGGGTAGCTCGACGCTATCGCTGGCAGGTGCTGCTCAAGCTTCCCCGTGACACAAGCGAGTTTCCCGATTTAATAGCGTTGCGCAATCTGTGTGCGACTGGCGTCAGTCTGACCATTGATGTGGATCCACTGACGATTCTATAAAGTCGCTGAGGAGCCGGGAAAATCAATCTCAGCGTTTTGACTCGAAGTGCTAGTTCTAGAGATCTGGTTTTAGGGAGAACTGGCTCCCGCAGGTGAGGCTGGAGCTTGTCCAGCTTGGCCCCCCTGAAGGCGCTGGAGCTGAGTTTCAGTCAGCCTTGTCCATTGAGCATTGCCCTGAGCATTGAACAGGCTACGGGCGTAGTTAAGGACCTGGGCTGCTTGTGCTGCCTGTCCCTGCTGGGCAAATACTAACCCCGCAGCATAGTAGGCATTGGCATAGTTGGGATCGAGGCGGGTCGCCTCGCGAAAGGCGGCGAGGGCACCGTTGAGATCTCCTTGCTGAAACAGAACTGAGCCCAGGCCATAGTGAGCGGTGGGCGCATTGCGATTCGCCGCCAGAGACTGACGAAAGGCAGTGGCAGCTTCAGGCAACTGACCTTTGCCTTGATAGGCGAGGCCAAGGTAATAAGGCGGCTCGGCCGCTCCTGGGCTCAACCGAACGGCCTGTTGCAGAGCTGCAATTGCCTGGTCAAAGCGGCCTTGGCGCTGATAGACCAAGCCCAAGTTGTACTGAGCTAGACCCAAATTAGGATCGATCTGGATGCCCCGTTGGAGGTAGGCAGCTGCTTGGTCCAGATTCCCCCCTTCCAGTAGGGCTGCTCCTAGATTGGCGTAAGCCAGAGCGAAATTGGGCTGATTGCGCACCGCCTGATAGAAGCTATTCACTGCTCCCTGTAGATCGCCCTGTTGGCGCAGTGCCAAACCTAGATTGTAGTGAGCCGGGGCTAGGCGGGCATCAAGTTCGATTGCCCGCCGAAACGCAGCAGTTGCCTGGGGTAAGTTGCCCTGCTCGATATGGCGGTTGCCCTGCTCAAACCACTGCTGAGCAGACTGCCTACCAACCTGTTCCGTTGGAGTGGGTGGTTGCGAAGTTTGAGCTGCTCCCGGTTCTACTCGTAGGAATAAGCATCCCAGCCATAAATTCCCCAACAGCGTCAGTCCTATTGCCTGGCTGCTGGCCTTGTGCCAACCGAAAACTCTCCAGAAAGGCTGCTGTCCATCCATCGCCTCACTGCCCTCACGCTTTGTGCTCTACTGTGCCATAGATGCCTCAGTCTGAGGTTCCTGCAACACAATCTGTGTGGGCGAGTTGCCACTAATTAGCAGGTCATAGCGCTGCCGGTAGCGGCTAACCTCGAACCGAATACTTCCACCGGAATTGCTGCGAGACAGGAGGGTAAAGCCGCGCCGTGCCAGTTGAGTTTGGTAAAACTCCTGCACCATCTGAGCGCTATCGCGGCTGGCAATTGACCAAATCAGACCCGTTTTCGAATTGGGCTTTGCCGCCTCAGCTGCTCTCGGATACTTGGGAAATTCTTGGACGAAACGCCGTCGGTCTACCTGTGCATCTAGGCTGGGTAAGTCCTGTAGGGAAATGACGGTAGGATTTTGCAAGCCTACGAACAGATAACGCCGAACGCTCTGGCGCGACACGGCAGCAATCACTCCCTGCTCAGAACTGGCGACAGGTAAGACGCTATAGCCATTGAGCACTAGGGCCTTTAGGAGGTACTGCTGCACCTGTTTGGGGTCGTCAGGAGTTTGGTCGCTCCAAATGACCTGCTCCCCGGATAGAGGACCTAGGCCGAGCCGATAGGGGGTTGCGCCAGGGTAGTGGGGAAAGTTGATCAAATAATTGGCCAGATCCTGGCCTTCATCGGCATCTTGAAGCTTAACTGGCGTTACTTCTGCTCCTGAGAGCGGCGGGTCTTCTGGACGACAACTCTGGATCAAAACCAGGCTCAAGAGCAGCAAGCAAAGCGCTCTGAAGCGCTGCGGCATCAGAACCGAGGAAAGCCAGTGGTGGTCTGAAGTCATAAGCTTATGCAGAACTCATGCAACTGCCTACCCTTCAGGTCCCACTTCGACTGCCATCACCGTTAGCTCGGTTAGCTTTTCACTTTTGTTGGTTTGAACCACACGACGTCCCTCTGCGTCTCGGCCTAGCGGCGGTATTGTTTGGGCCGATAAGCGCAGTAAGCGAGGGGCATCGGTGGTCAGTAGCAGTTCCGTTTCGGGGGTGACAGCAGCAATGCCCATAAGTGCATCGGTTTTGAGACTGAATGGCAGCACCTGAACACCGAGATCACCGCGTTGCGAGAGACGCAAGAGACTGGCGCGCAGCCGCTTGGCGTAGCCCTTCTGCGTGACCAACGCTAACTCAGTTGATTCACGAACGACCGCTGCTCCGATCAAGCCCTCCCCTTGGCGCAGGCGCAGAGCCTGGTTACCCATCGCCGTACGACCCATTAAGGGAATCTGCTCTTCATCAGCCATCAAGCGCAGTAATCGCCCGCCTGAGGTTGCTAGTACTACTTGGTCGCCGGTATGCACCCGGGCTGCCCAAATTAGTTCGTCGTCATCTTTGAGCTTCAAGGTGCTCAAGCCGCGTCCGGTCAACTCGTTGAACTCTGCCAGCGGCACCCGCTTGATCCGTCCCTGCCGCGTTAGTAGGAGTAGGCAGGTGCTTTCACTGTAGGTTCCTTCCGTAAACCGAGCCACAATTGGTTCGCCCTGAGGTAGCAGGCCAATCAACGGAGTCCCGCGAGAGCGTCCGCTGGTCAGTGGCACCTCGGCTACCTTCAATGAGAATGCACGGCCGCTCCGGGTCAGTAGCAACAGATCATCCCGACTACTGCCGACCTGAGTTTCCACAACAAAATCTTCCGCTTCCTCAGGGTTGACCTCCTTGGGCGGTCGGCCCCGTCTCGGTCCCACTTCAGAGCGTCGCACATAGCCTCGGTGGGTGAACTGCAGCAGCGAGGGCACATCGGGAATGTCTTCGTGCTCTTCCTCAAAGGAGACAGTGACGGCTCCGCTAATCACGGTGCGTCGCTGATCGCCGTGTTTGCGTTTGAGCCCACGCAGGTCTTTCTTGAGCACTTTCAGCAACTCGTTGCGGCTGCCCAGCAGACGCTCCAGCTCCCGAAGCCGGCCGTTGAGTTCTTGAAATTCGGTCTGTAGGTTCTGGCGCTCTAACCCGGTGAGACGGCGCAAGGGCATGGCCAGAATTTCGCTTGCCTGCCGGTCGCTGAGGTTGAGCCGCTCTTGCAGCTGAACTTTAGCGGTTGAGCCATCTGGCGCGTGACGCAGCAGATCGATCACCGTATCGAGGTCAGACAGAGCCCGCAACAGCCCCTCCACCACATGCGCCCGAGCCCGCTTTTGCTCCTGCTCGTGGCTGTACAGCCGGGTCAAGGTCTCGATGCGGAAGTTGAGAAACTGAGTGAGCAGTTCCCGCAGGCTCATCTGACGCGGCTGGTTGTCGTCGAGAGCCAGCAAAATTGCCCCGAAGTTAACCTGCAGCGGCGTCAGCTTGTACAGACTGTTGAGAACTTTTTGTGGATTGGCTTCTCGGCGCAGCTCGATCACCACGCGGGTGCCGTCCCGATCTGACTCGTTGCGGATGTCAGCGATGCCGTCTAGACGTCCCTGGTTAACCAAGTCAGCCACTTTTTCGATCCAGCTATCGCGGCTGACCTGAAAGGGAAACTCGGTAATCACAACCGCGGTGCGCCGATGCCGTCCCCGTCCGGGCTGAATTTCTTCGACCTCGGCTCTGCCCCGTAGAGTAATCGAACCACGACCGGTGGTATAGGCATCCCGAATGCCCTCCTGACCCACAATTTCGCCACCTGTGGGAAAGTCAGGACCGGGAATGAGCTCTAGCAACCGTTCATCGGGTAGCTCTGGGTTGTCGATCAGGGCAATCAGCCCATCTACCAACTCATTTAGGTTGTGAGGCGGCACGTTAGTCGCCATGCCCACTGCAATGCCTGATGAACCATTCAGGAGCAGAATCGGCAACTGAGCGGGTAGCACTGTAGGCTCTTGTTGGGAGCCATCGAAGTTATCGGTGAAGTCAACTGTGGCCTCACTGATGTTGTCCAGCAAGACCTCATGGCCCATCCCAGCTAGACGACACTCCGTGTAGCGCATTGCTGCTGGCGGATCGTTGTCTACTGAGCCAAAATTGCCATGGCCAGCCAGCAATGGATATCGACTGGAGAAGTCTTGTACCAATCGCACGAGGGCGTCATAGACCGACTGATCACCATGCGGGTGATACTTGCCGAGCACATCGCCAACCACACGAGCGCACTTACGATAGGGCCGATCAGGAGTCAACCCCAGCTCGTGCATTGCGTAGAGGATGCGACGGTGGACTGGTTTAAGGCCATCGCGAACATCTGGCAGTGCCCGCCCCACGATCACACTCATGGCATATTCGAGATAGGACTGCTGCATTTCGGTGTGCAAGGCAGTGGCGATTACCTTACCCTCTTGCAGATTTAACTGCTTGGCCATGAGCACTTCCTTCTTTCGTCTTCAGATAACAGTAGTAATAGCCAGAACAAGCTGCGAGGCACCATGACCACTGTCTTGATTGTGGAAGATGACCCGATTAATGCTCGCGTCTTTTCCAAGATTCTGACCAAACGGGGCGGCCTGGAGGTTAGACACACAGAGGATGTTGAGGAAGTGATGACCATTGCGCGTGCGGGCGAAATAGACGTCATTTTGATGGATGTTTCCCTAGCCCACAGCACTTACCAAGGCAAATCGGTTGATGGTATTAAGATCACGCAGATGCTTAAAGCGGACCCCGTTACGGCTAAACTGCCGATTATTTTGGTGACAGCTCACGCGATGCAAGGAGATCGAGAAAACTTCTTGAAAGCGAGTGGCGCTGATGACTATATCTCTAAACCGGTAGTTGATCACCAGCAATTTGTAGATCAAGTTCTCTCGGTTCTACCTTGAGTGAGTGGATCGCTTGGATCCTAACGCGTCTCGAACTTGCCTATGGTCCCCGCACCTGGGTCCCGCCCGACCCTGGGCGGACCCCCACCGATGAGTTGATTGGCACTATTCTCAGCCAGAACACCACCGATACCAACAGTGGCCGCGCTTTTGCGGCCCTGAAGCAGCGCTTCCCCGACACCCGTGAGCTGTTGCATCTTCCTCGCCTAGAACTTGAAGCCACAATCCGGGTTTGCGGCCTGGCCCGGACAAAGGCTCAGTACATTAGTACTACTCTAGCCCGCTTCTGGCAAGACCAGCAGGACATCGAAGGCCACTTCCTCTGTGCATGGCCCCCAGAAAAAGCCTGGGCTTATCTCATATCACTGCCGGGCATCGGTCCCAAGACTGCTGCCTGCGTGTTGATGTTCCACTGCGGGGCGCCTGTCCTGCCAGTGGATACTCATGTTCATCGAGTGGCGACTCGGCTCGGGTTGATTGCGCCTAGCCGTCAGCGCGGCGTTGCTGTCCACCAGGCGCTTCAAGCCCAACTACAACCCGAGCAGGTGTATCCCTTCCACGTTCTGCTCATTCAGCACGGACGTCAGACTTGCAAAGCTCAAAAACCTCGCTGTCAAGCCTGTGTGCTGCGGGAGGGTTGCGTTTATGGCCAGACTCTGACTTCCGCTTGAGGGTCAGCGCTGACCTGATTGGTTCGATTCGACCGGGCTATGGTCGTGCGTTCGCCAAAACGCAGTAAAGCGTCAAGGGCTTCGAGCCGGTTCTGCCAGGTCCGCAGGCGGTAGGGCCGCTCCAGCGCATCCAGACGCATCCAGCGGTTCAGCCCTGTGCGCATCTGCGCTAGGGCTGTGCGAGCCGTCTCTAGATTGGCCCGAGATGGCGTGCGCGTTAGGGCTCCCAAGGCCGAATCTAGCGTGGTGGCTTGCTCACGCCAAGCCGTGCGTTCGTTATCGCGGATCCAAAGTTGGTTATTGCGATTCAGATAGTCCCACTCGCGTCGTAAGCCCTTAAACCGAGCTTGGGCTGCGGCAAATGGCTGACGATAGGGCACGATGCTGCCGTCTGCATCTAAGCCTGCTGGTGTACAAGCAGCGGGACTAGCGGTGCTGGCAACTGGGGTTGTTGCACCCGTGGGGCAGGCCGTTGAAGCTATTGGCGAGAGGATCTGCTGCAAACCATCGCTTAGATGAGCCGCGGCAAATAGAGAATAGCCCCCAGCAGGCAAGTCACGTACGCTTTGGAGTTGGTCGATAAACTCGGCTTCGGGTAGATTTAACAGCTTCAGGCTGGGTAAGAACAGCACCGGAGCCTGTCGGACCTGAGCCAGCGACGGTTCTACCAATGCCTGTAAGCGGGTGGTGCTTAGCGCATAGGTCATGGGCACCAGTAAGTCAATGTCTCCCTTACGCGCCCAGGTTTCCCAATGCTGTTGCAACTCCAGGGTGCGGTCGTGTTCAGGAAGTGGAAACACCGCAGCCGACAGGATTAGGCTGGGACGGACACTGCGCACCATGCGGGCGGTCTCAGCCACAAACTGATTGACTTGCTCGGTGCGGAACTCGGTCCACAACCACCACAGTGAGCGGTCAGCAGGCGTAATCGTTAGTGGATCAACACCGCTAATTTGCCGGAATTGCTCTCGTGCCGCTTGACCGTAACCATAGGTACGCCTAGCGCCAGGGTCTTGGAACGGATAGCGGATATAGTCCAGGTGCAAGCCATCCACCTTGTAATTGGTAGCAATTTCGCGGAATAGCCGCAGCAGAAAGCTGCGCACCTGTGGGTTTGCTGGGTCTAAAAAGGGTTTTCCCTGTCCCGGCGGCACTAAGCTGCCCCGGTTGTCGAAATTGGCCCAGCCGGGATTGCGGGCAATCAGTGGACCGGGGTAGTTGGCGGGTAAGCCCAGCAGCGCGTTGTGGCGGTCATTGCCAGCAGCGAAGACCCAGACCCAGGCATGCAGCTCCATCTTGCGCTCGTGAGCTAAGCGCACAGCCGCCGCCAGGGGATCCCAACCGCGTGTCAGTGGATTCTGCTCTGGGGCAACTTGGCTAGGGTAAATAGGATAACCCGCATTCATCGTCTCAAAAAAGACGGTGTTGACTCCAGCGGCGGCCAGTCGGTCAAAGACCCGAGTCAGACCTGCCTCAGAGCCCGCTTCCACAATCGTGCCCCGGTCCAACCAGATAGCTCGGACTTCTGGCAAGGCTGTCAGCTGCTCTGTCGGATAAATGGCGCGTAAACTATCGCGGGTTGCAGCCCATTGCAACCGGGCCTCAGCGTACTGACCGGCTGTGACTAACTTAGGGAAGTCTTGCAAAAAACGTCGAGCCTGGTCGAGCGCCTGATCATCGGCAGCAGGTAGAACTGCTGAAGTTGAGGCATTACTGGCGACGCGGCTGACCAGGGCACTCTCAACTCGGCCTAGCAGTTCCGATAACTCTCGGCGCAGGGCGATTGATTCCAGGGGGCTGATCGGTGTAATTGGAGCTGGCACAGGCTCCGGCTGCATCCAGCTCGGATCCAAAATATCAGTGTCTTCAGTCGGTTGAACCTGCTGAGACGGCGATGAAGCAGTTCCCAGTACATCGTTGATCGCTCGACGGCTGGCCGGAGCAGCACCAAGTCGCAGGCCTCGCAATTCTGCTAGGGTCGGTGTGCGACGCTCGGCGCGACGGGATGGAGTCGGGGCGGTTCGCGACTGTCGCAGTTCTGCCAAGGTGGGTGTCCGACGGCTAGCCGTTGGGGTAGCTACAGGGCCAGGGACAGGTCTAGTTAGGGGTCTAGCTACAGGACTGGTTGCGGGGCTGGTTCCGGGGCTAGTTCCGGGAGTGCCCAGCTGAATGCGGTTGGGGGTTGATGCAAGCCCCAGTTCCGGACGAACGGACTGCACCGGCGCACTCTGAGCCAGCCGGTCTGCCCCAAAGTAACCTAACGCTGCCCGCAACCAGCGGCCATCTGAGTTCGCCATGATTGGGGTATTGGTTCCCCATTGCCAGCCAAGAAATGCAACTTGCTGGGTGGCCACGACCGCAGGCGGCTTTCCCTGCTGATCCCAGGCAGCGACTGTTTGGCTATCGAGACCCGTGGGAATCAAAACGCCCCCCTGCAAGCCAGCCTCTGGGGGGGTATCTGCCGTCCCGCCCCAACGAGACTGAAACTCGCGCCGAACCGATAGACCTGCACTGCGATCCAGGCTAGATGACCAGTAAGCTCCCAGTAAACTGCGCAAGGACTGCTGTACAAACTGCGACGAGCGGCTACCCACAGGACCACTGACAATCAGGCGGCCACCGCCTTGTAGCCACTGGCGCAAAACTTCAACTTGCTCAGCACTCAACAGCGATTGGTTGGGCAAAAACAGTACGCCCTGGTTACCCAAAAGGGTCTGTAGCGCTTGCAGGGTCTGGAATTGCTCTGGCTCCACAACTCGATAGGCCACGCCAGTCCGGGTCAGGCGGGCTTGAACGTCAGACCATTGAGTTGTATCGTTACTCCGGACCACACCCAGAACCAGGGTTTCGGCAGTGTCCCCTGGAGTCTGAGCTATGACCGAAGCGGAGGCATTGGCCTCGATAGGGAAAACAGGTGGCTCAGATGCAGATGCACCCAGCCCTGCGCCCAAAGAATTTAGAGTCAGAACAGTGCAGGCAGACAGGAGTCCTCTCCTGCGCCAGACTTGACGATCGAGCGGCATCAAACTACCTCGTTCACAGGAAAACGGTCAATGAGCTGGATTGCTCGTTGGGCATTTTGTCTTAGGACTTCGTTCAGGTGAGGCGTGTGAGGTAACTGAGCCAGAAGATCTAGAGTTCGCCGCATCATCCGCACCACATCTCCTTCATCTAGACTTGTGCCGCCAATCAGGTCAGGCCAGTCCAAACCCAGAGCCCATTGCTCCACCAATCCCACCAAGTCGTACTCCAGCCAGACTGGCATGACCACTTGGTGACGCCGCTGTAGTTGAAAGAGCTGTCGCCGGATGCCACGCAAGCCCGAGAGAGCTTCTTCCACCTCGCCCGAAGGTTGATACTGAGCCCAACTATCGGGTCTGGCAGCTTCACTAACCAACGCAGCCACGGCTGCGGCTAGATGATGGGGAGCCAGGTCGTCCAGTTCGCCCGAGGCCAGTGCTAGCGCCAACCACAGTTCGTTGTCGCCCCGCAGAGCCGCCGCCACTTGACCGACCGGCGTAGGCTGTAATCGGTCCATTCCTTCCGGTTGGCGCGGACGATGGATTTCCTCTCCTTCACGTCGGGCTCGGGCGCGTCCGGAACCTGACTGGGGCTCAGCTGGAAGAGGCTCCAGACAACCAAAGCTTTGCAAAATCTCAACGAGACTGAGAAATTCGCGCCAATGCCGCTGGGACTGGGCACCGAGCTGGCGTTGCTTAACCTCCAATTCCTGACGCAGTTGTTGATAGCGACGCTGTTTCTTCGCCAGATTGCCCCGATCAGCCCATTGATGAGCTGGGTGGGCGGCAATCTGGTCTTCTACCATGCCCAAGCGCTGAAGCTGTTGCCGGACCTCTGGGGAGGGATCTGGCAAGGGCAAAGGCGGAATACTGCGGGCCACAACGACTGTTTGCTCATCGCCCTTGCGACTTGAACCACGTTTGAGCGGCAGTTCTAGGGGCGGGGATAGGTGATCGGCAGCCTCTAGACGGGGCCGATCGGGATGCATCAGCAGCACCTCATTGGCGGCAATCACTCGCCAGCGGTTATCGGCTCCTAGGCAGATTAGCAGCGGAAACTGACCAGGGCCGGGAATGCGGCTGACCAGAACGGCTTCTAGAGGTTGCGGCGTTTGCGCGTTGGGAGCCAGGGTCAGCAGCGTGCCGGAAATTGCATATTGCAGCAGGGCTACCTGGTCGTGAAAGGCGTGTTCTTCAGCCTGTTGCTCCAAAATTTTCAGCAGACGGCGCTCTTCTTTAAGACGCTCCTTGAGCTTTTCGTAGCTATTGACCAGTTCCAGGTCAACATCGCGAAACTGCGTTTCTAGGCTGCGCAACTCCGCAGTCAGCTTCTTGACTTGCTCCTGTTGTGGGCGCAAGTGAAGGGTCGCTAGGTACTGCCCAAAGCTGAGTTCGATCAGCGAACGGGCTTCTTCCATGGTGTGGCGCTGCAGCAGGTTCAAGACCATGCCGTAGCTGGGAGCAAACTGGCTGACCAACGGATCGGCACCAGCCGTGCACAGATAGGCAGCCTCTTTCGCTCCTTCGAAGGGAGTCTGGACGGTCACAACATAGCCCTGAGCGTCCATGCCCCGCCGACCAGCACGACCGGCCATTTGCAGAAACTCAGAGGGGTTGAGTAGGCGATGGCCACGGTCGGTGCGCTTAGACAGGCTAGAAATAACCGTGGTGCGGGCTGGCATATTAATACCCGCCGCCAGAGTTTCGGTGGCAAACACCACTTTGATCAGGCCCTGCTGAAACAGTTCCTCAACTAAGCCCTTCCAAGCAGGCAAAATCCCGGCATGGTGCGCTGCGATGCCTCGGTACAGCGGTTCAACTTGACCGGAGCGACCCGCATCAGGATTTTGTTCCAGGAAATGGTTGATCTGCTCACGCAACCGATCGGCTTCCGCTGCGTTAACCAGACTCATCTCGCCCAATTCGGCTACGGCTTGGTCGCAGCCGCGCCGACTGAAAATGAAGTAGATCGCAGGCAGCATGTCGCGGCTGCGCAACTGATCCAGTACAAACGCGAGCGGCGGGGCTTCCTGCCGATTGCCACGCGGTTGGCCGGACTTGGGATTGCGATGCCGCTCGTTGGCTTTGAGGTTGGGGTTAATCCGAGTGCCACTGCCGTCCAACAGAGGAAACAGCCCCTTGGGATTGCAGAAGGAGAATTGCAGAGGGACCGGTCGGAAGGTGGAATAAATCAGCTCAGTTGGCCCGTGCACCTGATCGATCCAGTCTGTGAGCTGATCGCTATTGGCAACTGTGGCTGAAAGCGCTACCAGTTGAACTTCCGCTGGGCAGTAAATGATCGACTCTTCCCAAACCGTGCCGCGCTGACGGTCGTTCATGTAGTGGCACTCGTCGAGGACCACAGCCTCGACCCTGGCTAACGAGGTGCCGACCTCGCCAATTGCCGTGCCATAGAGCATGTTGCGGAAGATTTCGGTCGTCATCACCAAAATCGGCGCTTCGCGGTTGATCGAGATGTCGCCGGTCAGTAACCCCACCTGCTCTGCCCCAAACATTTTGCGGAAGTCGCGCAGTTTCTGGTTGGAGAGTGCTTTGAGGGGGGTGGTGTAGAAGACCCGACGACCCTGAGCAAGCGCTCGATAGATTGCGTACTCACCGATTAGGGTTTTGCCGGAACCCGTGGGAGCACAAACCACAATCGAGCGTCCTGCTTGCAGGGCTGCAATGGCTGAGCGCTGAAATTCATCAAGCTGAAACGGAAATAGACTAGCCAGGTCCAACGAGGTAGACCCCAACGCTAGAGAATCAGAAGGGGGCACAGTCACTCAAGGTGGAGGAGCGGGGGAGCGGCTGCAGATCAGGCAACGCCTAATGCCTAATGCAGTATGCGTAACATCATATCGCTAGCCTCTCTATGAGACTGTCGTGGTAACCCAGCCTGACCGTTTCTTTACTTACTCCCACAGTTAGTCCCACTAAGGCTGAGCCCCTAAGCGCAAGCATGAGCGAAAGTATGAGTGAAACCCCAGCCCAATCTATTGGCATTGTCGGTCTCGGGCTGATCGGCGGCTCTCTGGCGATGGACTTTAAAGCTCTGGGACACCGGGTGCTGGCGGTGGCTCGTCGGTCTGAAACCTGTCAGGCAGCCCTGAACCGTCAGGTTGTGGACGAGGCGACAACTGACCTGAGCTTGCTCCAAACTGCAGAGGTGATCTTCATTTGCACCCCTCTCGCGGCCATTGAAGCTACTGTGTGCCAGCTAGTGCCATTGCTCAAAGCTGAAACCGTCCTCACCGATGTCGGCTCAGTTAAGGCACCAGTAGTCACCCAGATCGCACCGCTATGGCCAAATTTTGTCGGCGGACATCCGATGGCAGGGACTGCAGAACAGGGCTTGGAAGCTGCGCAGGCTGGACTGTTCCAGGGTCGAGCTTACGTTCTGACGCCCACTTCAGACACACCGAGCCCTGCGCTTAAAACAGTTACGGCTCTCGCCCAGTCCCTTGGCAGTCGGGTCTACCAATGTGCCCCGCAAGCCCACGACCAGGCCGTGGCCCAGATTAGCCACTTGCCGGTCATGGTTAGTGCCAGCCTGATTGCTGCCTGTGAAGCTGAGCCCAACGCTCAAATCCGGAGCCTGGCTCAGCAGTTTGCCAGTTCTGGCTTTCGAGACACCAGCCGCGTCGGTGGCGGTAATCCAGAACTAGGTGTGCTGATGGCCCGCTACAACCGAGAGAGCCTGCTGTCAGCGCTCTCTCAGTACCGCCACTGTCTCGATCAAGTTACTGGCTGGATCGAAACCGAAAATTGGTCAGTGCTGGAGCGGAGCCTCAGTCAAACTCAGCAAGCCCGTCCTGCCTACCTGGACGAGTAATCTGAACGCACTAGCAAGCGGGCAAGTTCCAGAGCCTCTGCCTGGTTGTAGATCTGGCCTTCGGCATGGGCCAGCTTCAATGCGGCCAGCAATTGCCCAATTTGAGGACCGGGCATGATCTCTAAGGCTTGAATAAGCTCGGTGCCAGTGACCAGCGAGGAGGCATGCGCTACCGGATCATCAGCGTCTAAAAACCGTCTCAGCCAGGGATCTAGTGCTTCTGCCGAGATGCCAACGGCTGCGGCTAGAACGCAGAGCGCTGGCAGGGTATCGCCTGCTGCCTGGAATAAGCGGTATTGCTGGCAGCGGCTGAGGGGAAAGGCCTCAATCAAGTGCAGAAACCGAGGCAGCAGTTGCAGCAGTTGCAGCACAAAGCGAGTTTCGGCTCGGCTGTAGCGCAGCTCGCTCAGGCAATACTCTAGGGCATCGACATCGACAGTCTCGGCTAATAGCAAGGCGGCTAGTTTGGTGCCCATCAAAACTGTGCGCTGATCGCACAGAGATTCGGCCAGCAGGGATTTCAGCTCGGGCCAGTGCGCTGTGAGCTGATGGCTCTGTTGGTCTACCGCCGCTAGATGCTCAAAGTGCGACTGCTGAAGCTTGGGCAGCCAAGGACGCAACAGACCATCTTGCCAGGCCGCTTGTAGCCAGGGTGTGCCCTCAGGATGGCGCAGCAAGTAACCAATTTCGGTGCGCACCCGCTCAGCTGCTACCTGCGCCAAAGCTGGCGCTAATTGTTGCAGCGCAGCTCGGGTTTGAGGCTCGATGGTGAACCCCAACTGGGCTGCTTGTCGATAGGCCCGCAGCAACCGCAGGGGATCTTCCTGCAAGTTGGCGGGACTAACCATGCGGATGTAGCCAGCCTGTAGGTCTCGGTAGCCGTTTAAGGGGTCAATGATTTCGTCACCATGCGGATCCCAGGCGATCGCATTCACGGTGAAATCTCGGCGCTGCAAGTCGGAGGTGAGACTATCGCCACACTGCCGAGCTAGATCGACTGTGGCCGTCTCAAAGACGACCCGAGCGATTTCGCGCTCGGCGTCCAGCAACACGAAACCAGCCTGATGGCGGTAGGCCAGGGCTTTTGCGGCTGCAACGGTGCCGCTCGGCAAGACAAAATCTAGATCCAGACGGGGGCTCACCCGATTTAACAAGCTGTCCCGGACAGCACCTCCCACCAAGTAAGCCGGGTTTGGTAGCTCGTCCGGCGTGAAGGGCCAGGTCTGGGGATTAACAGCGCCAGAGCGCTCCTTTGCGGTCACAGATTCGCAATGATTACCTAGAAGATGGGGCACTCTGCTCAAACTGAGGGGCACGGCGTACAGTCACGCGGGGCAAACGGTGCTTAAACCCACAGAGGATCTCCCAGGAAATAGTTCCCAGGGCCTCGGCCCAGTCCTCAGCGCTGATTTGCTCCGCTCCATCTTCGCCTAGAAAGGTGACGACTTCACCCTCCTGGGCATCTGGTACTGCCGTTACGTCAATCATGCATTGATCCATAGTGATTGCACCAATTTGAGGCACGCGCACGCCTCGTACAATTGCTTGCAGGCGATTGGAGAGCAGGCGTGGTACCCCATCGGCATAGCCAATTGCTACAGTTGCTACCCGAGTCTCTTGTGACGCCACGAAGAGATGGCCGTAACTGACGCCTGTGCCTGGCGCAATCGTTTTGACCTGGGTGATGCGCGCCCGAACTTGGAGCACAGGTCGCAGGTCCACGTGGAGACTCAGATGCGGTGCTGAATAGAGCCCGTATAGAGCCAAGCCTGTTCGTACCAAGTCGTAGTGGAGGTCAGGGTCCGCGAGAGTGGCAGCAGAGTTGGCGAGATGCAGCCGTTGCTCGGTCAACCCGGCTGAACGGACCTGTGCGACTACCTGCTCAAAACGCTGCTGTTGCAGTTGCATCAAGGCCGGGTTGGGGTCGTCAGCCGTGGCTAGATGGGAGTAGATCGAGGCGATTTTGAGGTTGGGTAGCCGTTGCACCAGTTGCACAAACTCCAGGGCTGACTGCCAAGACGTGCCCAACCGAGACATGCCGGTGTCGATTTTTAGGTGCACGGCCAGGGGCGTAGCCAGGGTTTCCGCGTAAGTTAGTGCCTGCTTGGGGGTGCAGATGGTTGGCTGAAGTTGAGCCTGGGCCACGGCCTGCACCTCTTCTGGCGTATTTGTGGCTCCCAGCAGCAAAATTGGGGCTGGAATGCCTGCCGCACGTAGTTCCAAGCCTTCCGGTAGAGTGGCGACGCCCAGCCAGGTTGCCCCTGCGGCTAGAGCGCTTTGGCTAACTGTGACTGCGCCATGTCCATAGGCGTCGGCCTTGACTACAGCCAGCAGCTCAGTACTGGGTTTGAGCAGACCACGTAGGGCACGAACATTGTGCTCCAAGGCATTGAGATCGACTTCAACCCAGGCCCGATGGGTCAGCTCCCAGTTCTGCATGCTGGCACTCCACACTTCACACCGTCAGGCTACCAAGGCCACTGGTAGCCTGAATTCCTCTGGTAAGGGGATCTCCAAAGGTCGGGTGAAGGGCTCGATATGATCGGGATGTCTTGGCGCTTGCATCAAGGCGCTTGCAGCAGGGAGATCTCCAATGTCTACCGCTTCAGATCCTTCCCAGGTGAGTTGGTTGCAGCAGATGACTGCGCTGAATGTGCTGAGTGATGAGGTGGTGGCAGCGCTAGCGGCTGCCGTCGTGGTCGAGCCCTTTCAGGAAAACCGCCGCTTGGTTCTGGAAGACACGCCACCGCAGGCGCTGTACATTCTGCGCCAAGGGCGATTGGAAACCTACCACACTAGCCCCAGTGGTCCGGCTGAGGCAGCCAGTCTACTCCCTGGTGCTGTGATTCACCTGCAAGAGTTGCTACTCGATCGTCCGGCGCAGCAAACGGTGATTACTCTAAGCGATGGCGAACTCTGGACGATCCCCAAAGCCGAGTTCGAGGCGCTGAGCCGCCAGTATCCACAGATCGCTCGCGTCGTCTCGCAGCAGTTGGCTGATGAACTGGCAACAGTAGCCTCGCAATTGGCCCTAGAGCAGGAGCGCTCAAACACTCTGCGGCCTTACCTGGTACCCAAAGCCACCCGTGGCATTGTCGGCTCTAGTCGCTATGCTGTGCGCTTGCGTCAGCAGATCCGCGAAGCTGCTAACGATCGGCGTCCGGTCTTGATTTTTGGCGAAGCGGGTACCGGTAAGGTCAATGCTGCCGCTCTGATTCACTTCATGTCCCCGAACCGCCGCGAGCCGTTGATCCGTTTGAACTGTGGTGCGCTTCAGACTAGTGGGGCCGATCTGTTTGGGCGGACAGGTGGCAAATTAGGTCTGCTGGCGCTGCTAGGTCAGGGCACCCTGGTTCTCGACCACGCCCAAGATCTGCGCCCCGAGCTGCTGACCAAGCTTCAGGTGCTAATGCGCGATGGCACTTACAGTCCGGTGTCGCGGGACGGGGAACCATCTGCCGCTCAAACTAGCGAAGCCCGCATTATCTTCACGGCTGAACAGGTGGTACCGGGACTCAGTGACGAGCGCAAACTGCTGGGACACACGATCAAAGTGCCGCCTTTGAGGGTGCGTAAAGAAGACATTGAAGCCCAGGTCAATTACTATGCCAGTCTGTTTAGTCGAGCCGAGAGTATTGCCCGTCCCAGCATTTCACCGGAAGCGCTGCGCCGTTTGCAAAGCTACGATTTTCCCGGCAATTTGCCAGAACTTCAGAGCTTAGTGGAACGGGCAATTGTGCAATCGCGACGCGAGACTGGCGATGCTACAGAACTTACCGAAGAAGTATTCTGGGGAACCCGCGAAAAGAAGCGCTCGTTCCGGTTGAATTTGCTCAACGCTTACCCTGCTTTGCGTAATTTTTTGCGCAGTCCCTGGTGGCCGGATCGCATTAACTACGGTTTTACTTTTGGCTTTTTTGCCGTTGTTGTGGCCCTGCTATTATTTGGACCGCAAACTCGGGATCAAAACCTGGCGCTGAATTTTTTTTGGGCCTGGTGGTGGCCTCTAATCTTGGTAGCCTTCCCGTTTGTGGGAAGGCTGTGGTGCTCGGTCTGCCCGTTCATGATCTATGGCGAAGTTGCCCAGAAGCTATCCCTGGCGATCTATCCGCGTCAGCTTAAGACTTGGCCTCGTGAGAGTGCTGAGCGTTGGGGCGGCTGGTTTCTGTTTGGGTTGTTCACGCTGATTTTTCTCTGGGAAGAATTGTGGCACCTGGAGAATGTGGCTTATTTATCGGGCTGTTTGTTGTTGCTCATTACAGCGGGAGCAGTAATCTTTTCGCTGCTGTTTGAGCGGCGTTTTTGGTGTCGTTATCTATGCCCAATTGGGGGCATGAATGGTCTATTTGCCAAGCTTTCGATGGTTGAATTGCGGGCGCAACAGGGTGTGTGTTCGGCGGAGTGCACGACTTATCAGTGTTATAAGGGCGGTCCTCAAAAAGGCGAAGGACTAGAAACCTTCGGTTGCCCTGTTTATTCCCATCCGGCACAACTTTCTGAGAACCGCGACTGTGTGCTTTGCATGACCTGTCTCAAAGCCTGCCCGCACCGCTCGGTGGAATTGAATCTGCGTCCGCCTGGCATTGAATTGTGGACTAGTCACACGCCAACCACTTATGAAGTGGCGTTGTTGCTGTTGCTGTTTGGTGGCACATTTCTCCATCGCTTGCCGGAGCTGTTGCCGCGATTGGGGCTGAGCTGGGATTTAGAGAATTTCTGGGTCCATGCTGGGGCCTCGATGCTGATTTTGCTCATTCCCACTGCGGTGACTTTGCTGGCTTATGGTCTGATTCGGCTGTTTAGCCGCAAGCTGAAACCCCGTTCGTTCATCGAACTGGCCTATGGCTATCTGCCGCTGGTGCTGGGTGGCAGTCTGGCTCACTATCTGCGGTTGGGCTTGACGGAGGCGGGTCGTCTGCTGCCGGTAGGGGCAGCGACGTTTGGCTATGGCATGGGGACATTGCCGGTATTTGTGGCCCATCCTGCTGTGGTGGAATTCTTGCAGGCAGTGACGCTGTTGGCTTCGTTGCTACTCACGGTTGTGCTTACGCAGAAGATTGCCCGTCAGCCGTTTCGGTTGCTGCTGCCTCAGCATTTTGCAGCTCTTGCTTTGACTTGGGGTTTGTGGCAATTAATTGTAGGGGTCTAACCTTGGCTCTTGTTCCCGGCTAGCAGGACAAACTGAATCAGGAGGGCATTGATGAAAGTTGCGAAGAACTTCGAGACCGAACTGGCTAGCGTGACGGAGTTTTGGTCGCCTAAGGTGGTGAGCCAAGTGAATGACCAGTACATCAAGGTCGCAAAGCTTAAGGGTGAGCTTGCTTGGCACAAGCATGACAACGAAGATGAGCTATTTCAGGTGGTCAAAGGGCGACTGGTGATCCAGTTTGAAGATGGTGATGTGGAACTGGGTGAGGGTGAATTTTGTGTGGTGCCCAAAGGTGTGATGCACAATCCGGTTGCCAAGGACGAATGCTGGATTGTGCTAATTGAAACGGTTACGACCAAGCACACAGGCGATGTTGAAACGCCGCTCACGAAGACGATTGAGCAGCAGCTTGCCTCGGACAAGCTGCCGTTTTCCGGATATCTATTCGCTTAGACGTAGCGGGTCAGGACGCACATTTTCTGACCCGGATTGTTAGGGCTTGGAATGATTTCGCTACACTCATAGGATTGGGCGAAGCTGAGGATGTACAGGCTGTAGATTTGATCTAGAAATGGGTTGAGGAACATGAATTCTCAAAGCTATCTCCGCGTTGAGAAACACCTAGCAAATAAATTCGCCGGATCTTAATTGCTAGATTTCCATTTCCTCACCTCAATTTGCAGGACCGGTAATAGCAAGTTATCTTCTATTTCAAATCTCCATTGATAATGATGGCGTAACAGTTCAAGGACGTACTAATGGCCTGGTTTTACAAATCAGTTTTGAGTACTGGCGATTGATCTGAAACGCATCTCGCTTAGCCTTCAACCATACAAAGCTAACTAAATTAAAAGCGAGACTGACTTAATAACTAACCCTTTTCGGGCTCCTCAACGCTACCTGGTTCAAGTTGCTGAACTTGGTTTTCTGTCAATTCATCAGCGCTACTGACACCTTCCAAGCTATTCAGCCGTTGCTCTAACACCTCTACACTTTCCGCTAGAGCAGAACTATTTCTAGACCGACCACCAGGGCTAAACCAAACCGCAACTGTGCTGATCGTGATCGCCGTAACCACAGCCACCGGCAGCAACGGACCACTTTGCGTAACCTTCACCAGTGGAATGCAGATCGCCAGCATTCCTGTACCCAAAGCCCACATCACCGAAGTCGCAGCAATTCTAATGCCACCTCTAAAAGGCTCAGCCTGCTGCTCAAACTTTGGGGCCATCCGCTGCTCCTGAGTCTACGTCAGTGAGAAATTTACTGGGGTCAATTCCTTGGGCTCGTAAATTCTCAAGCAGAGACTCAAGCTGCTGTGAAGCTTGTTCTGCCCGTTGACGCTCTTGCTCAGCGCGTTGACGTTCCTGCGCTGCCAGTTCCTCTGGTGTCGTCAACCTTCTCCCAGATCGGTCGTACCAATATAGCCACTCTCGCATCCAGCCCCCATACTCGCCCTGACCTCGGCCAATACCCAGTTCAATTTCAGGCAACCATACTGGCTCACCGGGTAAGCGAACATATTGACCATCCGTTAGCTGATAGACCTCGAACGGCTCATGCTTATCCCTGCGCCAAAAATCAGGATTGTAAATGACGTAATACAACGCCCCTAACTGGGCGTACTTTGCCAGCTTCTCGTCATACTCGCCGCCATAAGTTTGGGAAACAGATTCTAGAACAAGCTTGGGAACTACCCAATTCTCCTCCCAAAGCACATAGCTCAACCTTCCCGGCTCCCGCGTGCGCCTCGGCACACCCAAACTCAAAAAGCCATCAGGCACAATCGGTATTGGTCGCGGAGAAGGCGTGTAGTAGATTCCCATATCTACGCCAAAAAACCAGTCCATCCGCTTCGGCCAAGCCAAGGCCAAACTGGCTAAAAGCAGATTAGGAATCAGGTTTTGAAACTCGTTATCCACAGGGGTGTCGTCAGAGTCAGGCAGTTCCTCTGCGGATGGCAGGTATGCTAGCGGGTCATACTGTACCATGACGATTCCCCTCTGCAGATACCGATTAAAGGTACTTCTTTAATAGCAAACTCAATCGCTCCTTCGTCGCTTCTGGCACTTTATCTAAAGGGGTCAAGAGCGCATATTTGAGTGCGTGATGAGCTTCCGATTCTGGTGGATTTTCACCCAAACGACGCACCGTTTCTTGAATTACTTTTTGAGCGTTCACGGCATTGCGTTGCAGATTGCCAATCACCATCTCAACCGTGACGCTATCGTGATCTGGGTGCCAACAATCGTAATCCGTCACTAGTGCCAGAGTTGCATAAGCAATCTCAGCTTCGCGGGCCAATTTTGCCTCTTGAAGATTGGTCATGCCAATCACCGTTGCCCCCCAACTGCGATACAAATTCGACTCTGCCTTGGTTGAAAAAGCAGGCCCTTCCATGCAGATGTAGGTGCCGCCGCGGTGCACTTGCACATCGCCCAAACCTTCAGCCGAGTCTGCCAAAACACTGGCCAATTTTGCGCAAACCGGATCGGCAAAACCAATATGAGCCACTAACCCCTCACCGAAGAAGGTATCCACGCGATGACGAGTGCGGTCAATAAACTGGTCAGGAATCACCATATCCAGCGGCCGCGCTTCTTCTTTGAGCGAGCCCACCGCTGAGGCCGAGATCAGGTATTCCACGCCTAGAGACTTCATGGCGTAGATATTGGCGCGGAAGGGAAGTTCGGTGGGCAGAAGCGTATGACCACGCCCATGTCGGGCCAGAAATGCAACCCGCGTGCCCTCCAAACTGCCGACAATTAGCCGATCCGAAGGGGCTCCAAAGGGAGTCAGCACGTCCAGTTCTTCCAGATCCTGAAGCGCCTCCATCTGATACAGACCACTGCCGCCGATGATGCCAATTTTGATTTCTGCGTTCTGCACTCTCAAAGCGCCCCTGCTTAGACACCAAGTTGACTGGAGCTTAGCAGACTTGGACTGTAGAGATGACGCGCCAGACCATTCAGGCCCAAAGCTTTCCAGCCACTCAACCGCTCTGACTTGCCTAGCCAGAGCCGACCATCGGGCTTGAGCCCAGAGAGCAAGCGTTGTACCAACCGTCTTTGTGCCCCCTCATGCAGATAAATCAGCAAATTACGGCACAGAATCCAATCACAGCTTTTAGGAAAGGAACTGCTGAACAAATCCTGGCGACGCCATTCAATGCAATCGCGTAATTCTGGCTGGAATTGCCAATGGTTACCCACGGCTTGCAGATAGGGGCGTAGGCGATCCCAATGACCCTCTAGTTCCTCAGGCCGATAAATCCCTGAACGGGCTTGCTGCAAAGCTCTCTCGCTCCAATCGCTGCCAATCAACTGGACTCGATCCAGGGCCCTACGTTCCGCTAATAAGACCGCTAGAGAGTAAACCTCCTGCCCAGTAGCGCAAGCCGCACTCCAGATTCGGATTGGCTTAGCAGACCGATGCAACAAGCGCTCTAGCCAATCCTGCTTAAATTCTTGCCATAGTTCACGGTCTCGAAAAAAAGCCGTCGTTGAGATTGTCAAGCGTCCGGTTAAACGCTTGAGAGCCTCAGGATTCTGCTCCAGGTAAGCCTGATAGAGCAGTGGGTTGTCATAGCCAGCAGCCTCTGCATATAACAACAGCCTGCGTCGGATTTGGTGGGGCTTGTAAGCGTAGAGGTCGAGACTGAGCACCGCCCCCAACCAGAGCAGAAAAGGCTCCCAAGCCGCATCCCATGCTGGTAAATCTGTTCCGAGTTGAGCAGGGTTGGCAAGCATGGCTATTGGTCCCAGGCGATTCGATGGTTGATTGTCGATTACAGAGGCAGGTCTCTGGCCTGCCGGGTCAGAATTAGCGTCTGTTGTTCTAGTTGCTGCGGCGTCGCCGCAGGGTAATTCCAAACAGGGGGGGAACCAATCGGCCCAAAACTGAGTTGTTCGGCTTCTAATTCGGGCTCCGCCAAAAGCCCTAAGCGCTCTGCGATTTCATGCAAGCGAGCAGGCAAGGCCGCAGGGCGTCCGGGAAAGGCCGGATCAAAGTGGATTACTGCATCCAGCTTCCATAGGTTGCAAGCCTGACACAGTGGCTGGAGATTAAGGGCTTGATTCGGTCCCCCTCGGCTGACTGGAATGATGTGATCCCGAGCGACTAACCCTGCTTGATGCCAACTTTTGCCACAACAAGGGCAGCGATTATACTGCCGCTGCAACTGCCAAAATTCTGCGTCCATCACTCGCCCCTCAGGGTCATAGCGAGCGCGGCGCTCTTTGGCCTTCTGGCTTTTCTGCTGCTTGAGTGTCAAGGCGGCACAGCCCATGCAGGGCGTGGTCTCAAACAGAAAGGTTTGTAAGCACTGGGGGCAGGTAAACATAGATAGTGCTGTTTGCCCAGACAGGGCTGTTAGCCAGACTCAGCTAAGCCAGACATAGTGTACTGGACGCTTTCCTGATTCAGTAGCTCTGTCGTGAACGGACAAAGGCTGGGGGGTACAAAGTTCGGAGGTAAGATGAGGTCAGTTATCCAGCGTTCTTTGGCCTCTGAACCATCATGTCTTTTGCTGCTGATCTGCCGTTGGTGCCATTCCTCTATCTGGGCGTGGGTGGGGCCTTTCTGGTCGTATTACCATTGCTAGTCTTTATTTACGCACGCGACCGCTGGTACGCCGCCGGTTCGATTGAACGCGTATTTATGTACTTCTTGATCTTCTTGTTTTTCCCAGGGTTGCTCTTGCTCAGCCCCTTTCTCAACTTCCGCCCCAAGCCCCGTCAGGTTTGAGGTTTCGTTAAGGTCCGTCCAAGCCTAATGCGACGTATTGATGTTTTAACTATTGGCCTGGTGGCATTTCTGGCGGGGGGCGGTATCTATCTCGCCTTTCGCCAATTTGGATTAGATTCTCAAGATGCAGGCATTTGGAGCCAGGTCCTGCTGGTGGTGGGCTTGGTGGCTTACCTGAGCACTTATCTACTCCGGGCAGTTAGCCACAAAATGACCTACAACCAGCAGCTCAAAGATTACGAAGAGGCTGTGTTGGCCAAGCGGCTGGCGGAGATGAGCCCCGAAGAACTGGCGCAGTTGCAGACAGAAGTCGAAGCGGAGCGCCAAAAGCAGAGTGACTCGGCAAGCCCACCAGAGCTACACTCTCCCGGCTAACGTTGAGCCGGTGCCCCCTAAGCCGCTATGCTCCAGGAGTATTGCAACGTCTTCTGTGGTTTCCATGCTTTCTGTGTCTGCCCGCTTTGAACAACTACGCGAACGGGGCGAACGAGCTCTGATTCCCTTCATTACAGCTGGCGATCCAGACTTGGCGACCACAGCCGAGGCACTGCGCCTCCTCGATCGTAGCGGTGCCGACTTCATTGAACTGGGCGTTCCCTACTCTGATCCTCTGGCTGATGGACCCGTCATTCAAGCTGCTGCAACCCGTGCCCTAGCCCGTGGTACTCGCCTGGCTCAGGTTCTGGAGGTGGCTCAGCAGGTGAGTCCTAGCTTGCGGGCGCCGCTGATCCTATTCACCTACTACAACGCCATTCTCAATTGGGGCATTCGGTCTTTTCTAGAAAAGATCTATGCCAGCGGCGCCCGGGGTTTAGTGGTGCCCGACCTGCCTCTGGAGGAAGCGCAAGGATTGCTAGATACAGCTGCCGACGTTGGCGTAGAAGTCATTCTGTTAGTCGCACCGACCAGTCCCCCCGAGCGCATTCAAGCAGTTGCTCAGGCTTCGCAGGGCTTCATCTATCTGGTCAGTACCACGGGTGTAACGGGGGTACGAGCCCAGGTAGGCCAGCAGGTTCAGGAGCTTTTGATGAGCCTACGCCAAGTCAGTGACAAGCCAATCGGGGTAGGCTTCGGCATCTCTCAGCCTGAACATGCCCGCCAAGTCGTGGAGTGGGGCGCAGATGCGGCGATTGTTGGCAGTGCTTGTGTGAAACGCCTCGCTGATCCCCATCAAGGCCTGCCTGCACTAGGGGATTTCTGTCGCACCCTCAAGACAGCCATTGCCACCGCCGAGTAGCGATATATACAAGAGTTGAAATTGAATTCTCTGTTGTAGACCCAGCTGCAACCCAGTCTGGGCATACGTTTGATTACACCAGGTCTAAGCTAAATAGCTTAAGCTTCCGGCAATGCTGTTCCAGTGGTTGTACTGAGTTATACTAAACACAGCTCTACGTCCTTCTTAAGTACACTTAGAGTGGGTCGTATTTACCGCAAGCTCTAGCCATCCAAGACTTCAGGGAATCGTACTCTGTCTTTAGGTATAACTTCTCAAATCTTCCGGAGCGGATATCCCTGTCAACGTGATGAATGACAGGATTCTCTAATCTGTAGGACAAGGGATGAACTACCAAGACAGTAGCCGATTGATCTGGCAATGCCCATTTATTAGGGCTTTATGGATGGATAAAGTGCTTGTAAATTCACGGGGAAACTCTTAATCCTTCCCGGTCGCCCGTGTTTCTATGGGGATGGTAGATTGTCTCAGCATTATTGCTTGCGAGTAATAGCGTAGTCAGACAAACCAAACCAAAGGAACGGGGGCTTATGGTTGCTTGTACGATTGTCCAACCGGCAGGTCGAACTGCCGGTCGAAAAGCCAAGATGCTAGAACAACTCTCCAGCCAATCCATACCTACAGAGCGTGGCAGTAACGCGGCTGTTCAACAGAACGCGGATCACGAAGATGCCCTTGCTCCTTTGGCTTGCCCATTGGCCTGTGAGGCCTTTATGGTGCTGGATTTTGAAGGGTTGCCAGACTTCAAACCTGTTGATATTCACTTTCAATCTCAGGGAGTCACCTTTGCGGGGCCAATCGCGTTGCGCCCTTCTAACCCCGCTTTTCCACCCCATTCGGGCAACACTGTTTTGTTGGGTGCTCAGGAAAACCGTCGTCCCATCGAGGCAATCTTCGCCAAGCCTGTGGAGTTCGTCGGAGCCTGGGTGACCGCCTCAAAACCCATGATCATGTCCGCCTACGACGCCGCCGGCCAGCTGCTAGACCAAGCGACGTTGTCAGCAGCGAATCTGGGCAAGACAGATTCGGGTTTATCACCCAACCAGTTTTTGAGCGTGCGAGCAGTTGGTATTCACAGAGTCACCTTCACCTGCTACGACGGCAACCTAGTGCTGGATGATCTGACATTTTACCCCGCTGTTAGCGCTATTAGTTTAGAGACAACGGTTTAAGCCGCAAAACTCTGGGTAAATTAGGTTAACTTAGGGAGGGCGGGTTTTGCAGACCCAGGCTCCCGCTTGACGTTCCGGCTAGTCTAAACGGGACCACCTTAAACAGGTGTTTTGCCCAGAGTTTGTTACTACGGCATTTTCATGAATATCTTCAGCAATCTGGTTGCCCAACCCGCGCCTTCCCGCACCCGTCAGCGTCGAACCATTGAGATTAAGTCTCGGCGTGAAATCGAAATCATGCGTCAGTCAGCCAAGATTGTGGCGACCGTGCTGAAGGAGATTTCAGAACTGGTGCAGCCTGGCATGACCACTGCCGATCTGGATGCTCACGCCGAGAAGCGAATTCGCGAAATGGGCGCGGTACCCAGCTTTAAAGGCTACAGCGGTTTCCCCGCTTCGATCTGCGCCAGCATCAACAATGAAGTTGTCCACGGGATTCCCAATCCCAAGAAAGTCATCAAGAATGGCGACGTGCTCAAGGTTGACACCGGAGCCTTCTTCCAAGGCTTTCACGGAGACTCCTGCATTACTTTGGCGATTGGACAGGTCTCTGAGGCAGCAGCCAAGCTGATTCAAGTTGCTGAGGAATCGCTCTACAAGGGAATTGAGCAAGTCAAGGCAGGCGCTTACCTGCTAGACCTAGCGGGTGCCATTCAGGACCATGTTGAGAGCAATGGCTTCAGCATTGTCGAAGACTTCACGGGACATGGGGTTGGCCGTAACCTCCATGAAGAGCCCTCCGTTTTCAACTTCCGGACCCACGATCTCCCCAACGTTAAGCTGCGGGAGGGGATGACGCTGGCGATTGAACCGATCGTCAATCAGGGCTCACGTCACACTCGTATCCTAAGTGATCGCTGGACTGCGGTTACGGTTGACAATAAGCTCTCAGCTCAATTTGAGCACACCGTTTTGGTGACAGCCGATGGCTATGAGATTTTGACCGACCGCACCAAGGTCTAAATCTGGGTCAAAGCCACGGTTCCAAAGTAGGCTGCTAAAACTGGAGTTTGAAACTCAAATCCAGGCTCGTATGGGAAAGCGCCTCAGCCGATGCTGAGGCGCTTTCTTTTAGGGATTTATCAGAGGGCTATGAGAGACGTATTCCTGGCCTGTTAAGAGGCAGGCAGAGGCCCTCAAGCTTGCTGAGTGAGGTCATTATCACCGTTTGCTGGTGCCTGGCCTACTTGGCAGATCAATGACACCAGTTCTGGCACTGGTGCTCCCTTAGGGCAGAAAGCGTCAATGCTGGGATTTTGCTCAGAGACTGCCTCCAAGTCATCGTGGGAGGTGTGCAGAATAATGCGAGTCGTTGGTTGGCGTTGCCGAATCGCCTCAGCTGCTTCCAGCCCGTTCAGCTGGGGCATTTGGTAATCCATGATGATAATATCAGGCTGATATTTGTCGCTGAAATCAACAGCCTGAGCACCGTTGCTAGCACTGCCCACTACGACTAGACCTGACTGATGCTGCAAAGCTAGTTTCAAGCTGAGACGAACTAACTCGTCGTCGTCAGCAATGAGGATGCGTAAGCAGGCGGAAGTCGGGAGAGGAGTGTAAGTTGGCACAGGATTTAAGAAGTTAGTTAAAAGGGCAGGGAACGGTTGCTGTCTAGACCCAACATAAGGAGAATAGTGATCTTTAACTCTCTATCTTGAGACAGAAGGAGCATTGAAGATTCCATAAACCTATCGTTCTTCGCCTGAAGAATACATAGGGCCGAAATTAATTCAGCACAATGGCTGACTTATACTGACTAATTAAAATCTTTACAAGAACAGTTTACAAGAAAAAAAGGTGGGCAAATCCTCATAAGGATTACCCACCTCTTTTACTGGAATCTTTCTTTGATTCCTTAGAGTTTAGTAGAAGTAACTACTACAGCTAGAAGTGCCGATTGCTACTCGCCTGGTCTATGCAGCCTCAGTGAGTACTGCTTCTGCAGGCGCCGTTTCGGCAGCAGGAGCGGGGTAGACACTGATTCTCTTGCGAGTTTTGCCAAAACGCTCAAAAGTCACAACTCCGTCAATCGTTGCGAACAAGGTGTCGTCATTACCCCGGCCAACATTGTTGCCTGGGTGAAACTTAGTGCCACGCTGACGAACTAGGATGTTGCCCGCCCGCACGACTTGTCCGCCGTAGCGCTTGACGCCGAGACGCTTAGCGTTAGAATCGCGCCCGTTCCGGGTGCTGCCAGTCCCTTTCTTGTGAGCCATAGGAGTTAACCTTTTAAACCGTCATCAGTTTACTCTTCTTCATTAGTTGTAGCAGCTGCAAGAACTGGGGCGCTGCCGCTTGCTTCACCCACCACCTGGCCCTCTAGCGAGATGCTGGTGACCAGAATTCGGGTGTAATTCTGACGGTGACCGCGCTTTTTGCGGGTCTTCTTCTTGGGCTTCATCTTGTAGACGATGACCTTACGTCCGCGTCGGTTGCCCAGAGAGGTGACTTCAACTGTTGCATTGCTCACCAGAGGTTGACCAATGCTCAGTCCATCATCGTGCTTGACCAAGAGCACCTGGTCGAGCGTAAGTGTCCCGTCCTGTTCTACGGGCAGAAGTTCTACATCGTAGAAGCGACCGGGCTCGACGCGCAATTGCTTGCCGCCCGTTTGAATGATTGCGTAAGTCATGGGTTGAAGTTGCCTTGGGGTCGCCGTACAGGTGCCTGATGCAGAGCATCAAGCTTAGCGCCTGACCTGATCCGAGCAAAATAAACAGGCGATCTCTGATTGTGCCGCTGTTAGCGCTGACTTGTCAACCTTGAGCGCACCGCTGACTGGTAGGCTGCATTGTCTAAACCTGCCGAGCCTGCCAGATTATTTTGAGCAATCAGCTGGTTGAGCGTCCGGATGCGGTCAGGGGTGGCTGGGTGCGTGCTCAAGAAATTGGGCACTGAGCGAGAACTGACCAAGTTCTGCATGAAGGCAGGCATGGCACTGGCTGCGTAGCCAGCGCGCGTCAGACTGAATAGGCCTAAGCGGTCAGCCTCAAACTCATCTCGACGGCTGCCCGGACGGTTGAGGGCAAGCTCCACGCCAATGCGGACGGCGGTGTTGCGGTCAAGTCCAGCCGCGCTTGCCAGACCAGCCTCAATCGCCTGCTGCTTCATCTGATTGACGGCGTGTCGGCCAACGATGTGTCCCATCTCGTGTCCCAGAACGCTGGCGAGTTCTGCTTCATTGGCAGCCTTGGCTAGCAAGCCACTGGTGACATAGACATAGCCGCCCATCGTAGCAAAGGCATTGACTTGATTGTTGCGGACTACCTGGAAGCGATAGGGGATATTGGGCCGCTCGCTGTAGGGCACTAGTCTTTGGCCGATGCGGTCAACGTATCTGGTAATGTTTGGCTCGTTAAGCAGGCGAAACTCACTGCTGAGAAGCTGCTGATTAATCTGACCGCCCAAGGTAACCTCTTGGCGGTCGGAGAGGCTGGACAGCTGGATCACCTGAATGCCACGAAAGATCAGGTCTACTAGGCCGCGTTGGGCATTAGCTGGCTGAGCATAGGACGTTGCCCAAATTGTCAAAGCCACAATTGCCGACAGGCAGGGCAACAGCCAGCGCTGCCGGAAAGATAGATGGTGTATCAAGCGAGAAAAAGAGCGGTTATTCATAGCAGCAGTACTAAAGCCAGCAATTGATCGGACGTGAGTAAGGCTCCTCAAGTTGCGCCCTGACCTTTCCTAAAGGCTGGCCTCCAGTCCAACCCCGCCCAAGATGGCGAGAGTCGAAGTTCGTTATCCTGGAGGCAGCGCCCGGTCCTCCCCATTTTGACTATGACTCAGCAGATCTGCATCCTTGGTGGTGGCTTCGGTGGTCTCTACACCGCCCTGAATCTCAGCCGTCTGCCCTGGAAAGCTCAGCAACCGGAAATTGTTCTGGTCGATCAGTCAGATTGCTTTGTGTTTACGCCCCTACTCTACGAATTACTGACCGGGGAGCTTCAAACCTGGGAAATTGCCCCTCCTTTTCAAGAACTATTAGCCAATACGGGCGTGCGGTTTCTGCAAGGCGTTGTTACTGGCATTGATCTAGCCGAGCACCGGGTGGAACTGACTGAGGGACCAGAGTTGACCTATGACCGGCTAGTTCTGGCTTTAGGGGGTGAACCCGCTAGCAGCAGTATTCCAGGCGTCGCTGAGCATACCTACGCTTTCCGCAGCGTTGCTGATGCTCGTCGGCTAGAGGAACGTCTGCGTGTTTTAGAAGAAGCCAAGCAGGACAAGATCCGCATCGTGATCATCGGCGCTGGTCCTAGCGGCGTGGAATTGGCCTGTAAGCTAGCAGACCGGCTAGGCGATCGAGGTCGGGTGCGGCTAGTTGACTACGGCAATCAAATTGTTGCTGGTTTTGCCCCCACCACACGAGAAGCAGCCCAAAAGGCGCTGGAACGGCGGCAGATCTGGCTCAACCTGGAAACCAAGGTGCTGAATGTCAGCAGTGATGCGATCACCTTGGAATATCGCGACGAATCTGAAACCTTACCTGTTGATTTGGTATTGTGGGCTGCTGGCACGACGGTCCCGGACTTGGTGCGGACATTGCCGCTTAAGCACAACGAGCGAGGCCAGGTCGTGGCTGAATCCACGCTGCAAGTGCCCGACCATGCAGACCTATTTGCTCTGGGTGATCTAGCAGAAAGCCACGATGCCGATGGACAACTGGTTCCGATCACAGCCCAGGCAGCTTTTCAGCAGGCAGAGTTCTGCGCCTGGAATGTTTGGGCTTCGCTC
The DNA here is from genome assembly GCF_014696065.1 of Leptolyngbya sp. FACHB-261. Taxonomy (NCBI): domain Bacteria; kingdom Bacillati; phylum Cyanobacteriota; class Cyanophyceae; order Leptolyngbyales; family Leptolyngbyaceae; genus Leptolyngbya; species Leptolyngbya sp. FACHB-261. The sequence goes on along the minus strand of NZ_JACJPL010000031.1, from coordinate 257,764 downwards.
AATGGTCGACCTTTGCTGTCTTTCCGCTATCTCCAACTAGGCGAACTCTTGACTTTGGGTGAAGATGCTGCAGCCTTCTCGGGTCTGGGTTTAAACCTGGATGGACCGCTAGCCTACCTGGTTCGCCGTGTAGTCTATCTGGGCCGTATGCCGACCCTGGAGCACCAGATCAAAGTCGGCTTGAATTGGATTACTCGCCCTGTGCTTGAGGCTCTATCTCAGTTTGATGCCGCAGTTGCTGAGCGTCAGAGGTGAGTTTTGAGAGCAGTTGCCAATAAATGATTCTAAATTTTTGAAGGGGCATGCCAAGGCATGCCCCTTCAATGTTTGCTGTCCCTTCTCTGCTGTTCCCTAGTCCCTCATGGAGCTATGGAGTCGGTTGAGCAATCGCACTACCCCCAGCGAGGTTTAATTCACCAACGCGTTGCGGCGGCCAGAAGCGGAAGGCGGCACGACCAACAATGCGATCGCGGGGCACAAAGCCCCAGAAGTGGCTATCGTAGCTGTTGTTGCGGTTGTCTCCCAGGACCATATATTGCCCTTCAGGAATTCGCTCAGGCCCCCAAACGTAATTGGGGCGATTGCCTTCAAGATAGCGTTCGCTTAAGGGCTTACCGTTCACGAAGACCGAACCGTCATGGACGGCAACCTCATCGCCTGGCAGGCCAACCACCCGCTTGATGAAGGCGTCCTTGTAGCCCTCGTTCTGCAGCGCCTGGGTGGGCTGAAACACGACAATGTCTCCCCGTTGCGGTGGGTGCAAGCGGTAGCTAATCTTCTCCACCAGCAACCGATCATTCACCTCTAGCGTTGGCACCATAGACTCTGAGGGAATATAGCGGGCCTCAGCGACAAACACACGAATCCCAAAGGCGAGCAGAACGCTCACACCTAGAGTTTTCAGGTTGTCAACCCACACGTTAGGGGAGGGAGGGGGGGACGCATCTTGCTTGGTCATTGCTTTATCCTAACGGCTCCTAGGAGAGAGTCTGTGTCGTTGAAGTACAACCTTGATGACGCCGGGATGGCTATCGATATGTTTTCTGGGATCAATCCGATCAGTCCGCTTATTTTGATTCTCTCGGATTGGCCGAGAATTGGCTGGCTATCCCTCAAGCTGGGATAAGTCAAGGGTTGTCCATTGGCTGTAAATTGTTCGTAACCCGCTTGTCCTGCTTTAATCCACTCTGAGGGACCCGTTCATGAGCATCGGCTATCTCGCGTTTGTCCTGCACGCTCATTTGCCCTTTGTACGGCACCCTGAGAGTGATTATGTCCTAGAGGAAGAGTGGCTCTACGAAGCGATCACCGAAACCTATGTGCCTCTACTACAGGTATTTGAAGGGCTCAAACGGGACGGCATCGACTTCAAAATAACGATGAGTATGACGCCGCCCCTGGTCAGTATGTTGCGGGATCCCCTGCTTCAGGAGCGCTACGACAAGCACCTAGCCCAGCTTGAGGAACTAGCTGAGAAAGAAGCCGTCCGCAACGAGCACAACGGCCATATCAAATATTTGGCGAACCACTACGTTGAGGAATTCCGGACTGTTCGTCAGCTCTGGGAGCGCTACGACCGAGACTTAGTGGGCGCATTTAAGCAGTTTCTGGACTCCAACAATCTAGAGATCATTACCTGCGGCGCAACTCACGGTTATCTACCGCTGATGAAAATGTACCCGCAGGCGGTGTGGGCTCAAATTCAAGTAGCCTGCGAGCACTACGAAGAAAACTTTGGTCGCCCCCCGAAGGGCATTTGGCTGCCTGAATGCGCCTATTACAACGGCTTGGAGCGCATGCTGGCCGATGCAGGCTTGCGCTACTTCCTAAGCGATGGGCATGGCATTCTCTATGCCAACCCCCGTCCTCGCTTTGGCACTTACGCACCGATTTTTACGGAGACTGGCGTGGCTGCTTTTGGCCGCGACCATGAGTCCTCCCAACAGGTCTGGTCTTCAGAAGTAGGATATCCAGGCGATCCGGCCTATCGAGAGTTTTACAAGGATTTGGGCTGGGAAGCAGAGTACGAGTACATTAAGCCGTACATCATGCCCAATGGCCAGCGCAAAAACATTGGCATCAAATATCACAAAATTACTGGGCGCGGTTTGGGGCTCTCTGATAAAGCCCTCTACGACCCCTACTGGGCCAAGCAAAAGGCTGCTGATCATGCCGCTAACTTCATGTTCAACCGAGAACAGCAGGTTGAGCACCTTCACGGCATCATGAAGCGTCCGCCGATTGTCGTTTCGCCCTACGATGCTGAACTCTTTGGGCACTGGTGGTACGAAGGCCCCTGGTTTATTGACTATCTGATCCGCAAGTCGCACTACGACCAGGGCACCTACCAGATGACTCACTTGGCGGACTATCTGCGCGACAACCCCTCGCAGCAGGTAGCCCGTCCCGCTCAGTCCAGCTGGGGCTATAAAGGCTTTCATGAGTATTGGCTCAACGAAACCAACGCCTGGATCTACCCGCACCTGCACAAAGCAACTGAGCGCATGATCGAGCTTTCCAACCAGGAGCCTGCAGATGAACTAGAATGGCGTGCGCTTAACCAAGCGGCGCGCGAGTTACTTTTAGCTCAATCCTCGGACTGGGCCTTTATTATGCGGACTGGCACCATGGTCCCTTATGCGGTGCGCCGGACCCGTTCTCACCTATTGCGCTTCAATAAGTTGTTTGAAGACCTGAACCTCGGCAAAGTCGATTCGGGTTGGCTTGAGAAGGTCGAAAAGATTGACAATATCTTCCCTAGCCTCAACTACCGGGTTTACCGGCCTCTCTAGAGAATCTACCCTTGTTAGACTAAAATTCCGCCCTGGATGATAGCCGATGCAGCCCACCGATCCCAACAAGTTCACTGAAAAAGCCTGGGATGCGATTGTTAAATCTCAGGATGTTGCGCGACGTTCCTCCCACCAACAGCTAGAGGTGGAACATCTGATGGTGGCTGTGCTGGAGCAAGAAGGGCTAGCTGGCACCATTCTGGCACGTGCCAATGTGCCACCGGCGCGACTGCTGCAACCGTTGGAGGGGTTCCTGCAACGGCAGCCCAAGGTTGGTACCACCGATCAACTTTACCTAGGCCGCAATCTGGAGTTGCTCTTGGACCGGGCAGACGAAGCCCGTCAGAAATTCGAAGACGAATTCATCTCGATCGAGCACTTGCTGCTGGCCTTTGTTGAAGATGACCGCATTGGCCGGCGCATCTTTAAGACAGTTGCCCTAGACCGTAGCCGCCTTGAAGGCATCATCAAAGACGTGCGGGGCAATCAAACTGTGTCTGACAAGAACCCAGAAGCCAAGTACGAAGCCCTAGAGCGCTTTGGTCGTGACCTGACTGAGCAAGCAAAAGCTGGCAAATTGGACCCGGTGATCGGTCGAGACGATGAGATCCGCCGCGTGGTTCAGGTGCTTAGCCGCCGCACCAAGAATAATCCTGTGCTGATTGGCGAACCCGGGGTGGGTAAGACCGCAATTGCTGAAGGTTTGGCCCAGCGCATTCTGAACGGGGATGTCCCTGAGTCGCTGAAGGGGCGCAAGCTAATTTCCCTAGATATGGGTTCTTTGATTGCGGGGGCAAAATATCGGGGCGAATTTGAGGACCGGCTCAAAGCGGTGCTTAAAGAAGTCACCAGCTCCGACGGGCAGATCGTGCTGTTCATTGACGAGCTTCACACAGTGGTTGGTGCCGGTGCCACCCAAGGTGCCATGGATGCCGGTAATCTGCTCAAACCCATGCTGGCGCGAGGCGAGTTGCGCTGTATCGGTGCTACAACCCTGGATGAGTATCGCAAATACATCGAGAAAGACGCGGCACTAGAACGGCGTTTCCAGCAGGTCTTTGTCGATCAGCCCACAGTTGAGGATACGATTTCGATTTTGCGGGGTTTGAAAGAGCGCTACCAAACTCACCACGGGGTCAAAATTGCCGACTCAGCGCTAGTCGCAGCCGCAGTCCTGTCCGATCGCTATATCTCGGATCGCTTCTTGCCCGACAAAGCTATTGACTTGGTGGATGAATCGGCTGCCAAGCTCAAGATGGAAATTACCTCCAAGCCCGTCGAGCTGGATGAGATCGACCGTCGCTTGCTGCAACTGGAGATGGAGAAACTCTCCGTGCAGGGAGAAGACGAAAGCTTGGAGCGTACCGAAAAAGACGGCAAAGTTATCTATCGCAATCGCCAAGGCCAACGCAGTTCCAATGAGCGTTTGGAGCGAATTGAACGCGAAATTGCGGACCTCAAAGAGAAGCAAACCGAGCTCAATTCTCGCTGGCAAACCGAGAAGGAAACGATTGACACGGTGCAGGATTTGCGGGAGCAGATCAGCCAAACTCAGGTGTTGATCGATCAAGCAGAGCGCGAATATAACCTCAACAAAATTGCCGAGTTACGTTATGGCAGGCTTAGGGAACTGCAAGAACAACTGGATGCCCTAGAAGTCAAGCTGGATAGCAATGCTACTGGCCTGTTCCGGGAGCAGGTCACTGAGGCCGATATCGCTGAGATCGTAGCCCGCTGGACGGGAATTCCTGTCAAGAGCTTGCTGGAATCTGAGCGGCAAAAACTATTGCAACTGGAATCCCATTTGCATGAACGGGTTGTAGGGCAAGAAGAAGCTGTTTCCTCTGTCTCTGCGGCGATCCGTCGGGCTCGGGCTGGCATGAAAGATCCGGGACGTCCGATCGGCTCCTTTATCTTCTTAGGACCGACAGGGGTCGGCAAAACCGAGCTGGCGCGGACTCTGGCTCAATTCTTATTTGATACCGACGAAGCGATTGTGCGGATCGACATGTCTGAGTACATGGAGAAGCACTCAGTTTCGCGGTTGATCGGCGCGCCTCCTGGCTACGTGGGTTATGACGAAGGGGGGCAACTTTCTGAAGCGATCCGTCGCCGTCCTTACTCAGTCATTTTGTTTGATGAGGTTGAGAAAGCCCATCCGGATGTATTCAATATCCTGCTACAGGTTCTCGATGATGGGCGCATTACTGACTCTCAAGGTCGCACAGTGGACTTCAAAAACACTGTAATCATCATGACCAGCAACATTGGTAGTGATGTAATTCTCGATGTCTCAGGGGACGACACCCAATATGAGGAAATGCGTCGGCGGGTGAATGAAGCTCTGAGAACCAACTTCCGTCCTGAGTTTCTGAATCGGGTGGATGAAACGATCATCTTCCACGCACTCAGCAAGGCTGAGATTCGCAAGATCGTCGGTCTGCAAATTCGTCGCATCGAAAAGCTGTTGGCGGACCAGAAATTGCATTTGGAACTCTCGGAGGCCGCTCAAACTTACGTTGCAGAAGTCGGTTATGACCCTGTCTATGGGGCCCGTCCGCTCAAGCGAGCCATTCAACGCGAAATTGAGAATCCAATTGCAGTCAAGATCTTGGAAGAGGCGTTTGAAGAAGGCGATACCATTTTGGTCGATGTGACAGACAATCACCTGACCTTTGATCGTAAAGCGACACGTCAAGTTACCCCTCCGCTCTACCAGCAGGCTGTGTAGACATCTGCCATGCCATACCTTGAAATCCGCCAAATTCCCCATTACTACGAGTGGGTCACGGCCTACGGCGATCGTCCAACTGGACGCCCCGTTATGGTTTACGTCCATGGGTGGGGTGGCTCTGGTCGCTACTGGGAGAGCACTGCACGGGCGCTTTCACCGGAGTTTGATGGTTTACTTTATGACCTGCGTGGCTTTGGCCGTTCCAAGGTAGCAGCGTTGACAGAAAGTGGTCCTACAACCCTGTATGAACTAGAAGCCTATGCGGACGATTTGGCTGAGATGCTAGATGCTCTGAATTTGGAGCGCGTGTATCTCAATGCTCACTCAATGGGCGCTTCGATGGCTGTTCTGTTTTTGAACCGCTATCCGGAGCGTGTTGAACGGGCCATCTTGACCTGCAGTGGCATTTTTGAATACGACAAAAATGCCTTTGAGCAGTTCTATAAGTTTGGCGGATATGTGGTGAAGTTTCGCCCTCAATGGCTGGCCAAAATCCCCTTCGTTGAACGCATGTTCATGGCGCGGTTTTTGCACCGTCCGATTGCCATTGCTGACCAAAAAGCTTTTCTAGAAGACTTTTTGCTAGCCGATTATCATGCCGCTCTGAATACAATTTTCGCTAGCGTCAGCAAAAAAGCGACAGAGGTTATGCCTCAAGAATTTGCCCAGGTGCAAGTTCCTACCTTGCTAATTTCGGGTGAGAAGGACATTATCATTCCTGCGGACATGGGCGAGAAGGCCGCGGCCCTGAGCGAGCAAGTGAAATATGTTGTGATTCCCAAAACTGCTCACTTCCCTATGCTGGAAGATCCTCAAACCTACTTAGCTCAGGTGCGGGAGTTTTTGGCGCAGGAAGTTTATGCGGGTTGACCGAGCGTTCTTATCTGGGTCTCACAGGCCTAGATAAGAACCCAGATAAGAACGCAGAACAGTCCCACAAAATTCAGCCAGAATTTAGCGTTGGAAGATGACCATGTTTTCCCCAACCACAGGGTTACGGGCGACCAACTGATCTTGCGCGTCCACAACCAGCAGGCGGCTGAAATCAAGGTCGCGGCTTCGCTTAAGCAGATCGGCCATCAACTGGTCCTGTTTTGCTGCCGCCAAGTTGTACCAATCGCTGCCTAACTGCACAGTGAGACGATTGCTCTGGAAGTTGGCCCGAATTGCCTGAATCAAACCTGGCGCGTAGCTGTTGGTGACCTCGGAAACCTGGCTCTGCATTGAGGCAATCAAACTTTGTTCAGGCGTGAGCTGAGGCAACCGCTCGGGTTCAGGCTCCTCAGCCTTGGGGGGTGGCGAGACACTAACTGGCGGCGTCTCTGGCTCCGGAGCCGTCAGTTCTGGTGGCAGGACGGGCGCTGCCGGTGGGGATGGTACCTCTGGTGGGGTTATGAGTGGCGGAGTCGTCTCAGTGGGCTGCTTCTCAGTGGGCTGCTGGACAGGCGGCGGCACCACAGCAATCTTGGGCGGTGGCGCTGGGCTCAGAGCCGATGAAAGCGTGAACAGCAACACTAGCAGTGCCCCAGAAGCACTAGCAACCAAGCCCCGGTCGCTCAGCCGCTCATTGAGTGAGGCAGGCAAGATGGCCCGTGTCTTGTCTAGACCCCAGGCCAGCGCTGATTCTAGGGCAGTGCGCACGCGTTCTGGCAGCAGATCGCGCACCCGTCCAAAGACGTTTTCTAGCCAAACTACAGCCTGTTGCCACAAAGGCTGGATCCGGGCCAATTGGCCACCAAGGTCAACAGGGGATAAAGGTCCAGTTGTCGCCTGTGGACGGGGGACACCGGGTGTAGCAGCTGTTGCGACTTCTGCAATTGAGGTATCTGCTACTGAAGTAGAAGGAGGTAACGCTGCCGGTTCAGTCTCTAGCCTGACCAACAAATACTCGGCCCCTCGGATCACTGCGCGCAGCAACACAATAGCCTGCCGACGCAGCCAGGGCTGGGCTACTTGCCAAAATTGCTGGAACTGAGCGATGGCCTTGCGCAAAAGTGCTGTAGCATCCTGCGGTGGCAGCGCAGGTGGCGGTGAGGCAGCAGACTCCTGCGGTGGGCTTAGCGGGCTCGGTGGACTGTCGTCAGGCCCAGGAGCTGAGTCGTTCGGCGCTTCGTTTTCAGGGGGGAGGTCAGGCGGCTGGCCGGTCATGGCAACAGTACATTCTGATACCGGATCACTGTATCACTGCTGCCCTGTCTTCACAGGAGAGCGTTATCTTAGTCCCTGGAGATGTTGACTATTGTTATGCCGTTAAAGCGCCGTCAGTTGCTCACCTGGACTGGTCTAGCTGGACTCGGGGCCGCCACCGCTTGCATGCGTTCTAGAGCGGGTTCTTCGCAGACAAACCCTCCTGCTGCCAGCGCTGCTATCCCCACGCCTGTGCCAACTACGCCAGCAGGACCACAGTTGCGTTTTGCCGCTGTCGCCGATACAGGCACGGGTGGTGAGGGGCAGTACGCTGTTGCCAAAGCAATGGCTGGCTACCACGCTCAGAACCCCTTCCCTTTAGTGGTCCTAGCTGGAGACAATATTTACAACAACGGCGAAATTGAGAAAATCAGTGCTGTGTTTGAGCAGCCCTATGAGACCTTGCTAAATCAAGGTGTCAAGTTCCGGGCTTGCTTGGGCAACCACGACATCCGTACCGCGAATGGCGAACCTCAACTGCGCTATCCAGGCTTCAACATGGAAGGGCGCTACTACACCTTCACTCAAGCTCCAGTACAGTTTTTTGCGCTAGATACGAATGGGAATGCCGCTTGGCGAACGCAACTGGCCTGGCTCGATCAAGAATTGAGCCGTAGCACTGCGCCCTGGAAAGTTGTCTTCGGCCACCATCCGGTTTATTCATCGGGCCATTACGGGGTCAATCGAGCTTTTATCCGCGACTTAACCCCACTGTTCGAGAAGCACCGGGTTCAGCTCTATATCAATGGCCACGACCACAGCTACGAGCGGACCCAAGTCATTAATGGCACGACTTACCTGATTTGTGGGGCAGGTGCAGGTACCCGCCCCGTGGGCCGCTCAGGCTGGACTGCTCACTCGGCACAACGCTTAAGCTTTGCTGGGCTTGAAGTCTATGACGATCGGATTGAGATTGAAGCAATTGGAACCGATGGCAGTGTCTTTGACCGAGGCGTCATAAAGCTGTAGCGCGAGGAGTCAGCTAACGCTATAGCTAGCGGTACAGATAAGGCGTGTCAGTGAAGTGAGGTTGGCTAGCCCCACTGGGCTGGCGGGCTCGAAGATGGGTGTCGATTTGCCTCGAGTGCCTCGAGCTACTTCTGTGCTGATTGCTGAGTGCTAAGTCGTGAATGAATTTTGCTACAAATTCTGCTCCAGTTAGATTCACGCCAATTCGCTTCGGGCCGATCGCCAGGGCTTGTTCCAGCCCTGCTAGGAGGCTGCTGGCAGACAAATTCTGTTCTCTAAGCAGAACGCCACGACCAGAATTGTGAAGAAATTGGGCGCGGTAAAGCTGCTCCTGCACCATGCCGTTGGCTTCGTAGGGAACAACTAGGGCCGGTACCCCAGTTCGTTCAAGATCAACAAATGTGCTTTGTCCGCACTGAGAGACAGAGGCAACACAGTGATGCATTAAGCGGGCGGCATACTCAGCACTGCTGACAGTTGGCTGCACGATCAACCTACCCTGAGTCCCTGTCGCTGTCGTTACCGCTTCGGCCATGGCTTGCAGAGCAGCCATCTCAGCCTTCAAGTGTGGTCCGACCAGGAGTCGCCAGGGATGCTGGCCCAAAAGGCAATTTGGGGAGCGCTGGGCTAGACCAAAGGCTTCAATCGCGGCTCGGAACAGCTGATTACCCAGTTCACTACCACCTGCTGCAACAATGACCTCAGGCTCCTGAACCTCAGCCAGTGGCAGTAGAGGCGTGCTGTCTACAGGGTAACCAGCCAAAATTAGCTTGTCCTGAAATTGCGCAGCGAGCGGACAACTTTGCATGAACAGGTCGAGACTGGCTCCGCAGACCAGAATGTAGTCGACCTCCTCTTTCACTTTGCAAAGGTATTCTTTAGCTTCAGTGTCAGATTGATTCTCAAAACCATCAATAAAATCCATAGAGGAAGCCAAAACGGGTGGTTCCCACGGTGCTAAATGTGCCAGGTCAACGAGTGTTTTATATTCAAATTCAATTAACTTATCCCACTCTAAACCAGATAGATGATTATGTAAGAGAACAACATTGGGCTTGATTGTATTGAAGGCGTTACTTACACAATCTATCCGTGCTTGTTTCCAACGCTCATCGACCTCATGACCGCTTTCGTCAATGAGCTTGAAGTTCAATGAACCATGCTCGGTAACTTGATTCCGACAGACTGGTAATTTTATCCAGTTAATTCTGTCATGCACCACACTAAAAGGCACTAAATCGTCAATTAGAACCGTGAGTTCAACATTCTCGTATTGCTTAACTAGCGCCTTTGCAAGCACTTGAGCCCAATAGTGGGAACCTAGACCCATCATGGGTTCAACAAAATAGAGAACAGAAAATTTTTCCATGAGGTATCGTGCTGTGTTCCAGCGCTCTGAAGGACCTTGAAGGTTATCAATGAAGGCTCGGTGTTATTTCTGATGTAAACATGTAGCCCTCTGGCTACTCATCAGAGAGGATACGGTCATCACGCTTATTAGCCTTGTGATATCCCCGTATATTTACGGTTGCTTAACAAGCTGATAAAAAAGCTTTGCCGTAAAAACTACCTTGACTTCTATACTGCTTACGTAGTATTGCCGAGGGCTGCGCTTGCTCCTTTGACGTCTCAACTCAGTGTTCGTGGTAATCTTGCTGGGCTTGACGGATTCCCAAGTAGATTAACCCTGTTAAACTTAATGCCCCTCAGTTTTGGGCCTACTGAATTAAGCCGCATCTGCTGTGCGAAACTTAAACAGCAGATCGCTTGAAAATTTGTCAACAGCAATTTAGCGTGATTTAACTTCCTCTTTGTCCACTGGACCAAGAGCATCTCGTAACCTATGATCGAGGCCAAACCTGCCTTTGCTTAAGTCTCTTGTGCCTAGGCGAGAACGTTCGCTCTGCCTGACTTGCAAGTCAGAAACTGCCAGAAAACTACACTTTAGGGTTGAGGTTCTAAGTTTTGGCAGAGAGTGTTATGTGAAGTAAGGTGAAGAGTGAGAACCTTGGGTATCAGTAGCCCAAATCAGACTAGCGGATCAGTAGGTAGCTTCGATGACACTACGCAAGAAGACACTGCTCATCATTGGGGTTACCCTCGTTAGCCTGGTCTTGGTTCTGTATAACATTTCTGCCAACATTTTGCTCAGTGGTTTCAACCAATTAGAAGAGCAGAATATGCGCATGAACCTTGAGCGAGCCTCAAGCGCTATTTCGCATAATTTAGATGAGCTAAACACCTCTAATATCAACTGGTCAATGTGGGATGATTCCTATGCTTTTGTTGCAGAGCCCACAGAAGACTATATCCAGTCAAATTTGTACGACAATGCCTTTGAAAAGCTTAAGTTGAACTTGATGTTGTTTGTCCGCTCCTCAGGACAACTTGTTTATGGCAAGGCTTTTGACTTGCAACGCGAACAACAAACTTCCCTGCCTCAGAATTTACCAGCCTATCTCAAGCGCAACCCTCCAGCCCTGCGCCATGCGGATCCAAACAGCAACCGTTCAGGCATTATTCTGCTACCCAAGGATATTTTGCTGGTTTCCTCGCGGCCTGTTCTGACTAGTGAAGGCAAGGGACCGATTCGGGGATCTCTCATCCTAGGGCAATACTTAAACGAAGCTAAACTTCAAGCGCTAGAGCACACCACCCGCCTGTCTCTCACTGTGCATCGGCTCGATCAATCACCGCTACCGCCTGACTACCAGGCTGCGCTGACCTCGCTAGCCAATACCTCCACCTCCACCTACGTCCAGCCACTCAGCGAAGACCAAATCGCAGGCTATACCTTGCTTGAGGATATCGAGGGCAGACCTGCTCTATTGTTGCGGGTAGACACTCCTAGAGCAATCTACCAGGAAGCCCGCATCAGCCAGAAGGCTTTGCTCTGGACGCTGCTAGGCATCGGCCTAGTATTTGGTTGTGTCGCGCTACTGCTCCTAGAGAAGTTAGTGCTCGCCCGTTTGGCTCAGCTGAGCGCGAGTGTGAGAAGCATTCGCAGCAGTGACGACCTCGACCGACGCGTATTGGTCAAGGGTAAGGATGAGCTATCAAGCCTAGCTAGGGCAATCAACCGGATGTTGGAGACGCTGGCGCAACTCCATCAACAAAGCCAGAAGCAAGTTCAAGAACTACAGCAGCTGAGCCTGCTCAAAGATGACTTCCTGAGTACGGTTTCTCACGAACTGCGAACGCCATTGACCAATATCCGAATGGCAATTCGCATGTTACAGCTGTCTGAGACGCAGGAGCAACGGTCGCGCTATTTAGCCGTTTTGCAAGCTGAATGTAATCGGGAAGTTGATCTGGTTAATGACCTCTTGGATTTGCAACGGTTGGAGGCAGATTCCTATCCGATCTCTTTGCAGACTTTGCATTTAGATGAATGGCTACCAGAAATTCTGCAAGCATTTCAATCCCGCCTGAATTCTCGTCAGCAAACCCTGCAAGTTGAGCTATCCCCCGAGTTGCCGCCTCTGCTGTCCGACCAAGCTGGTGTGACGCGAATCCTATCAGAACTGCTCAATAATGCCTGCAAATACACGATTAGCGGCGGCAAAATTGCCTTGAGCGTGCGCTGTGTTACTCAGCCTCAACTCACGGATCGAACTTCGAGTTTAGCCATTGCCTTTTGCGTTGCGAACGAAGCAGAGATCCCAGCAACCGATCTACCCCGGATCTTTGAAAAATTCTATCGAGTGCCCGAAGCTGACCGTTGGAAACAAGGCGGAACCGGTCTGGGGCTATCTTTGGTCAAGAATTTGGTTGAGCACCTAAGGGGCAAAATCCAGGTCGAGAGCCGAGACGGCTGGACCCAATTCACCGTTGAGCTACCGGCCACTGCTGAACCCTGCCTGCGTTAGCGGCTAGTTCTGGAGGTCTACCGCGCAGGCCAGTCATCAATTGCAGCGCGTAGACTTTCAACGGTCGAACCGTCCGCAAGAGCCAGAGCGCAACTCGGCGTAGCCCAACCAGAGGCAGCCATTGATTGGAAAAACAGCGATCGAGCAGGTCGGTGAAGCCTAGAATCGCTAGATTTTCTAGTTTGCGCCAGCGCTCGTAGCGTTTGAGGACGCGCCAATCGCCAATATCTTCGCCCTGTTGATGGGCTGCTTGCAGCACTTGGGCCAATGCGGCAGCGTCCCGAATCCCCATATTCACGCCCTGGCCTCCCACCGGATGACAGCAGTGAGCGGCATCGCCAATCAGGGCCAAGCGAGGCTGTGTGTATCGGTTGCTGTGCATCAGTTGCACAGGAAACAGCACTCGGCCCCCGGCCAACGTTAGCTGGCCCATTTGAGAGCCATAGCGGCGGCTCAGTTCTGCCAAAAACTGCTGATCATCCAGCGCCGCCATCGCCTTCGCTTCGGCATGGGGTGCCGTCCAGACGATTTGGCAACGACTGTCGGGCAAGGGCAGGATGGCAAAAGGGCCGCTCGGCCAGAACCGTTCATAGGCTGTCTCTGGGTGAGGCTTCTCTGGCTTTACCGTAGTCACAATGCAAGATTGCCAGTATTTCCAGCCATGAGTGCCAATGCCCGCACCGGTCCGGATCTGTGACCTGGCTCCATCTGCGGCCACCAGTAAGCGGGTCCGCAGGCAGCATTGCTCGTTCTCCAGCTTTAAGGTCAGCTCAACCCCATCCGCTTGATAGCAGGTGTTGATTACCTCAGCCGGACATAGCCAGCTCACGGTTGGGCACTGCTGTAAGCCCTCTTGAAGCGCAGTGAGCAACACTCGATGCTCGGCTACATAACCCAGGGCGTCGGTCCCTAAGTCTTCAGGGCGAAAATGCACAACACCTGGATGGTCGGCATCTGACAACCGGATATGACGATAGGTGGTGATTTGGGGTAGGATTTGCTGCCAAAGCCCTAGGCCCTGAAAAATGCGGCTTGAAAGTAAGGAGATCGAATAGGCTTGCCCCCTAGCTGCGGCAGCTGATTGCATCTGAGCTTCGACTAAAGCGATGCGGAGCCCCGAGCCTTTGAGCGCACAGGCCAGGGTTGCGCCAACTAAGCCCCCACCCACAATCACCAAGTCGTAGTCATACCCCTGCGGCCTTGCTTGCTGGGGCTCTATTTGGTTTTGGGGCTGGTTTTGAGATTGGTTTTGGGGTTGAATGGATGGCTCGGAGACTGGCAGCAGCGAGGTCATTTTTAATAAAGGTTACGAAAAAATACTCTGTTCATTACACTTCTTCATTGTTACGCGAATGGCCAGAGCGAGCAACAAGATCGCGCCATCAAATCCCATTAGATTGCTGGTTTCAACACCCACTTCACGAAACCCAATAGCCATACAAAAGCCTCCCCTTGGGGAGGCTTTTGCATCAGTTGAATGAGTTTAGACGGCTGCGAGATTAGCCTTCAACTACAATCTTACCGACCATGCCAGCGCCACGGTGGGGGGTGCAGTAGTAGGTGTACTCACCAGCAGGAACGTCGAAAGTCTTTTCGTAGGTTTGCTTCGGAGCGTTCAACAGGCCCTTGTGGGAAAGCTCGGACGCTAACGTTTTATCGTTGCCGGGAACCTTGTCGAAAACCACGTTGTGGGGGTAGGCAATGTTGTTGACCCACTTGATCGTATCGCCAGCTTTGATCGTCACTGTGGCGGGTTCAAATACCAAAGAGCCCTTCTTAGAACCCATCAGAACTTCAACAGTGTCAGCTTTAGCAGCACCAGGAGTTAGGCCTAGGATGCCCAGAATCAGGACGGCCATCAAGGCTACGACTTTGAATCTGCTGACCAGAGTTTTAAACATGAGCAAGCCTCTACACAAAAATTCTGCACTAACTGCAAGGATAAAAGGCTGTGGCAACTTTTTTTCAAAAAGCACAGCGTTCATTTGCCATCGTAAAGTCTCCTCCATGGAGGAGAGTCAAGACTAGCAGCTAGGGCATTAGTAGCCTAAATAACAATTGAGACGGCTCAAATCTCTCGCTCCGAGAATACAAGAACGGCCACCGCCAACAGCAGTAGCGTATAGGCCAGGGCGTAGAAAGCTCGCAGCAGCAGTTCTCCGCTAGGCGGCAGGATGCCGTGTACAGCCTGGTTCTTGAGATCGAGCAGCGACAGGTTGGGCAGGACCAGGTAGAGGCTGTGGGCGACTTGCTCGATCGTGGCGTTCTTGCTCAGTTTGGCCAGGGAGAGCAAGTCGGTGCTGAGGTGCCCCATGATATAGACGCCAAAGCTGAACAGACTGGCCAGCAAGGAACTGGTAAACACGCCAAACAGCAGCGCTACTGCCACCAAGAGCGCTAATTCCAGCACTACGAAGGCTGAGGACACCAAGATTGGGCCGACATGCAAGCTAATGCCGGTCGAAAGGGTGCCTTGCATCAGGCGCAAGCCTGCAACTGCTAGGAAAACAGCGGTCATCATCGCCACGATGACTGCTAGCACGGCGGATAGCCCCAAATGCTTGCCGACAATGAACTCGGCTCGGCTCATTGGCTTGGCAATCAGCACAAAGACGGTGCGCTTTTCGATCTCTTTGTTTACTAAGCCCGTGCCAACGAAAATGGCCACTACTAGCCCCAGCACGCCAATGGCCGCTAATCCTACATCGAGCAAAATCTTGTCTTCGGCCCCGGCAGAAATATGAGGCAGGAGCAAGCCACAGGCGACCAGCAGGACAGCAAAAAAGCCAGGTAGATACAAAACGCGATCGCGGATGGTTTCGCGAAAGACATTGGCCGCAATAGTCAAAACCCGACCAGGATTCATAGGGGGAAAGGGAACGCGTACAGCAGCGACTAAGGCAATATCAACTAGAGCAATAGCTATCAACCAGAGCAATAGCTAGGGGTAATCTAGTCGCTAGTTTGCCCTGGGTTGCTCGGGGCTAATCACCTCTTCAAGCAACATGGGGTCTGAACAAACTAGCGTTACCGGCTGACTATTGGCCTGGATCTGGCAGTCCTGTCCGGCAATCACAGTCTCACCAGAAGAGAAGCGGTCTTGCCGCCGCACCACTAGGCGCAGGCGAGTGGGCTCTTGGAGGGAACTGGCCCGACCGAGGAGTTCCACATCTAAATTCACTTGTTGGTTGGCCGCGCCAGACTGAGGCAGAACCACCGCATCCAGCAGAATTTGCTCAGCCAGGTGGGTTTGAGGATCGCCTAGCCGTTGCAGCCAGGCTTCGCGCTGGTTGGGGTCTTGCAAACGCTGGGCTTCAACCGTCTGGCGTAGAGATTCTAGAACTAAACGGTCTCCAGGCTGAATGCCCTGCCAGCCAAACCAGCCTCGCACTTGGTCCCAACGCCGCCGCACGACACTATCGCGTTCGGGGAACAGTTCAATTGCCCGGACAAAAGCGCTGTCGCTGAAATCGTCAGCCTGATAGGGGTACACCGCTGTCCAGTCCCGCACTGTAATCCCGAAAGCGAGCCAGCAAGTGACTAACAGACTAGCGATCAGGCGCTGAATGCTGCCTTCTAAGATCGTGGCTTTGCTGCGGACACCGGGCTTTTCTACTTCAGGCGGAGGGTCCACCCAAAAGCGGGCAATCCGGGGCGTGATCTCGCAGAGCGCTGCCAAGGGCGGCCACAGTAGCCAGGCGGTTTCGTAGTCGTCCAGCCAACGGCCAAAAATCACGAAGCTGATTAGGGCTCCCTGCAAAATAGCTCCAAGCGAGAACACCTCTGGCCATTGCCAATCGCCTAAGAAGCCTAAGGCCCCAATTACAAAGAAGGTCCAGCCAAAGAATTCTAGGATCGCCCGCGCCAAGTCGCTCTCGACCAGGGACCAAGCCAGCCAGGCTGACAAGCTGATCAGCATGGCCTTGCCCCAAAGCTCTGTGCCCGATTTGTGAGCCCAACGGCCCACTCGCTCTGGCATGGTCAGAAACCAGGAGATGACCCCGACTTCGATAATCTCCTTAAAGATGCTCATAGAATCCCTAGCGGTCGGAGCAGTAGATAGGCGAGGACCCGCAGCGCAACCATGACCAGAAAGCTTCTACCGTTGATGACCAAAAAATGCTCTCTGAGGCGAGCGTTATCGGCGCCTTTAAACTGGTGCCGGTTGAAGAACCAGTCCAATCCTTGCAGGGTCCATTTCTCGATGAAAACAGTGCCGAAGTAAGCCAAGAGCGCGGAGACAATCAGCCAGGAGAGAAGATCAGGATTGCCCACGCCAATTTGCGAGTTTTCTATGTACAGCAAGCCTTGACCGGTCAGGATGAGCTCAGCAACAGGGCGCTCTAATCCCACTAGGGATAGCAAAGGCTGCGTGGCAAAAAACGCTAACCAACCCACTAGGGTTGAGACGAGATTGAGAATCCCTGCATAGTAGCCAGCGTCATGCGGCGGTAGGGTCAATCGATTGAGCAGCATTGGCCGCTCGACTTCAACGACTACCCACAGGAGAAAGAGCTGATAGAGAACGGTCGGGAAGGGCAAAACCAGCATGGCATCAAGTTTAGACGCTGGACGTGTAAACTCTGAGCGAGAAGCTCCTGATTGCTTTATATTCTCGTTGCTTTATATTCTCGCCCAATGATGTATCTGCTCATCCCTGCTGCTGGTTCGGGCCGACGGATGGGGGCTGACCGCAACAAGTTACTGCTGAAGCTGGGCCAGCGTCCGCTGTTGGCTTGGACGCTATTGGCTGCGGCGGCGTCTAGCAGTATCGGTTGGATTGGCATCATTGGTCAGCCGGAGGATTGGCCGGACTTCAAGGCAATTTTGGCCGACCTCAAGCTGTCGCTGCCGGTTGAGCTGATTCGGGGTGGCGATACACGGCAGCAGTCGGTCTATCGCGGCTTGCAAGCTTTGCCGGCTGAGGCCAAGCAGGTGTTGATTCATGATGGGGCTCGCTGTTTGGCGACGCCTGCGTTGTTCGACCGTTGCACTGCTGCTTTGCAAACCAGCCAGGGGCTAATTGCGGCTGTGCCAGTGAAGGACACGATCAAGGTGGTGGGCTCCGAGGGTTTGATTCAAGACACACCCGATCGCAACCAGCTTTGGGCGGCGCAAACGCCCCAGGGGTTTGAAGTGAGTTTGCTGAAGCAGGCGCATCAACAGGCGATTGAGCAGGGCTGGGAAGTGACTGATGATGCGGCGCTGTTTGAGAGAGTGGGTTTGCCGGTGAGCATTGTCGAAGGTGAGGAGACCAATCTCAAGTTGACGACGCCGGTTGACCTGGCAATTGCGGAGTTCATTTTGAAGTCTCGTTAAGTTTACGGCTTGCGATTTAGGCAGAGGGCATGGCGAATCAAGCCTTCGGATAGGTTGTAGAGCGTGGCTGGCGGACGACCGGGGGCTTCGGCAGGAACCAGGCTCTTTTCGACCCATTGATTGGCTTCGAGGTTGACCAATAAACGGCTGATATCGGATTGGCTCAAGCCGCTATGAACCACGATTAGCGAGATGGGAATGCGGGCTCTGAGACTGCGTGGGTCGGTGAGATTGGCGATAACTTGCAAGATGCTTTTGCTGGCAGCAGGTAGCTTAATTTCGCGGCTGATGTAGGCCCAGAGCATGAGGCGAATTTGGGAGGGTGATAGATGGGCGGTATTCATTTTGAGTTTGTTCCTAATGGCTGAATGAGTTTGAACAATGCGGTCATGGGTAGAGGCAATAGATGCATTGCCCCTACGGAGATCCGCCTAAAGTGTTAGCCACCCCGGTGATTTGCCATAGCAAGTCGGGGTGGCTAGTGAGGGTGTTAAAATCACCCGTTAGCCGCCTGACTGTCCATAGAACAGTTGGGGGGTTAGCTACCCAGAAGTTCGCTTACAGCTTCTGAGTAGCGCTAAATTTTTGCAGCAGGTTAGCGGTGATTGGCGATAGGCAAAAGACTCCTGTCGTTGCGATGCAGCCCAGATTAGCAGACTGATCTGCGCTAAGCAAGCGAGTCTAGCAAAAATACTGAGCGTTTGCAGACCGACTTTGCTGAAGTGTTAGTTGATTTCACAGAAGCATTGCAGCTTTCCGCATAAGTGTTTCTCGATTTCACAGGAGTGTTGCAGCTTTCTGCATAAGTGTTTCTCGATTTCACAGGAGTGTTGCAGCTTTCCGCATAAGCGTTTCTTGATTTCAGAGAAGCGTTAAAGCTTTCCGCTTGAGCATTTTGCCCCAACAATACCCGCAAATCTACTAGCAATTTGCTAGCTTCCCACTCTCTCGTCCGCTTTTTTCCTAGATAACCCCGAGGCTTGTGCTCAGCCAACTATTTACTCTAGACCTATCCTTTATTTCTAGGGTGATTTCTATGACCAGCCGTAGACGTAGCTCCAAATCCCTCGACCATGCCCAACGCCGCATTGCAGCACTAAAGTCCATTAGCCCTAACCTTGACCTGGGCAACTCGCTGACAATGGAAGCTTATCGGTCTTCTATGAATCAAGTTTCCGACTACCTGGAAGCCTACAATACCATGCTCTCTGCTGTTGACGCTGCCCGCAGCAAACTGAGTCAAGCTGAGAAAGATCTGAGCGATCTATCCGAACACATGCTGCTCGGTGTTGCCAGCAAATACGGCAAAAGCAGCGAGGAATACGAAATGGCAGGCGGCGTCCGCAAAGGCGAACGTAGACGCCCAGTCCGTAAGGCAAAGGCAGCAGTCACAGCTTGAGGTGAGTAAAGGCGTTTCCCTGCCTTAAAATAAAGGCAGGGGAGCATATTAGTTAAGCATCAATTTAACAATCAGCAGGAGTGAATGTACAACAATTTTTAGTCTGGAAACTGGACCCGAGAAACTCCTGAGAAAAACTCCGTCTACCTTCTTTTTCGAAGTATGAAAGCGCCTTAAGGTTAATGAAATTTTTTATCCCTGTCTTATATGTGGAAGAATGTTGTAATGAGCCAAAAGCGATGTGTTCAATTGGCCTACGTTAGTGTTTTTAACTTGAGCAGTCTCGTCAGGAGACAAGGATAGTCCCCTGACGAGACTGCTAGATCAAATGAAAGCTGCCATTGAAACTGGTGAAGCTACACCAGGCCAAGCACTGCCGTTTGAGATTGATGAGTTTCCAGAAACAATCCGAGAAAATGCTATCCCAAGATTTAGAAGTTGTAATTGGATCAATGTTTCAGCTTTGTAAAATCACGAGAAACGAAGTTGGGCACTCTCAAATTGTTCCTGATTTGAACTGAGGATTAATCTTTGTTGATCTCGGTCACTTTGTTGCTTGTATTGGGCGTGTTTGTGCGCTAATAGAGCGCTTTGAGGATAACAGTATTATTGTATAGGAACCGGCTGATATATGAGCGAAGAACTTAAGAAAGTTGTTATTTACACGGATGGGGCTTGTATAGGTAATCCTGGTCCTGGAGGGTATGGAATTGTCTTACTTTATGGAAGACATCGAAAAGAGCTGTATGGTGGTTTTCGTCTGACAACTAATAATCGTATGGAGATGATGGCAGCCATTATTGGACTACGCACACTTAAAATGAAGTGTGCTATCGTCGTCTACTCTGACTCGCAGTACTTAGTTGATTCTGTCACTAAGGGATGGGCTAAGGGATGGCGAGCAAATGGCTGGAGACGCAACAAGAAACAGAAAGCCATCAATGCTGATTTATGGGAACAGCTACTTGATTTGTGTGAGCAACATGAGGTCACGTTTGAATGGGTAAGAGGTCATGCAGGTAATGTAGAGAATGAGCGTTGTGACCAGCTAGCTGTGCGGGCAGCTCAGCAAGAAGATTTACCTCCTGATATTGTTTATGAGAATAAGCAGGATATTGAACTCCCAATCTTAGATGGGTTGGATTTACAGTAATAACCTTACTTCATCCCCCACCGCTGCCTGATCAAACTTCTAGGCACAGAAACTGCTTTTCGTCCCAATATCATTGTGCTGGATCAAACTCGTCTAATCAACGAACCCTTGTGGCAACAAGAACCTGTCATTACATCAGGAGCCTCAATCAAACTGGTGGTTGAAGTCGTCAGCACAAATTGGCAGAACGACTACGTCCGCAAAGTTGAAGACTACGCACTACTAGGCATTCCTGAGTATTGGATTGTGGACTATCTCGGTGTTGGCGGCAGAGAATACATTGGCAAGCCCAAACAGCCAACCCTGACGGTCTGCACATTAATCGAAGATGAGTATCAGAAACAACTATTTCAAGGCAACGATCAACTCGTCTCCTCAACCTTTCCAAGTCTGCAACTCACCGCAAAACAGGTCTTTGCAGCAGGACAGCTAGGCGCAGTCTAAAACTGTCGTCGGCAAAGCTTTTTCTTAGGCCAAGACTTGAATACTACTCCAACAGCCAACCGAACAAATCTCCAACTGTTAGCCTAAACTCCCCAGCAAATTCTGGCACTGGCAACTGTGTTTCTGGCGCATCGTAAACAGTTGTCGGTCGGTCTGGCCAGTATACAAATACCGATTGCTCTTCCGGATCAATCAGCCATCCCATCTGAGTCTCATACTTCAGACAGTGCAGGATGTTTTTCGTTACCTTCGTTTGGCTCTGATCAGGCGAGAGAATTTCAATCGTCCAATCCGGCGCAGCCGAGAAAACATTGGTAACTCCACCATTCTCCTTGCGGGGAATCCGAGCCCAAGTGAACACAGAAATATCCGGCACAATTGAACGTCCGCCAAAGGTACAGCGCAGCTCCGCAAAAGCTCTGGCAATTCGTTGTGGTTTGAGCACACTGTTAATTGCCGTTGCCAATTCAGTTTGAATAGCGCTGTGCTCTCCCTGAGGCATTGGCTTCTGAATAATCTGCCCGTCAATATATTCACTAGCCGGTTCCGTCTCCGACAGCCTCAGAAACTCTTCCAGCGTTAGAGCTTTAGCCGGCGATTGTACCATCAGGATTGACCGTTCGGACTAGCTACATTGCCTTTACCTGCCATTCTACAAGGATTACTATCCGAAGGTGAGATCAAAGACGAGCGAGCCTCTTACTGAATATGGACTTTTCCTTGACCTCCTTTCCCAAATTAGAAACAGAACGTCTCTTGCTGCGTCAGGAAACCCCAGAAGACGCTGAAGCTGTTCTCGCCGTGTTTACCGACCCGACAGTAACTCGATTCCATGACCTTGATACCTTCACCGCCATTGAGGAAGCTTTTGGTGTAATTGAGCGACGGACACAACGATTTAAAACTGGGCGCGGCGTACGCTGGGGAATTGCTCGAAAGCAGGACAATATCGTAATCGGTTCCTGTGGCTTTAATTGGAATAAACAAGCGCAGAGTGCCGAAGTTGGTTACGAGCTAGCCAGTGCTTTTTGGCGGCAAGGCATTATGACCGAAGCCTTAGACGCCATTCTGCAATTTGGTTTTACAGAAATAGGATTGCAATTTGTTTTAGCTGAAGTCATACCAGGTAACATTGCTTCTAAAACCTTGTTAGAGAAACTAGGCTTTCAGAGCCAAGGCATCTTGAGACAGCATGGATTTTGGAAAGGACAGTACCACGATCTAGAGCAATTCGTGCTTGCCAAAGCAGCGCAGCCAGAATGATTAACAGACCTGCTGGCTACAAATACTTTGATGTGTTCAAGTATTCTCAAATGTAGTTGTGCTTGTAAATTTAGCCGTCACTGCCCTTGGTTCATAGTCAAGAGTTGGCTGGCTTTGCAGACATACCAACCTCCAGAGCCCTGTGAGGGCAAGCACCCATCTTCTCAAAAACTGAGTTTTAGTTAGGCTAGATAACCCAAGGGAATCTTGGGAGCAAGACGCTCTTGGAGCTTACGAACATGTGGAAGAACGTAGTTGGCTTGACCCTAGTGTTGCTGATAGTGGGCGCTGCTCCAGGCAGAGCAGACTGGACCCAGGTTGCCAAAAGCCAGAGTAATCAGCGCTTTTCGGTCAACCCGGATAGCATCAGGCGTGATGGGCGCTTTGCCTGGTTTTGGTTCCGCTACCAAACCGCTTATGAGGGGCAACCCCTAACCTTCGATACCTACACCTCAGCCGATTGCACCACTCGGCAGTACCGACGGCGGCAGCAAATCGAGCACTGGCAGGGGCAACGCCGTACCGGCAACGATGATCAGCGGCTACGGCAAGCCAGTGCTGGTGAACCCATGTGGTCCGTGCTGGAGCGAGTCTGCGCCCAATAAGCCGCCCAACTGCCCACAACCCCAAAGGCCGCAATTGCTACTCCGATGAGCCGGCCCCCGAGAAAACCAGACCTCGTTGCAAATCCAGCGTGAGGATGGCACCGTCCCGGATTACCTCAGTAGCATTCTTGACACCCACAATCACCGGCACGCCCAAGCGCAGACCAATGATCGCTGCATGACAGGCAAGTCCGTCTTCCTCGGTGACGATCCCCGCAGCCTTGCGAATGGCATCTACATAGTTCGCATCGGTGCGCGGGGCCACTAGGATTTCGCCGGTACCGAATTGGGAGGCATCGAAGCCATTGAAGGCGACCCGTGCTCGTCCGCTCACCGAGCCAGAGCCGATCCCCGTACCTTTACCCAACACTGCCGTCACTACTTCGACTTTGATCAGGTCCGTCGAGCCAGAAACCCCCTGGAGTGTACCGGCAGTCATCACGACGAGATCGCCATCTTCGACTAGTTGCTTTTCCTGAGCCACATTGACTGCGGCCTGGAAAGTCTGGCGCGAGGAAGGCAGATCTAGCACCAGCAGCGGACGGACGCCCCAAACCATTTGCAGCTGACGGGCAACATCGGCGTGGGGGGTAACCGCCAGAATCGGGATCTTAGAGCGGAACTTGGAAACGTTGCGAGCTGTGGCGCCTGACTTGGTGAGGGTCATGATCGCAGCAGCATCCAGCTGTTCGGCAATGCGGCTGACGGCCTGGGAGATCGCATTAGGAACCGACTGCCCCACGCTCTCGGCGGATGTAAAAATGTGCTCGCGCTCAACCGCCTGAGCAATGCTAGCCATCGTCGCAACCGCCTGCACTGGGAACTTGCCCACAGCGGTCTCGTTGGACAGCATCACGGCATCGGTGCCATCCATGATCGCGTTGGCAACGTCAGAAATCTCAGCACGGGTAGGGCGCTGATTACTGACCATACTGTCAAGCATCTGGGTCGCGGTAATCACCGGAATGCCCATCCGATTCGCGGTTCGAATCAGGCGCTTTTGCAACAGAGGCACTTGCTCCGCTGGCACTTCAACGCCGAGATCACCCCGCGCCACCATCACACCATCGCAGAGCGAGAGGATCTCTTCCATTTCCTCAATCGCTTCGTGCTTCTCGATTTTGGCGATCACGGGCACGTGCTTGCCCCGCGCTGAGATCAGCTCTTTGATCTCTAGGATGTCTTGGGGATTGCGCACGAAGCTCAGAGCCACCCAATCCACGCCCTGATCGAGACCGAAGATCAGATCTTTGCGGTCTTTATCGGTGAGCGCCTTGATCGAAAGGTAAACGCCTGGAAAATTGACACCTTTATTGTTGGACAGTGGCCCACCGATCACAGTGATGCAGTGAAGTTCTTGGGTCTTGCGGTCAATACTTTCGACCTGCAACTCAACCTTGCCATCGTCTAACAGGATGGTTGCACCCTCGTGCACTTCTTGCGCCAGGTTGTTGTAAGTCACCCAGCTCATTTGCTGGTTGCCCTGCATCGGACGACTGGTGAGGATGAACTTATCGCCCTTGTCGAGGATGATCGATCCCTGCTCAAAGCGCCCTAGCCGGATCTTCGGTCCTTGAAGATCTTGCAAGATGCCAACTGGCTGGTTCAACTCAAAGGCGATCTGCCGAATGTTGCGGATATTGCGCTGATGGTCTTCATATGCGCCGTGGGAGAAGTTCAGACGCAGGGTGGTAGCTCCGGTCTGAATCAGTTCACGCAGGACTGGCGGCGGACTGGACGCAGGGCCAATGGTGGCAACAATCTTGGTGCGGCGGAAAGAATCTCGCAGGTGCATAAAGCCGGGTCCTGAGTCAGCAAAGGGAACTTAGGAAAGAGTCAAATTTGACAGGGAAAGCCTGTAGAGCATCTGGGATACTACCACGGTTTAACCGGCATCTTGTTACTCTGTTCCGACCGTGCATATGGGATCCGGGGATGGTGGGTAAATAGGATAAGCCCTTGGACCCACTCTGTTTTCGCGTTATTTTCGCGTCTGTTGCCAACCATTAGAGACGAGGTTGAAAGTTTTGGCAACACAGTTTCCGAAATAGGCAATTGCCTTAAGAACATCGGCAACTCAATTTGCCGTGGCCCTGAATGCATCGCTAAGACTATTTCTTTATTCTGAGAATTAAGGAACGCAAAGCAGCTAACTCGTTGAACTTAAGTGTTCCAAATCATTATAAAGAAGGAGCCTTTCCCATGTTTCAGACGCTACGCAATGCAATGGTAACGGTTGCGGTGGCACTGCCAATGGTGATGCTGAATGCTCAAAGTGCTTCAGCTGACCGACGTGATTTCGCAGTACTAAACAACACCGATCTCACCATAGAGCAGTTATATGTTTCTTCTTCTAATTCAGGACGATGGGGTCAGGATCGTCTGGGTTCTGAAGTTTTAGAGAGCGGCGGTTCATTCCCAGTAAATTTCACTAATGGTTCTAATCAATGTGTTTACGATGTCAAAGCGATCTATGAAGATGGCAGCTACGATTTGGCAATGGCACAGAATCTCTGTGAGCTAACCTACATTGAATTTGCAGGAGCGCAGGGCGATTACCAGTAATCAGAAAGGCCTATTAATAAGCTCTAATTAATAGGCCTCAATTGATAGGGCGTGAACTTGTCAGGGTAGCTTGTGCTCTCAGCCTGAGTATCTGGAGCAGACAGTTTCAATTTCCGTAACCACCCATTTAACCCGCCTGCTAACAGCGCTTAATGAGGAATAGGTTACGGAGACCAGCAATGCAAGCCGAAATTCGAAACAGTATGTGGGTTGGATTACTACTGTGCGGCACCGTGATCACTGGTTGTGCCAGCTCAAACGTGCCCAGTGCCGCTTCAGGACCCAGTGCAGGTGAGCTTACAGCCAAGACGGAAGCTCCCGCCCCTAGGTCTGTTGCCCAGGCTTTTGCTCCCGGTTCGACTGATAACCAGGCCAAGGCTCAAGCCAGTGCTCAGGCCGTTCCCAAGCCAGCCCCGCAACTGGTTCGTACAGCCAGTGTGAACCTAGTCGTCCCGGATGTAGACAAAGCGGTGCGGGCATTAAATGAGCTAGTACGGGAGCAGCAGGGAGAGGTGCTGAACCTGCAGGATCAATCTCCCATCCGTTCAGACACTGCGCATAGAGCACAAGCGCAACTCCGGGTGCCTCAGTCTCGCTTTGAGCAGACTTTGGCGGCGCTGAACCAGCTGGGTCAGGTGCAAACGCGCACGATTAGAGCTGAAGACGTTGCTGACCAGATTGTTGATTATCAAGTTCGTCTGCGCAATCTGCGACGCACTGAGGACAACATCCTCAAGATCATGGACCGCTCTGGCAATATCGAGCAGGTGTTGCGCGTGACCCAGGAGTTGGGCAACGTGCGCGGCCAGATCGAACAGATTGATGCCCAACTCAAGTCGGTGCAGAATCGGGTGGCCTACTCTAACATCACGGTGAGCTTTGAGGCAGCGACTTCTGGTCCTGTGGCTGAGCGTGCGGTTGGTGTGCGGTTGGGTGAGTCTTGGAAGTCATCGACGCGCTCGATGCAAGCCTTCTCGTTGGATCTGTTGGCACTGGGTTTATGGCTGATCGCCTTTAGTCCTTATTTGTTAGTCTCTGGTGCAGCGCTGACCTTTGCCTTGCGTTGGTGGCAGCGTCGTCGTCCTCAGAGACCTGCTGCTTAGGGTCTTTTGAGGAGGGAGCTTTGAGGCTTGGTTTCTGCTGGAGAATCTCAATGGCGCAGTAATGGCGCAGTAGCATCCAGGGGAAGTCTAGGGTGATTTGAAATTGCCGAAAGAATCTACCTCCCCACCTGCCTCCGGTCTGTTTGAGTGGAAAAGTTTAGCGGCTGGCATTGGGGCTGCGGCGTCTTGGGGCATGGCGACGGTGATGACCAAGGGTGCATTGACGCATATGCCGCCGCTCACCCTCCTGGTAGTGCAGCTGCTGTGTAGCAACCTACTGTTGTGGGCTGTGGTGGTTGCGCAACGTCTGCCACTGCCACCCGTTCAGCAAATTCTGCGGTTTGCTTTGCCGGGCCTACTCCAGCCAGGACTTGCTTTCATCTTGGGTTTGATTGGTCTGTCCCTGACGGCTGCCAGCATTGAGGCTCTGATCTGGTCAACTGAAACCTTAATGATTATTGGTCTGGCTTGGTTGCTGCTGGGGGAACGGCTGCAACCGCCCCTGATTGCTCTGGCGGTTTTCGGCGTCGTTGGTGTGGCGCTGGTGACGGCGACGGGCGATGACATGACGAGCGGCAGCAACTCACTACTGGGCAATCTGCTAATCTTTGGCGGTACTTTCTGCGCTGCTCTGTATACGGTGCTGATTCGACAGCGGGTAGTTGATCTGGCACCTCTGCTGCTGGTGGCGCTGAATCAGGCGATTGGTCTGCTGGGGGTGTTGGTCGTCTGGCTAGTCTGGTCGCCTGCGACGGAGTTTGCTCCCCTGAGCCAGCTCGGCTTGGGAATTTGGGGGCTAGCGGCAATTTCTGGGGTTATGCTCCATGCCATCCCGTTTTGGCTGCATACAATTGTCCTCCAACGGCTCTCCGCTAGCCTTGCTTCGCTGTTTCTGACGCTGATCCCTATCTTCACGATTGGTGGGGCTTATCTGTTTTTGGGAGAGCAGCTCTCTTCGATCCAATGGATAGGCGCAGCCTGCGTACTGCTGGCGATGGCTGGGGTTTCGGTGCTCTACAGTGAGTAGCTGGCTTTAGCGCTCAGCCCAGTTCTCTGCATCCAGCTTGAACAGATCGAGTTCGACGCCGTAGTATTTGCGGCTGCGTCCCATCGGCACCATGCCTAAGCGCTCGGTCACTCGTCGTGAGGCTGTGTTCTCGGGTCTGACTACGGCATAGATGACCGGCAACTTCAGGAGCTTAAAGCCGTACTCGATTGCTGCGCGTCCGGCTTCGGTGGCATAGCCTTTGCCCCAAGCTGACTGTTTTAAGTGCCAGCCTACTTCGTAATCCTGAGTGGGCTGGCCTTGGTTATCGGGCAGTTGTTTGAGGATGACTGCCCCAACAATTTCACTGCTTGACCGGGTGACGATGGCCCAAGAGCCAGTGCCGTTCTTGCGTTTGGCATAGACCTCAATCAAACCTTGGAGATTAGCCTGTTGGACTTCAACACTCTCTACAGTGCTGCCATTGCCAATAAAGCGCATGACTTCAGGATCGCTGTAAATCTCAAAGGCTTGCTCCGCATCTTGTTTAGGCAGCCACTCGCGCACGAGCAAACGCTTAGTTTCAAACATGATTGCTATAGGAAACCTGCTATCTGCAAATTGGGAGAGCCATAGGGGTTGGGTGGGGAGACCCCGCCCCTACCATTTTTAGGTTGCGGTAGGGGCGGGGTCTCCCCGCCCGTCCCTGCCCCCAAATATCTAAAGACTGATTAACCCTGTCCTGCTTGTTTCCAACCTAGGGACATGGGGGAACTTTGCATTTTAGAGCAACAGCAACTTGCTCTTGTTCTCAAATTCTTGTGGCAGTTGTTAACCAAGCTTGGAATTGATCTCCCCAAGTTTCGGCTAAAGCTCTCCAGACTTTGGATCAATCTCCCCAGACTTTAGACAAAGCTCCTCAAGCTTGGAAGGGTTCTCGTCAAAGTTTGACTAAAGCTCTCCAGACCTAGGTAACTTCTCCCCAGGCTTTGGTTTAAGCGCCCCAAGTTTAGAATCTTTCTCCCAACTTGGGAACAACTATTCAAACCCCGTAAACCAACACTCACCTAACCAATACTAAGAGCATCACCATGAAACGCAGACCACCCAGTGCGCCCGAAGAAGTCATCCTTGAAGATGCTAAAAACAAGCTCGATCTCGCCCGCAAACGTTTGGATGATCTCAGCGTTATGGGCGTTACCGCAGACAAGCTTGACCAATTCCAGAGCCAGATTGCAGCCTATTCAGCCCTGCCCGTAGATGCAACTCTGCTGAGCATCCAGAAACAACTCACGGCCAGCAAAGATAGCGTCCTGAAGGACGCTGTTGCTTGGGGCAGCATGCTACGCGACCGCTGCAAACTCGCCTTCGGCAACACTGCCCACAACCCTTTTCCCCACAACTCCTTCCGTACTTCCCACAGCAACGAGTCCAAGATGCTGTTTGTCCTGCCCAGCCTGATTGATCTTGCCCAAACTTACGCGACTACCTTGAGCAATATCGGTCAGCCCAAAGACTATGCCGACCAGGGACAAACTTTGCGCAACCGCCTTGATGAGCTAAACCGCAAGCAAGAGCAAGCCAAACTCAACCGCCGTGTAGCAACCTCTCGACGCCACGACGCTATCCAAAAGGTCTACGAGAGCCTAACCCATCTCAACGCCGCCGCTCGTGCTGCCTACCGCGACCGTCCTCAGGACCGCGATCTATTTCGCGGCCTCACCAGCCGTACCCCTGTCACCCCAGATCCTAAGGTCGCAACCTCATCATCAACCCAACCACAACCTGTACAAGCAGGCTAGCCCCCTAGCAGTAGCCTTCTGTAACCCCAGCAAGTTTCCTAATAACTTGCTAGAAGCCTGCTGGGAGTTGCAGAAACAAATGGCTGTTGTTGCTCAAGCAGGTAGTTGGTCTGCTTCGCATGTTGCAAGCTAGTTGGTCAGGCTGTCTGCACAGGGGTTGTTTCCTCAGATACCTCAGCATAAAGGGCATTTTCAGCCCTAAATTGGAAGAGAATTGAGGAACTGGTGGAGGACAACACCATGAAGGCTTATAAATTCAAAGGGAAAATCAATTCAGAGGGCAATCTGATCATCACAGAGGCCATTGACTTGGTACCTGGAGATGTTGAGGTAATCATTCTACAAGTGACCAGGCATGATGAAGTACCTCTTAACTCCGTCTCTAGCTTTGAATCCGAGGACATTAAAAAACCGGTTCAATACCGTACCAATGCTTTCAAAGATTTATTAGAGAATGTCCAACCTTCTCCCCCTGACTTTGATCCAGAGCAGGCTAGGTGGGATGCCTTGCAGGAAAAGTACAACTTGTGAGAATCTTACTCGATACCAACATTGTTATAGATCTTGCTCTTCAACGACAGCCGTATGTAGAGGAGAGTGATCAAATCTTCTCCCTTATTGAACAAGGCCTTATTGAAGGATACGTTTCGGCATCAACCCTCAGCGATCTTTACTACATTATTCGCAAACAACAAGGCCACGGCTGGACCCTCAAGTTCTTGAAAAGATTGACCTCTATCTGCTCAATTGCAACTGTTGATCAGGCCATCATCGCTATGGCACTCAATATTGATTTTAGAGATTTTGAAGATGCTATTCAGTACAGCTGTGCTGTACTGAATCAGCTAGATGCAATTGTTACTAGAAATCAGCAGGATTTCGTCAGCTCCACGCTTCGGATTTTGACACCTGCTACTCTAATTGAAGAACTAGCCAACGAGCAGAATTGCTAAAGACGCTAGGCTAGAGACATCTCAGGAATTTGCTGAAGCGAGGTGAACTATGAGCCAGTTGAAGACTCAGTTGCTAACTGACCAATGGGTTCCAGCAACCTGGGAAGAGTACCTGGCGGTTCTGGACGAGCCAGACTATCAGCAATCCAGGGGATACTACTACGATGGGCATCTGCGAATTGAAATGTCTCCAGTCGGTTCCGGTCACTCTCGCCGTAATACCGTTGTCATCTTTGCTATCAATTTGTTTTGCACTCTCAAAGGCATCCCTTTGAACGGGCTCACCAACTGCAGCTACCGGAAAACTGGCGTTCAAGAATGCCAGCCAGACGTCTCCTATTACATTGGGGAACGCGCTCAGTCGGCTCCGGACGAAACTTCAGTTGTGGACTTAGACCGCTATCCGCCTCCTAATCTAGTTATTGAAATCGCTAACTCTTCGCTTGGCGATGACCTCGGACGCAAACGGCTGTTATATGAAGATCTGGGCGTTTCTGAGTATTGGGTGATTGATGTGAACAATGCTCAGGTCATTGCCTTTGAAATCTATGAGCTTGGCAGCAAGCGCATGACTCAATCTAAAACTCTCCCCGGCCTCTCCATCTCGCTGATCGAAGAGGCACTTCGCCGCAGTCGTGAGACAGACCAATCACAAGTAGGAACTTGGCTCCTGACTAAATTGCAAGAGCCAAGAAACTGAGAAATTCAATTCAAGAAGGCAAGCTACAGTAAGCCCCTAGAACACAGCCTTAGAGCACCCCTTTGGAACTCGGAATTTCTCCTATGCGACGCTGATCAAAGGCAACCGCCATACGCAATGCTCGGGCGAAGGCTTTAAAAGTCGCCTCGATAATGTGGTGGGAATTAATGCCATCCAATTGCCGAATGTGCAGCGTTAATTGCGAGTGATTGACCACCGCTACAAAGAACTCTCGTACCAACTGCGTATCGTAAGTGCCAACGCGTTGCGTGGGGATCTCTAATCCATAACTGAGGTGTGGGCGTCCTGAAAAATCCAAAACTACCTGCACCAATGCTTCATCCAAAGGCGCAAAAAAATGGCCGAAGCGCACAATACCCTTCCGGTCACCCAACGCCTTGTGCAGAGCTTGCCCCAAGGTAATACCTACATCTTCGTTGGTGTGGTGATCATCAATATGCAAATCGCCGGTCGCCTGCACCTCTAAGTCAATAAGACCATGTGAGCTAATCTGAGCCAGCATATGGTCCAGAAATGGAACACCTGTATTTGCCCTACATTTGCCCTGGCCATCCAGATTCAGCGCCACTCGTACATCCGTCTCGCCCGTCGTGCGACAGATCTCAGCGGTGCGATCAACAAAAGAAGCAAGCTCAGGAAGAGCACGGGTCTGCATATTAAAGCTCAAGCAAAACGGTTGTTCTGATCCTAGAACAGGCTCAAGATTTGCTGAACCGCCCCAGAGAAATTAAGAGAAATTGGTAAAGCGTTCGGGTTCGGCTGCAAGGGACCGTATAGCGGATCGGACGAAACTGTATTTTTTTGCTGATCCACGGACTACCGGGGGAGAGGGGGATTTGCTCATGGGTTCGCTGCTTGGGGGACAGGCTCTTAGTCGAGCGCCCTTTGATGATCTGTGGTTTCCACAACGCCGCTCAGGAGGATGAGCTCTGTGTCTACTCTCGCTTCTCCATCCGCTCTGCTCGCTCGCCCGCCGCTCGTTTTACTACAAACCCCCACTGCCAAGCCAACCAGTGGACCGCCTGCTGAAGCAAACGGTGCCTTCATTGGAGCTGGGCCACTGACGCCGGTTTTTCTCGCTAGTCTGCTTCTGTTTCTGCTGTTCTTCTGGCAGATTGTTCGGGCTGAATTGCGCTACAACAAGCCCCGTCGTAAAAAATATCGGGCGGCGTCTGCTGTCGTTGCAACCCCGCAGCCTGCTGCAGTCGGCTCGTCACTGCCTGTAGTAGAACCCCTTGGGTCTTCTGAAGTTAAGGTCACTACCCTCAATGCTGATATGCCCAGCTCTGAGGAGCATGAGGTACCAGAGGGTTCGCCAGTTGTGAAGGGCCATGCCATTTATCCCCACGCTCAGCTGAGTGGCGTGAGCTTGGGCGGCGCTAACCTTGATGGCATGAATCTACTGCGGGCCAATCTGTCATTGGCCTATCTTAGTGAGGCCAGCCTAGTTCGGTCTAACCTCAGTGGTGCCGATCTCAGCAACACCTATCTAGGACAGGCGGATCTCAGCCATGCCAATCTCGGCGGCAGCAATCTAAGTGGGGCCAATCTCAGCGATGCCAATCTCTACGGAGCTGACCTGAGCCGTGCTTCCTTACGCAAGGCCAACCTCAGCAGAGCCAAGCTAGTCGAGTCTTTTCTCAGCGGGGCCTATTTGCAAGAAGCGGATTTGAGTGGGGCTGACCTCACCGGCACGAACTTGATCCGAGCCGACCTCAGCAGCGCCAACTTGAGCGGTGCCAACTTGAGTGGGGCGAACCTCAACGGCGCTGATTTAACCGGGGCCAATTTGCAGGGCGCTGACCTCAGCAAGGCCAACCTCAGCGGTGCCAGGTTGCAAAATGCCAACCTCAACTTGGCGAATCTGCTTAAGGCCTATCTGAGCGAAGCCAATCTGAGCGAAGCCAACTTGAACAACGCTGATTTGGGTCTTGCCAACTGTACGCACGCCGATTTGCGTTTTGCAAGCTTAATTGAGGCCAACCTCAGCCTGGCAAATTTCAACAACACCGATTTGCAAAAGGCAGACCTACGCGGGGCTAATCTGGAACGGGTTAATCTGGAGGGCGCGACTGTACGCGATGCTTCTTTTGCCCAGTGCCAGGGGCTCTCGGACCAGGACACCCAATCCCTAACGGAACGTGGGGCTTTGTTTAGTGGTTGACCCCGTCACCGGACCTTAAGCGGGTCACACAACTTCCTGCTAGCTAGCTACATCACGCCAGAGCATTAGTAGACCGGCAGTACCCAAGCTGACGAAGGTAATGTACAGATGCCAGTAGGCCCGCAGACGCTCCTGCGCGTCTAATTCGGGATGGAACAATGTTGTGTAAGCAAGCAACAACCACAGCAGCATCGCTCCTAACCCCATGCAGCCCAGAGCAACCTTAAGCCGTACGGGGCGCAAACTTTGGTCATCAATGGAGGTCCAATCTACTTCTGCCAGGTCAGCCAGGGAGCGATCGGCTAGGGCAGATGCATCTTGCAGATAGGGTGAGAGACGGGTGGGCACTAGGGCAGAGGTCGTGGCAAGCGTCTTGAGCCGCAGGCTTCGTTCTGTGTCGCGCAGCAAGACCAAGGGTGTGCGACTGGGAGCAATGGCCTCTCCCGCGTTATAGACTTCAAAGTTGCGTTCCGGCATCTGTGTGGCTCTCCGGGTGACCAAATGCCCCGAGGTTTTATGGGGGTTAATGGGGGCTGTTCACAGTTTGACTTGTTTCCAGTTTGGTAGCCAAGTCCTGGTGCTGACTAATTTCTCAGGGTTTAACCAACTTTGGCCACGGATGTCTGGAGCTTGTATTTGGAGCTTGAGAACGCCCAATCCAAATTCAGCTGTAACTCCGCCTTTAAGATTAGGTGTAGTAAACCTGATTTATGTTAAGCATTGGGATCGCCAATGCTTATTTCCGGTTATCTCCGGGTTCCTTCGTAAGTAACAACTGTGAGCTGCATGAGTGCTTCTACCCGCCTTGGATCGTATGGCTGGTAATACCCGGCACATTCACTAAAGCTGAAGCCTCGGTCAGCAGTCACGTACGGAGAATCTTACGCATAGGATCTTTGGGCCATGACGCTCACCTTCCGGGTCTGGTTCCTGTATACCTTCGTCGGCCTGGGTCTGGCGCTGGTGTTAAACCTGGTAACGGGTTCAGGTCCACTGTCTGCACTGCTGCTTTGTGCTCTGGCGCTGCCACCAATTGTGCAGCAATATAGCTCATTGCTTACAACCCTACGGTCTCGGCACCGAGCTGCGGCTCGGGGCAAACGGCGCATTTCGCAGACGCGAGTTGCTACCCCTGACCCTGAGCAAGAAAAGCCTAAAGCTGCTCAAATTCGGGTTCGTCCACCACTACCAGCTGCATCCTCACTGGCAGATGGGCTAGCTGCCGCCTTCAGTGATAGTGATCTTGAAGTTCCGACGCAGAGACAGATAGATATCGCTGAGGCAGAAGTCCGGACGATTCGGGGCTACACGATTCAGCCAGGGGCGAAGTTGAGCCAGGCTAACCTTCGCGGGGCGAACTTAAACGAGGCCAATCTCAAGGAAGCTGATCTCAGTGGCGCTGAGTTGGACCAAAGCAATCTTAGTCGTGCCAATTTGAGTGCGGCCAATCTGGTAGGCACTAACCTCAGCCGGGCTTGTTTAATTCGGGCCGTGCTGACTAATGCCTATCTCAATACGGCTGACTTGAGTATGGCTAACCTGATGGGGGCAAACCTCAGCGGTGCCAGTTTGTTTGAGGTGGTTTTGTCACGGGCGATGCTGGACCGAGCCAGTTTATTTAAGGCTATTCTTAGCCGCTCAGACCTCAGTGGTGCCAGCTTGCATTGGAGTGATCTGCGCGAGGCTACCCTGATTCGTTGTGATCTGAGTTCGGCTAGCCTGAGTCAGGCCAATCTCACACGGGCCAACGTCAGTGAAGCTAACTTGAGCTATGCGGATTTGAGTGGCTCGAACCTTAGTCGCGCCGACCTCAACTATGCCAACTTAACTGAAACGAGTTTGATTGAAGTCAGCCTGATTAAAGCTAGTTTGATTCAAGCCAATCTCACAGCGGCCAATCTCAGTGGTTCTGACCTCAGTGTGGCGAATTTGAGCAAGAGCAATCTCACACGGGCTGTACTGAGTGAGGTGAACCTGAGCCTAGTCAATTTAAGCGAGGCTAACCTGAGCGAGGCTATCTTTGAACGGGCCAACCTAGAGCGCAGTAACCTCGATGGCACTATCGTCAATGGCACCCGTTTTCTCAACTGTATGGGGCTCGACGAGGAGCAGATTATAGACCTTGCAGAACGAGGCGCTATTTTTGAGGAAGTGGCTAAGACATCAGCGTGATCAAAGTTTGATTACGACTATTTCTTAGAAGCGTGAGTTTGGTGCGTAAATGTGTTCGATAGAGGCGTGATTGCAATGCCTCTATTGTTCTTATGGCTTGCCTTGGCTAAGTTGAGAAAGCAGCAGTGTATTTGGGATCTTGAAAGAGCTAGCCTAGTTAAAAAACAAATTTATCTCAGTATTTACCGTATTTTCAACCTGGACATTTAGAGCTTTACGGGTTTCCTATGCTTTTGTTGGTAGATTACTTAAAGAAATGTCCTGGCTCTCCGAATAATTACGGTAATCATAGCTTGGCTGGGTCTATCTCCATCCAAATTCCGATTTCAATCCTCAGTCTTGCTCTCGTTTCTAATGTCGGCACCTGATGAACCCTGCAAGGGGTTTTAAGGCGCAACAGCAACAAGTTTCAGCAGGGGTTTTAAAAGCATCTCGACCGAATTTGTCATTGGCCTGACGAAACTTAGCTTCACGGATACTCAGACGGTGAGGTCAATGATTTAGCTATCCTTCTCATCAGCCCAAACCCCATGAATATTCTGTCTCATCGATTTGTCAGAACTCTATTGCCTGCTGGTCTAGTCTCTGGTTTGACTTTCGCGGCCTTGAGCTTACCCGTTTGGATGTTCCCCAACCAGACAATTGTGCTGGAGCGACAAGATCAGGTAGTTTTTTCCGGTGAACCAGAGATTCTAATTCCACCCTACCTGGGTGTTGCAGCCACCTTCAGCCTAGGTCTCGGCATCACTAGTTCTGTGGTTGCTGAATGGCGACGGGGACGGCGACGGTCTTCTCGCTTGCAGCAACAGTTATCGGCGCTGCGTGAGGTCGTTAAGGTTCAGGAAGATCAACTGGTTCAACTCCGGCTTCAATCCATCTACGAGCAACCCAGTACTCATGAGCTTAAATCATTCCTGCAAGATGTTAAAGCCACTGCAGGCCGACCCACCAACCGGTTTTATTCAGTTGATTCAAGCAGTAAAGCAAGCAAAGCTTGAGTGCTTGATGGGGTCTGGAGATCCTAGTTTCGAGCTACTTTACTGGTCGTTTGACTGGACAATTCAATAGTCAAGTGCAAGAGAGCCACGGGGGATTTATGGGCTGTCCACAGCCCTTATTTATCTTTATGATTCGACCTCTGTGATTTGTGATTTTGTTAATGTTCCTGTTAAAGCTGCGTTCGTTCTGGACTCTCTAGATTTTTCTAATTGTCTGTAGCTTAAGCACTGAGCTTTATTGCGCACGAACCCACTCTAAAACTTTATTTTGGTTTTTCCGGGTCAACGCGAATAAAGTCCGAAGAGTTCTCCAGATTTCTGTATTGAGCCTGAGTTACTGCTGCCCAATTTGTTCGGACGGGCAATCGGTTGGGAACACCCAATCACTTTTTCCAGCTCTTTTTGGAGCGGGTGGTGCGCAAGGGATAATTTTTATGCTTCTCAGGGAACTTCGAGGTCTTTTTGCGTCCAATTCAGGTTCATGTGGTGCTGGTATAGCAACTGTTCCTCGGCTCGTAGCGGCAGCTCGTTTACAACCGCGTCGGTTCTGGCTGGCTTCACTTAGTTTGGGCTGCTTTGTAGGGGGTGGAGTTGGAGTTTTACCCGCACTATCAGAAACTCAGGAACCACCAGTCATACCAGGCCTGAGACAGGAGCAATCGCCGGAACAAGAGCTAAAACAAGAGGTTAACGAAAGCACAACTGCTAGCCAATCTACTCCTCAACCGGTAGCACCACCAGAGGCCATTGAGCGACCTGCGGTTTTTGCCCCCGGTGAGCAGCGGCTGCAGTCGAAAATTGCGCCGCCAGCGGTGGGTTCTGTTCCTGCTGTAACACCACTGCCTGTAGGCTCAACTCAGATGCTAAGTCAATCTGCTTCTGACTTGCTACCTGCAACCACTGGTTCCGATCGCAGCATTCGGCCTCGTCTACAATTTCAAGGTTTGGGACTGGCTGAATCGAACGAAGATGTCTCGTTGCGATTACGGCTGAATGGTTTACTCCCGCTCAACCAGCGCACTGTCTTGGGAGCCACTTTAGAAAGCCGATTCGGTTCGGTTTTTGGCTCCGATCAAGTGATCGATTTGAACGAGCTTTTCATCACCCATGCCGTCAATGATCCGGCGACTGTGCGCTTTACAGTTGGCAAGCTGGACTTGACTTCCTACTTCGATCGCAACAGCTTCGCCAAAGATATTGCCACTCACTTTTTCAATCCAGCATTCCAAACCAATCCAGCCCTGGGAGCTGCCGGCCTCAGTTCCCAACCGGCATTGCTGTTTAACTGGACGGCCAGCGATAACTTCGAAGTCAAGCTATCGGGTTTTTCATCCCAGCGCGACTTAGGCGATTTGTCGCTGGATAGCTTTGCAGGCGAACTAGGATTGCGCCTGAGCGATTGGGGGATTCTGCGGGCGACTTATGTCACCAGCGTTGAGCGAGACCAGGGTAGTTCCGGTCAGCCTCGCCAGAGCAACATCATCGCAGTTCGACCAGGCGACCGGGAGCAGGCTTTCGGTCTCAATTTTGAAGCCTTCCTGCCAGACCCCAAGCTGGGCTTTTTTGCTCGCTACGGTCACTACGACAACCTAGACCGGGACCAGGGCAGTGCCAATGCCTACAGTGTCGGCGTGACAGCGCTGGATGTCTGGGTGCCCCAGGACCGGATGGGGTTGGGTTACGGCACGCTGCTCAGCAATAGTGACCTGCGCGATGACCTGGACCGTGACTTTCCCGACGCCTTGGAGTTGTTTTACGACCGTCCTCTCAATCGCTACTTGCGCATCGGCGCTAGCGTCCAGGGCGTTAACGGCTTCTCCGATGTCGTCTTTGGGCTCCGACTACGTACCGATTTGGACCTCTTGCGGTGAGGACCATGAAACACACTTCACATGCTGCGTCAGAACCTTCTAAGTCTTCCAGCCGCCTGCGCCTGGCTTTAGCTGGGTTGCTGCTCCTGGCGCTCATTAACCCTCTGCTGACAGCAATGCCAGCAGAGGCGCAATCACGGCTGCAGCAGGGCAATGTATATCTGCAACGGGGCCAGGCCAACGAGGCGATTCGCGAGTTTCAGGCTGTCTTGCGCAACTCACCCAATCAGGTGCAGGCGCAGTTGGGCCTGGCTCAGGCTTACAGTAAGCTGACTCGCTGGGCTCAGGCAATCGCCGCCTACGAGCGCGTACTGCAACTGGACTCCCGAAACGAAACTGCCTTACGAGCGCTGGGTGAGCTGGGCGGCTACGAGAGCAACCCCAATTGGCGACGCACCGGTATCAATGCCTTAGGTACGCTGCTGGAACTGAAGCCCCAGGACAGCGCCGCTCGTTTGCGGCGGGCGCAACTGCTGAGCTGGTCGGGGCAACTCACCGAAGCGCTAGCCGACTACCAGGTTTTGTTGCGCAGTGGCCGAGTTAGCCCTGCGGCCTGCGTCGCCGCGGCGCAGGCTTACACCTGGGCGGGCCAGTACACGCAGGCGGTCAGTCTGTTTCGACAGGCGCAACAGGCCGGAGCTACTTTAGCCGAAGCAGAGTCTCTGGACTATGCCCGCGCTCTGGCACAAAGCGGCGACACCGACCAGGCGGTCGCCCTGACGCGCACTGTGCTGCGCCAAGCCCCACGCGATTCTAATCTCAATGCCAACTTGGTGTTGAGGGTTGCTGACATCCTGGGGGATATCGACAGCGAACGGGCAACGGCGTTGCAGTTTTATCAGCAGGTAGCCCGCAGCCGTCCTAATGACCGCCCGTTGGCGCTGAACATCCTGCGCTTACAGACTCAACTGGGCCAGCTGTCTGCTGCTCAGGCTCAGTCCCAACTGCTGGCGCTGGTGCAACCGCTCCCAGCTGAAACGGCTCAACGCGAGGCGCTGGCTGTGTCCCTGCTGCGTTTCCCCGCTACGGCCAGCCTGATTCCGGTCTATCAGCAATTTTTGCAAGCCGGAGTTGACCAGCCATTTTTGCAGTTTCGACTGGCTCAGGCTTACCTCGATCAGAACAACTTTGAGGCAGCTCGTAGTGCTCTCAGTGCCTATTTGGCGGTTCGTCCAGGCGACGATGGCGCTCAGTTGGTGCGAGCAGAAATTGAGCGGCGGGCCGGTAACTTGGCGCTGGCCCGGCAGATCTATGAGCAAGCCCTCAACCAGCAACCTGAAGCCGTCGATGCGCTAGTGGGTTTGGCTGCCGTTGCTTCAGATGAGGGCAATGAGCCAGAAGCTCTAAAGCTCTACCAGCAGCTCATCCGTCTGCGACCTGATGACCTGAACCTCAAAGCCCGCTGGGCGCAGTTGGCCTACGGCCAAAACGCGATTAGCGAGGCCGAGGCCCTGGCGGTGCTGAATCAATGGTTTGCGGCTTATCCCAATACTGAGGTCGTGCCGCCGGCCCTGATTAACCTGGTCGCTGCCCTGCCACCTAAGCCCGAGCGCCTGGATCTGTATCAGCGTCTGCTGCGCCTCGACCCAGACCAGGCTGGCTTACGGCTGCGTTTGGCCCAGGTGTATTTGGCCAGTGGCAACCTCACTGAAGCGGAAACTGAGGTGGCGCGTGTGCTGGAGCAGCAACCGCAGAATGTAGGAGCCTACTTCGTGCGGGCTGAAATCGCTCAGGCCCAACGACGACCGGAGCAGGCGATTCAGGTCTACCACCAGATCCTCAGCTTCTCGCCCAACAATATTGATGCACTCCGATCATGGGCTGGGGTGGAATTTCAGCAGCAGCGCTACGTCGCTGCCACCTCCCTCTATCAGCGCGTGCTGAGCGTGCAGCCCAAAGACCGGGCAGCGCAGTTGGCCCTGGCCGATCTCGCCGCAATTGCAGGGCGACGCCTCGAAGCCCTGAATCGCCTGGATCAAGTGCAACAAGCTTCCCCAGCTGACCCTAATGCAGAGTCGGCTGAACTTTCGCAACGCAGGCGTCAGGTCCGGGAAGACCTGCTGCTGCAACGTGGCTTTGCCCCCTACTGGGAACGGTACTAACACCCATGAATACTCGCCCATCTACCGGTCGCACTCTGCTAGTCAGCAGCCTCATGCTTAGCGGTTTGTTGGTGAGTTGCTCGCCGAGCAAACCACCTGCAGCACCAGAGACAGCCTCACCGGCCTCGTCTGCCCCGGGTACACCTGCCACCAGCAGTGTGTCGGCAGCGCCACTGGAGATTCCGCCCATCCCCATCGCTCGCGTCGCGTCCAATAGCGAATCGGTCACCACCAACATCCAGCCCGGTGGTGCGGCAGTGACTACCTTGCAGTCTGGCAGCTACGTACTGAAGTTTGACCCCAAAGCCGAAGACAAGCCGATTGGTAACCAGCTCACCAAAGGCATTCGACTGAAGGGCACTTATGCTGAGTCGAACCTGTTCTTTCCGCGTCCGCGCGACTGGTCGATTACTCAGGCCAAGGCGCTGATCCGCTTCCAGCATTCGCCTGCCCTGCTGCCCGATCACTCAACCCTGACCATTCGCTTAAACGGCTCGAATCTGGACACGGTGAAGCTAGATGCCAAAAGCGCCAAGGCCGGAGAGCTAGAGGTGCCGATCCCGATAGCTCTGTTGCAGGACAACAACAACCTGACCCTGGTAGTGCAGCAGCACTACACCCTGGACTGCGAAGACCCCTTTGATGAGTCTTTGTGGACTGAGATCCTGCCCACCTCCCAGGTGTCCTTCAACTACGACCCTAAGCCGATCCAGCTTGACTTCAACCGCTTTCCGCGCCCCTTCCTGGATGACTTGAGCCTGCTGCCGGCTAACCTCACCTATCTACTGCCCCCCGACGCTAGTAGTGAAGACCAGAAGCAAACCAAAGGCTGGCTCAGCGCTCTGGCTCGATTCCAAACCGCCTTGGGTCGGACCGCCGAGTACCGCCCGCTGAAAACCACGGTGGTCGAGTCGCTCCGGGATGCTAAGGGGCCGATCGTGATTGTGGGCACGCCGCAAAACCAGCCAGAACTGGCCAATTTGGAGCTCCCCTTCAAGCTGCAAGAAGGCAAGTTCCTGGATGGCAAGGGCAAAGTGGTCCCGGATGACGTTGGTGTGCTGGCCCTGACCGCGACCACCGGCCCAGTGCGCTTACCCGTGTTGGTGATCAGTGGCAATGGCGCCGCTGGGGTCGAGAAGGCTGCCCAGTTCCTAGTCCAGGGCAAGGATGCTGACATCGGCACCGGACGCGGCATCCTGATCAATCGCCTCACCGAGGTTCCCAAGCCCAACCCCCGCGACTGGCCGCGCTACCTGCCACCAGCGCAGCAGTTCGACCTCAAGGATCTGAACGTTAAAGACACCACGGTGCGTGGGGCTTTCGCCGGGTTCATCGAGTTCGATTTCCGGTCGCTGCCCGATGACGTCTTTTTGCCCAATGAATCGACGATCACGCTGAACTACAGCTATGGCGCTCAGGTTGACTCCAACCTGTCCACGGTTGAAGTTCTGATCGACAACATTGCGGTGGGCAGCTTCCCCTTGGAGAAGTCCCAGGGCGAGACCAATCTCAGCCGCACGTTCAAGTTCCCCGCCACTAGCACGATCCGACCCGACTCGCGGATGCAGGTGGTGTTCCGTCTGTTCCCCAAACAGCTCGATGCCTGCCGTCGCACGGCGCAGGATCAGCTATGGGCGACGCTGCATCCGGGTACGCGATTCGATTTGCCACGCGAGAGTTCAGCTCGTCTGCCCGATCTGCAACTGCTGCGCTACGGCTATCCCTTTGGTGGACCTCAAGATCTCTCAGAAGCCGCTGTCGTGGTGCCGGATCGGCCTTCGCCGATGGAGGTGCGTACGATGCTGGCGATGGTGGACCGGCTAGGGCGCTTGTCTCAGGCCGATGCAGTCAACCTGGGCGTCTATACGGCCTCCTCGCTACCGGGCAGTGTGCGCAACAACGCCAATCTGATTGCCATTGGCTCACCCAAGCGCTTCCCCCTACCTGAAGTGATGAAGCTCAGGACTGGCATGGGCTTCCTACCTGACTTCCTGCGCTTCCGCCGCGACACTGAAATTCAGGCTGTGCCCGACCAGCAGGGCGTGCTCACGCAGGTGATCTCACCCTGGAACAGCGCACGCGTGGTGCTGGGCCTGACTGGCCAAACCGACGCCGAGTTGCAGAAGGTGGTGGATCTGCTAGAGCGCGACTCCCTGTTCTTCCAGTTGGAAGGAGATACCGCGCTGATCGCCTCGCGTGAGGACCTGAAGTTCTTGTCCGAGCGCCCGCAACGTCTGATTGGTGCGACAACACCCCGGCGCAAGTTCACCAACTTCTTCCAGAACAACTGGCTGATTCTGCCCTTTGGTCTGATCTTGACCTCGTTGCTGGTCTACTACCTGCTGCAACGCTATATCGACCGACTCGAACAAGATGCCTCAGGGCAGCCAAAGCAGGAGGGCAAAAATGAAGGCAAGGGGCAAAAGTAATCTGCCTAAGCTCAATATCGGCCTCAAGTCGATTGCGAGCCAGCGGCCTTCGGATCCAGGCCTGCACCGCATGTCCTCCCAGCAGATCGCGCTGCTGGTGGTCATGGCCGTGCTCAATGTGCCGCTGATTGTTGCCCCCCTCACGGTGTGGCAACAGGCGGTTGCCGGCATTGGGCTGGCTGCGGTCGGCTATTGGGCCAGTCGTATCAGTACACTGCGGGAATTTCTGGTGGGTTTGAGCACGACCTGCACCCTGCGCTATCTGTACTACCGCGCCACCAACACCCTCAACCTCGACAATCCGCTCAACACCGCAGCTAGTTTGATGCTGTTTGGCGCGGAACTATACGCCGTGCTGGTGTTGCTCCTGGGCTACTTCCAAACAATTCGCCTGACCGCACGGCGACCACCGGCTTTGCCCCTGGAGGTTGAGGATTGGCCCAAGGTGGATGTCTACATTCCCACTTACAACGAAGCGGTGGAAATTGTGCGCAAAACGGCGTTGGGAGCCTTGTCGGTTGACTATCCCAACAAAGCGGTTTACATCCTCGACGATGGTCGCAAGTTTCCGGAGCGGCGCAAGCAACTGCTGGCGATGGCGGAGGAAATTGGTTGTGGTGTGCTCACCCGCGATAACAACGACCACGCCAAAGCGGGCAATATCAATGCGGCCTTGCGCCGCACCGATGGCGATTTGGTCTTGATTCTCGATTGCGATCACATTCCCACCCGCAATATTTTGCTCAATACTGTGGGCTTCTTTCAGGACCCATTGGTCTCGCTGGTACAAACGCCCCACTGGTTTTATAACCCTGACCCTTTTGAGCGCAATTTACTGTCGGCTGGGCGGGTGCCTTCAGTACAGGAATTGTTTTACAAAGTGGTGCAACGGGGCAATGATTTTTGGAATGCTGCCTTCTTTTGCGGTTCGGCGGCAGTGGTGCGCCGCGCCCATTTGCTGCTGATTGGCGGTATTGCCATTGAGACGGTGACCGAGGATTGCCACACCTCGTTTCGTTTGCACGCCATTGGCTACAAAACGATTTACTACGACCAGATTATGGTGGCGGGTCTGGCTCCAGAAACCTTTGCTTCTTATGTGTCGCAGCAGATGCGTTGGGCTAGAGGCATGGCCCAGATTTTGCGCTTAGAAAATCCCCTGTTCAAAACAGGTCTGACGATTCCGCAGCGCTTGTGCTATTTCAGCGCCATGCTGCATTTTTTCTATGGCATTCCCCGGCTCGCCTTTGCGATTGCACCAGTATTATTTTTGCTATTTAGAATCGAGCCGATTCGAGGCATTAGCTTTGAAACGGTGGTCTATGCGTTGCCCCACATTCTGTTAGGCAGCTATGCTAACTACGCGCTCTATAAACATGTTCGCTACTCGTTCTGGAGCGAAGTGTATGAGTTTGCGATGTCGTTTTATACAGCAGCTGTTACCACAGCGGCTCTGATTAATCCCAGAGCTGGCGCTTTTAACGTTACAGCCAAGGGTATCAGCGTCACCGAACGTAATTTTGACTGGGGTTCGGCTCGACCTTTGCTAGCAGTGACGGGGCTGGTGTTTATTTCGCTGCTGGTCTTTCCGGTGTGGCTCTTTCTAGCGCCGGAATATTGGGAAGCAGTGACGATCAATGCTGTCTGGTGTGCCTATAACTTGATTCTGCTGGTCTGTGCGCTGCTTGCCAGTTTGGAGCAACCTCAGCTCCGCAATAGTCATCGCCTACGACGCCAGATTAGCGCCAGAATATTTAGCGGCGGACGTCATTGGTCGGGTGAAACGGTTGATATCAGCGAGAGCGGTGCCAAGGTGGTTGTATCGGGTTGGCCGGTGTTGCCCAAGCGCATCGAAGTCGAGCTGCAAGGCGACTCAATTTCTCAGGCCCGGATTCCGGCTGTGGTGCTGCGCAGTACACCGGGAGCCGATGACACCTGCACCTTTGCCTTGCAGTTTCTGGATTTGACTCAGTCGCAGCAGGACAATCTGGGCCTGGTCATTTACTCCGAC
Organism: Leptolyngbya sp. FACHB-261; assembly: GCF_014696065.1. NCBI lineage: Bacteria > Bacillati > Cyanobacteriota > Cyanophyceae > Leptolyngbyales > Leptolyngbyaceae > Leptolyngbya > Leptolyngbya sp. FACHB-261. The sequence goes on along the minus strand of NZ_JACJPL010000031.1, from coordinate 213,154 downwards.
ACTCAGCTCTGGTATTCGCAAAACCGCGAACAGGCTGACGATCCAGTGAACTCTTTCTGGTTTATTACCAATAGTTTGCTGCGCTCTCTACGCCAACCCAAAGCAGCGAAAGGGGCACCGTTGCGCCGCTCGGTTCAAGCTAAGGCAATGCTCTATTGGGAAGGGCAATTGCATACGGCAGAGGTCACCAGTTTGGGTCTGGATGGTCTGGATTTGGCTCTGGAACCGCAGATCGTTAAGCAGTTGCATCAGCACTGGAAAACTAATCCTTTGATTGGTTTGGAATTGCAAAATCAACGGTTGGTGGCACAAATTCGAGGGGCTGATTTGGCAAATGGTCGTCCCAATCGCGTTCAATTGGTCTTTCCGAGCCAACTCGAACGCCAGCAACGCTCCAAGGTGCAAAACCTGTTGGATAACCTGCCTGTTCTGGTCTAGCTTCTAATACCAGTGCTCTAAGTGAGAGCTAGCTATCAAAACCCCAGCGCCTACGGTACCTCCCCTAGCCAAGGGGAGCCGGGGAGGGGGCAAAGGGGTAGCGCTTAAAAAGTGGATCGGCATAACTAGCTCTCGAAGCACAAACTTCTATCCCTTGGGGTAGAAATTTGTTGCTTTTGGCCCCGGTTTTTATGCCGTTGGGTAGATATTGCTTGGCCTTCACCCACCCTTAACGTTCCGCCCGGGGTGTTTCTTAACTTACTAATGAAAGCCTAGATGTGTCAGTAGCCTCACCTAGATAGATTGAACAGCTTCAACACGGTTAGTCCCCCAAAATTCTGAACAGCTCCTATTGACTGATGCACTGACTGATGCCATAACTGGCGCACTCATTGACCTATTAACTGATGCCATAACTGACGGCTCGTAGATTCGCCTGCGAGCAGATCAAACTGTGAATTGCTCATCGGGCTTTCACAGACCTATTGCTGTGGAAAAAATTGGGGCGCAACCGTGTTGAACCAGAGCTTACTGAACCATAACCAAAGGCTCCTCAACTGCTATGTCAGACCACAACACCGCCAACAATACGCGTGACAATACGTCCGACAACCAACCTGACAACAACAGCGTTATCTTCATTCATCCAGATGGCACCACGCCTTCTCACTATGCGCTCGCCCGCTACGTTACAGAAGGTCCTGATGGCCGCTTGAACTGGGACAGAATGGAGAGTGCGGGGTCTTATTTATCTCACATCAAAGACCAATTGACTGCAACCTCTAACGCAGGTGCAGTGGTCCATGCTTATGGGGTTAAACCGCAAGCCGGTTCCTACGGTTTGGATGAAGAAGGTAATCCTATTGAGTCTCTTTCGGCTCAAGAAGGCTTAACCGAAACCGGCACCACGATCATGGAAGAAGCAATCGCAGCTGGCAAAGCCACTGCGGTGATTAACTCCGGTTTCATTGCCGAACCGGGTACGGGCGTTTTTCTCGCGGATGTTGAAAGTCGGAGCGACACTGAAGCCATTACCGCTGAAATTGTTGAGTCTGGCGTTGATGTGATCCTCGGCGGCGGCGAAACCGATTATTTACCAGTGGGCACGGTTGGTTTCTTTGGCGAAGAGGGCACCCGCACCGATGGGCGTAACTTAATCGAAGAAGCGGAAGCGGATGGCTATACCGTTGTCTTCACGCGGGAGCAACTGCAAAGCCTGCCCGAAAATACTGAGAAAGTGTTGGGGATCTTTGCGGCTAGCGACACCTACAACGACACCACCGAGGAAGCAAACGCTGCTGAGCGGCTAGAAAACTACGGGCAACCCGGCAACCTCAACCCACCAACGGTTGCTGAGATGCTAGAAGCGGCGCTGCCGATTCTGGCTAAGGACGAAGATGGTTTCTTTGTGGTGCTGGAAGAGGAAGGCACAGACAACTTTGGCAACAACAATAATGGCCGCGGTGTAGTCGAAGCCGCGATTCGGGCAGATGAAGCGATTGGCGTTGCCCAGAACTTCATTGACACTGAGCGTCCGAACACCCTCTTGATTACCAGCGCAGACAGCAATGCGGGTGGAATTCAAGCCGTTGACCTGGATGAAGGGGGTCAAACCGTTGGCAGCATTGGCGTCAACCCGACTCTGCCCGATCGCTCCGATGCCGTTCAGGTGCCCCTGGATGGGCAAGAAGGCCGCGACACCGAGCCCTTTGTTGCTGGTCCTGACGAAAATGGCACCCGCTTTGACTTTGGCATTGCCTACGCTGGTTTGCCCGATTTTGGCTCGGATATTGTTAGCAAAGCCTACGGTCTCAACGCTGACGCACTGCCCAGTACCCACGACAACACCGAGATTTATCGGTTGATGTATCAGACGCTGTTCAATCAAGAACTGCCGTCTTTTGTGCCCGCACCAAAACCCGCACCCGCAACTACCGCGGATACGGGTAATGTCATCTTTATCCACCCGGATGGCACCACGCCTGCTTACTTCACCCTGGCGCGGCTGACCCAAGAAGGTCCTGATGGTCGTCTGAATTGGGACATGATGTCCGATGCTGGCGTATACATCAACAGCATCAAAGACAATCTGGCCCCTTCTTCTAATGCCGGAGCTGTGGTTCACTCAATGGGAACCAAGCCGGTCACCGAATCCTATGGCTTGGATGAGTATGGGGAGCCGGTGATTTCTCGCTCGGGCAAGCAGGGCGTAACGATTATGGAAGAGGCGATTGCTGCTGGTAAAGCCACGGCGGTGATCAACTCCGGCTTTATTGCCGAACCGGGGACGGGTGTTTTCTTAGCTGATGTTGAAAGCCGCAGCGAGACGGAAGCGATCACGGCGGAAGTGCTGGAATCTGGCGTTGACGTGATTCTCGGCGGTGGCGAAACCGACTATTTGCCCGAGGGCGAAACCGGTTTCTTTGGCGAAGAGGGAACCCGCACTGATGGGCGCAACCTGATCGAAGAAGCTGAAGACCTGGGCTACGAGGTGGTCTACACGCTAGAGCAATTGCAGGATCTGCCCGACGACGCCACCAAAGTGCTTGGCATCTTTGCGGCTGAAGACACTTACAACGACACGACCGAAGAAGCCAACGCAGCAGCAGGGCTGGAGAACTACGGCCAACCCGGCAATGAAGATCCCCCCACGGTTGCTGAGATGCTGGAAGCGGCTCTGCCGATTCTGAATCGGGATCCAGACGGTTTTATGGTCGTGATGGAAGAAGAGGGCACTGACAACTTCGGCAACAACAACAATGGCCGGGGTCTGATTGAGGCTGCGCAACGGGCTGACGCTGCGATCGGCGTGGCGATGGACTTCATCAACAACGAAGACCCCAATACGCTGCTGATCACTTCAGCCGATAGCAACGCCGGTGGCCCTCAGGTCTATGACGTTGACAGTGCCGATGAGCCAGTGGGCACGGTTGGGGTTAACCCGACGCTCGCAGACGACTCGGACGCGATTCAGGTCCCGCTGGACGGACAGGAGGGGCGCAATACCCAACCGTTTGTCTCTGAACCGGATGCCAATGGCAATGAGTTTCCCTTTGGCATTGCCTACGCCACGGTTGATGACGTGCCCGATAGTGTTCTTACCAAGACCTACGGTCTCAATGCTGGCGATCTGCCCAGTTCGCATGAGAACACCTATATCTACGAGATCATGTACCGAACCCTGTTCGGTCAAAACTCGCTGCCCAACCTAGTTGAAGGCACGGCGGGGGCTGAAACCCTGCTGGGTGGAACCGACCGCGACCTGCTGCGGGGTAATGAGGGCAATGACACTTTGGCTGGTTCAGTGAATGCTGATTTTCTCTACGGTGAGGTGGGTGATGACCTGCTGCGTGGAGATCTCAACACGACTCAGGCTGGCAGTGAGGCGGGTGGCGATGACCTCCTCTACGGTGGTTTAGGGAATGATCGCGTGTTCGGGCAGGGTGGTAATGACCAGCTCTACGGCGGTCAGGGCGATGATCAACTGTTTGGTGATGCTGGCAATGACCTGCTGGTAGGCGGTCTGGGTGCAGATCGGTTGACTGGCGGTGCAGGTCGAGACGGGTTTGCGCTTGTCTCTGACTCGGGTAGCGACACCATCAATGACTTCCGCCTTGGCGAGGACTTTGTGGTGATGACTGGCAGCACGACGTTTGAAGATCTCACCTTCACTCAGCGTGGTGGTAGCACGGTGATCAGCTCTGGCGATGAGACGTTCACAACCCTGCGAGGGGTCAATGCTAATGCTCTGGTCGCGGCCGCTGGTTCGACGTTTACCAGCATGCAGGGTCTGGGCTAAGACCTAACCCCCCCGGCCCCCTTCCCTCGCAGGGAAGGGGGAGGCAAGGGACAGGTTCTTTGCAGGGGGTGAGGAAATCTTGAGTAGGGGCTTGGCATTGCCAAGCCCTCAATTGCCGTTTTGTACGGTTCGTAGCAGGTTGGGGGAGACCTAACCCCCCAGCCCCCTTCCCTGCGAGGGAAGGGGGAGGCGTAGGACAAGTTTTGCAGGGGGTGAGGAAATCTTGGGTAGGGGCTTGTCATTGCCAAGCCCTCAATTGCGATTCTGTACGGTTCGTAGCAGGTTGGGGGAGAGGCTGTAGAGGGCGATGGTGGGGCCGCCGCCTTCGGGGTGGACGGTGACTTTGCGGATCAGGTCGCGGGCTTCGAGTCCTGGCAGTAAGGTCTGGAGGTCTTGGGGTTGGAGGTTGCTGTCGCGGCTGAGTAGGGCGAGGGTGACACGGGAGTGGGGGCTGTTGGGTTCGAGGTAGTTGGCGATGGTCAGCAGGATCAGTTTGAGTGGGGCGGCCAGGTTGAGGCAGCGGGTGATGTGGTCCCACAAGGCGAGGCGAAGGTTGGTGCTCATAGTTAGGGTCTTGGGATTGGTCCTTGGAACTGCAAGTTTGGTGTTCTGAACTGCAAGCTCGGTGCTTTGAACTCCGACATCGGTGTTCTGAACTGCAACCTCGGTGCTGTACACCTCCGGCGTCGGTGCTCTGAACTGCGAGTTTGCTGCTCTATACCTGCGGCATCGGTGTTCTGAACTGCGACGTCGATGCTTTGAACTCTGGCGTCGGTGCCCTATACCTCCGGCATTGATGCTTTGAGCTGCGGCATCGATGCTTTGAGTTGCAACGTCGGTGTTCGGAGCTGCGACACCGGTGCTTTGGGGGTAATGTAATTAGGCTTGTCTCGGCAGGGCTTGAAGAGTAGTGCTTTGACAGTTGCGCAGTTGGGTATGCCGCTGTCGCCATAGGTGCCGCCAATAGCTCAGCACATCGTCGGGGTAGGAGTAGCGCTGGATTTCGGTTTTGATCACTCCGCCAATCCAGTCGAGCAGATGCAGGTCGTTGCAGGCTTGGATGGTGAGGGCACAGGCGGAAAGCCATTGGTTGAACTTGCGATAGCTGAGGAATTGTCCACCTCGGTCAGCGCGATGGACGAACAGCACATGCAGCCAATGCTCCATGCGGCAAATGAGCGATTCGGGAATGCCTAAAAAACGGGCAACTTGAGACAAAGGAATGCAAAGCTGCGGCTGCAACACCTGGGTGAGGTGCATAGGAAGAACTCCAAAAATTTGAGGGCAATAGAGCCTTTGACCCCTATTCAGGGTCGAGAAAGGTAGGTGATAAACTGCCCCCTAGCCGCCAGGTTGTACAGAAGACAACCCGGCGGTTAGTTCCCCAGAGTTTGGTTAAGACCCTGGGGGACGCCTAGGGGTCCAGTTGCCTGTGTGGAAATTAGCAGGGTCTCCCTGGTGGAGTCAAGTAGGTAGCGCAAAAAAGATCTGTGTGTTGCAGCTAACTGAGCAATGTGAGCACTAAAACACAATCAGTAGACCTGTTTCAACTCGCTGATTTTCTTCCTACCCAGTTAGTAAAACGACGGCTATGCTGAATGGACATCTCCGCTCAGGATAAAACCTGAAACGAGATTTGTGTATCAGGTGATTAAGAGCACCGTTCCCGGAGCCTTTCACCTGGAAGAACAGCAGGGAATTCCTGTACCTGATAGTCACTACATTCCGCTCATCAACTGGAGATTGATTTAACATCACGCAAGTTTGTGAAATTCCACCAGTAGACGAGTGAGAAATGCCTCAATCTTGAAGTGTCACGTTTCATTGAAACACCACTTGTTACGGAAAGCCTCTGAAGCTGTCTTCCTATCCACCTGTTTGGGATGGATATATTGAAAAATTCTGCCTAACGACAAATTAGGCAGCCTAAGTTATTGATATGGCTGCAAGAAAAACCCTTTCTAAATGTATACAACTGTTTGTTAGTAAGGTAATCGATAGAATGCAGTTTTTGTTCACGGCTTTTATTCGAATTTTAGCTAAAAAAGCAAAGCCTAACGCCGTATGTCTTATTATGTTGCTCCGCAACAAGCAGAAAATTTGTTTCTGAGAAAGAGCAAAAATGAAAGAGTTGCAAGATACATAGCAGCCCAAGAACTAGCTTGTTTGGTCAATGACAAATCATTAGGATTGAGAATGCCTAATGGTTTCAGCACTAAACAGTTGGTTGAAATTAAGGAAGAAAATTTGATGCCAAAGAACAAAGAAGAAATTTTTACTGCGGTGGAAACTCTTGTAAAGCTCTCTGATTCAAAACAAAAAACTCAAAACCTGTATAAGCAATCTTTGGAAGCACACAAAAGTATAGGCTTATTATTCGAGGAAAGACTATTGGTTGAAGACAATTTCAATGAGATAAAGAAAAGCCTGAAACTCATCAAAGATTATGCTGTAGCGCTTTCAGCATATAAAGAAGCTTTGCCTGAAGCTGCAAAGGCGAAAAAGTACCTCGAAGAAATCTTAGAACTACCTGAGTAATTTTATGACGAAAGAAGCTATCCTTTTCTCTGAAGTGTATGGAATTACAACATCAGAACAAGATGACTGGTTTGATCCTCGCCTTGATAGAGATACGCATCTATGTATAGATCCATTTCAGGTTTTTAAGTCTAAAGATCCACTTTTTAGTAACTGCCACCAGAAGTTCATGCAATTCTTTAGATCTGCTTTTGCTGTAGCTTCTGAAATCGGTGAAGTTCCTTCCAAGGAAGATCAGGAATCAGAAAATTTACCGTCAAAATATAAAAGATTGATATATGATACACTTCGCTTCCCAGAGGTAGAAGAAGTGTGTTTGGGTTTCTCTAAACGGACTACTGGTGGAGCAGGCACGGGTAAGGACTTCGCGATAAAACTATCTGATGCCCTAATTAATCTTTCAAAGAAATCTAGTTTACCTCCTAAACATTTTGAACAAATTGAAATTTTCACTCCAGGTATTGGCAAAGATAAAATTAGTGACGCAACAGGTAATTTGATCAAAGAGGAACTAGTGCATTATACGAGAAATATTTGTAGGAGGTTTTCCATAAACGATGAAGATCTTGTATGGCGGCCCGTTAAAAATCATAATTTCGACTTTGAACGCAACGAGTGGGATGATCAAGGTTTTTACTTACCTTTAAATCTTCGGATTACTCAAAAGCTGTTTCGGCGAGCGCCGATATTATTTCCGAGTAATCGGATGTTATTTCGGCGGTCGCTGTTGTTGATTCCAGTTCCGCCAAAGCAATAAACCGAAACAAACTCACCAGTAGAAACACAAACAAGTTCCCAATTGCTCAGTCCAACCCTCAATTCAATCTCCAAAACCACTTAATCCAGGCAAAAGAGCACTCCACTAGCCTGAGAACAAATCAGCCAAGGAGCATCGATACATCTCTTAAAACCCTGCTAACCAATGCATCAAGAAGCGTGTACTGAGTCTGAAAATATGCGGAGAGATTCTGCCTATTTGGTTGAATCAGAGTATTGCGCGGAAAGATTCTGCCTATCTATCTGGCTTGAGGTGTTATACGGAAATAATCCACCTAATCACCACTATGAGGGTGTTATACGGAAACTTTCGGTTCAATAATAGTTAGCTAATTCAGCCCGTACCTTCAGCGCATGATAATAAGAAACCCAGCATGAAAATTAGCGCCGTCCAACTCCAATCCTTTGCAGGCGACATCGCGTCAAACATAGCTAAACATTTAGAATTCACCAGGGTTGCTGTCGCTCAAGGCGCTGACCTCGTTTTCTTTCCAGAGTTATCGCTCACGGGTTACGAGCCGCAACTCGCGCAATCACTCGCCACTGATACAACAGATCTGCGTCTTGATGTATTTCAGCAGTGCAGCGATGTACACAATATTACGATCGGAGTTGGCTTACCCAGGTTGACAGGATCTCAGGTGCAGATCGGCATGATTTGGTTTACACCAAACGCACCTCGTCAGACCTATGCAAAGCAGCAGTTGCACATCGACGAGATTCCCTTCTTTGGCCAGGGTGATAAGCAACTTGTGCTCAGAACGCCTACCCACACAGTTGCTCCAGCCATCTGCTACGAATCACTCCAGCAAAGCCACGCCGATCACGCTGCAAATCTGAGTGCAGATGTTTATCTGGCGAGTGTAGCCAAATCTGCGGACGGATTGCCCAAAGCTATGCTGCATTATCCTTCGATCGCTCGACAGCACAGGATGTATGTGCTCATGGCGAACTGCATCGGTCCGTGCGATAACTTCATCAGCGCTGGACAGTCGGCTGTCTGGAACAAGCAGGGAGAATTGCTCGTGCAGATGGATAGCGAATCGGAGGGGATCTTAATGATGAATACGATTAGCAACCAAGCGAGTATCTATACACTGGTAGGCATATGAAGACGGACTTGCTAACAAGTCTTCTGGAGCGGACTGGCAGAGAATCCTGATTGTGAGAAACCAACGCTTGCAGCCGCTCAGCAGGAACGTTAGACCGAGAAAGTTACCGAAGTGGACGGTGAGGACCTAGTGAAAGCCACGGTGTTGTACAAGAGCATTTAGGAGATTTTATTGCTGCTGGCTAGCAAGTCAAATTAATCACTGCTGGAGGGGTGGTGGGGTTGCTAGCGGTGGTGGATTTGGTGCTGGAGGAATTATTGGACTTGGATGTTGTTGGGTTGTAGTTTTATTGGAAAAACCATAATCAGAGAAAGTTAAGGGGCTTGTAACCTCAATCTCAGTGTAGGGACAGTCCATCCAAGGCATCGATTGAGCTTTGAATTGTAGTGATCACTTGGACGAGAAATTGTTTGTCCTTCAAATACTGAGAGAACGTGAGTTCATTCGATGGTCCCCTCGTCGAACTCACGCCGGTTTAGAAGCTGTTCTGAGTGGGATGCGCTAACAGCGCGATCGTCCCTAGTTATCCTGCCTCGTCAAGTGGTGCGCCTTTTCTTAATTACGCCGCCTACTGCACCTGCAACCAGCAACCCCAAAATAGACGTAGGCTCAGGAACTGCCTGTGCTTGTTGAGCCGAGAAAACTTCACTAGCGCTGAACCCAAGATTGTCAAAACTGGGGTTTAACGATGCCAGCACATTAGGCGGCAAACCGGCAAAGGGAACTGTCTGTCCCTGGCTTGCCCCCGGAGCCGATTCAGCATCAATCTTGATATGTAAGGGAACCTCAGGAGCAAAATCAGGTTCGCTGAGGTTGATCGCAGCAACCATGTCCCAGAGAGGATTGGGGTTGACATCGCCACCAACAACAACAAGGGAGAAATCCAGAAGCTCCGCGGCTAGCTCACTTTCTGGAGTTCCGGTTGCTAACCATGCGCGATAATCGTCGCGAGTAAAGGCAACCTGGTTAGTTGCATCAAGGGGAGTCAATTGAATGTTCAAACCCCTTTCTCCTGCTTCAAACACTTCTTTAGAGGCAACTGGGTCAAGCCAGATATTGAATTCTGCAACGCGGTTGGTCGAAAAGGGCGGCTCTGGCAGGACACCCAAATTTCCCGGAACAAAAACGGCTCCACCCATGATTTGCAAAACTGCAATATTGTTGATGATGGACGAGTCAATTCGCAGTGCTTGAGCAATGTTGGTCATCGAGCCTGTTGCCAAAATTGCCACAGGCTCAGGCGAGTTTTTGATTGTTTGAACAATCAGTTCTGCCGCTGGCTGGAAGTCGATCGCGGGTACATCATCGGGCAATGTCACAAAGGGGGCATAAAACTTGTCGGCATCGTTTCGGATGAATGCTGGAAATGCGTTATTTCCTTCTAGAGGTGTGGCGCTGCCAATGCCAACGGGAATATCCGTTGCATCCAAGAAACCCAACATCCGCCTGAGTCCACTTTGAAAGCTTTGACTCTCAGGACGGGCAACCCCGTGGGACATGGTGATTGCCTCAACATCAAACTTGGGGTTTGCCAGCATATAAGCCAACGCAGCCAATCCATCCTGGCTACCATCGTCATCCACGATTAGAGGAGTTCTGGACGTGAGGGAAGCAGCCAGCACTGGCTGGATGGCAATACCGAAGCTCGCGATCGCTGTTGATAAAGACGCAACCGTTGCCATTCGAGTTAAACCAGTCTTCATGAGTTCTACTCAAGGGTAAATGGTTTGAACAAACTGCAAAACACGCCACTACTCGATGAGGACGCTTACGCTTTTATACGCTTATCAAGGAAAACTCTCGGTTCTCCCTGATACGGCACGAAATTTGGTAGTCCTAAAGATGTCAGGATAGGGAAGACGAAGTTACCTCACTCAGTTGATTCATGTCAATTTCTCCGCCTGCCTGTCCCGGTTGTAACTCAACTCATGTCGTCAAGAATTGAACGGTTTAACTGCACCTTGCGCTAGCGAGTGTTGCGTCTAGTGAGGAAGACGCTATCGCTTTCTAAGCAGTTGGAGAACTATATTGGGATAATGGAGAATCAAGGTGCGCTCGATTTTACGAACGGCACGGATTCAAAGCGATTCAGTGCGGTGACGGTTCTGAAAATGAAGAAAAATGTCCTGATGTTCTGTATGAATGGTGCGCGTGATTAGGTTGACGGTAGTTTACAGCAGCAGAACAATCCCGTTGCACACGGACGGTTTTGGGCCTCTTCGTTGATTCCAAGAGGGTTTTAGCGGCGGGTGAAGCGGAACGTTAGGCTACTCAGGTTATGGGTGAGGACGTAATCTAGAGCTTGTCTGCTAAATTCAAGCAGGTGTTGCTGGTGCAACTGTGTAAGTTTCGTTGATCTGCTCGTCCACACCCCAAGCATCGGCCTAGGTATTTATTACTTCGGAGTACTCAAAAGCTATTTCGGCAGTCGCCGATGTTATTTCCGAGTACTCAAAAGCTACTTCCGAGTACTCCAATGTTATTTCCGAGTACTCAAAAGCTATTTCGGCGACCGCCGATGTTATTTCCGAGTACTCAAAAGCTATTTCGACAGTCGCGGATGTTATTTCCGCGCTCGCAAAAGCTGTTTCGGAGTACTCAAAAGCTATTTCGGCGGTCGCGGATGTTATTTCCGAGTACTCGGAAGTTATTTCGGCGGTCGCCATTGTTGATTCCAGTTCCGCCAAAGCAATAAACCGAAACAAACTTACCAGTAGAAACCCAGACAAATTCCCAATTACTCGGTCCAGCCGCTGATTCAATCCCCAAAACCACTTAACCCAGGCAAAAGAGCACTCCACCATCCTGAGAACAAATCAGTCAACGAGCATCGATACATCTCTTAAACCCTAGCCAACCAATGCGCCAAGAGGCGGGCATACTGAATCTGAAAATATGCGGAAAGATTCGGCCTGATCACCCTGAGTCGTGTATTGTGCGGAAAGATTTGGCCTAATCACCAAATTTAGAGGACTATGCTGATCATTCGGCCTATTCACCCGCTACGGAGTCTTAGAAGAAAACGTTCTGCCCATTAATCGTTAGCCTGCTTAGGTTATTGATTGAGGCAATATGTCAGATCTGCCCGTTGGTGTTCAAGGTTAGGTGACCTTGAGGTCTATAGATGGAGCAGCATCGGTACGAGGTCGCTCCATCACAATTCTGTTACACACGAATTGTATAGAGATAGTAGTTGAGTTCCAGAGGTTACTAGCAGCGGATAAACGGGAACATTAGTTGAAAAATTAGTTCTTTCCTTTCTTGCAAAGGTTTCTAGCCAGCAAAGAACCCGTTATGCTAAGCGACTTACGTATACCAAAAGAAGTCCGCAGAACAATAGATAACGAGCTTCAGCCCGGAGAATTTATAAGATGGGTTGAGCAGCCTGTGCCTCAATTGATCACAGCATCTTTCATCGTAAGTGCTTTTTTCGGTATTCCCTGGACTAGCTTTGCCATATTTTGGATGTGGGGGGCATTGGGGTTTAAATTCCCCGATTTACGAGCAGGTTTACAACCTGAGTATCTGTTTGCTCTTTTTGGTGTACCTTTCGTTCTGATTGGTTTTGGAATACTGTCTACTCCCCTATGGACATGGCAAGCAGTACGAAAAACAGTTTACTTGGTTACAGATCAACGGGCTATTTCTATTCAGGGTGGTTGGTCTACTACTATTAGAAGCTATCTGCCTAAGCAATTAACAGATGTATATCGGAAGGAAAGAGCAGATGGAACGGGTGATGTAGTTATTATGATTCGGCACTGGAGAGACAGTGATGGAGATCAAAGAACTGAAGAGATAGGATTTCTAGGAGTTCGTAATCCACGAGAAGTTGAAAAAATATTGAAGCAGTTGGCTCAAAATGCTACGTGACAAAACCCATACACTTCGATCGCTGAAAGGAGATCTACTGGAAACGGGAGCATAACTGGGATGGGTAATAAGCAACGTTCGATCGCTATGGCTGACTCTATTGAAAATGCTTTGCGACCAACTCTGTATTTGTGGAAATACTTATGGGTACAATCAAAAGTAACCTAGCAGTTCACGGTTCTTGGGTAGATGGTTCTTGTTACAACGAGGTGATCCTGACGCTGTTGGTAGAAAGCTATGAAGCGATCACAGGTTAACAACGCCCATGCACACCGACCGCCAAAAAATTATCAGTTTGATGCAGAAGGCATCTGCGGCAGGTGATGGGCAACGTTATGCCGAAAGTTTTGGGTGAGAGAGCGGTTGAGCAGTTGCTAGTTAGTGTCCAGAGTTAAGTTGTTTCGGATTTATTGATGGGTGATAACCTAAAGAGTATCGTTGAGGCATTTCTTGAGGTTGAAGAGGCGAGTAAATGAACAAAATTTTTGTCCAGGAAACCAATATTCCGAGTACAAGTTTAGCAGTGAGCTCGTTACCGCACATTGATTTTGCTGATGCGTTTAAATGTCAGCTTCCAGCAAATGAACCTCAAAATATAGATTCAGTAACATGTGCAATCTTTTTGACAATGCCGCAGTGGATAGCGCAATTGCTAGAGCTACGCAATGCCATTGTTCGTCCGTTTGGTCTAAAGACATCGATTGGTGCAGCTCCATCCAGTAATCAAGACGAACTTCAACCAGGAACAGCAGTTGGTGTATTCGAGGTGCTCGATCGTAGGTTGAATGAGGAGATTGTGCTCGGCGAGGATGATAAGCATCTAGATTATCGGGTTTCAATTCAATTGGAGCGTGAGAAGGAGAAATGCTGGGTCGTTGTTTCAACTGTGGTCAAGTTCAACAACTGGTTGGGCCGAGCTTATTTTGTTCCGGTCAAACCAGTGCATAAGATCATTGTTCCAGCCATGATGAGATATGGATTGGAGCGTTCAACAGGTAATGCATTAGGTAAAACGGCATAGCAATTCAGTTGCACACCGGCCGTTACAAGTCTCTGTGTTGAGTTTGAGAGGTTGTCTACGGCGGGTGAGATTGGTCGTTACGCAGCTAATAATGAATAACGCACCAATAATAAATAAAATTGCACACTAGGATAAATCTGAGTGCTATAATGATTTGCTGACAACGGAGGTCTTAATGAGTAGTCTCAAAGGCTGGGGATTCACATGCCTTATCGGTTGCATGTTGTTAGTCACACTGTCGATGACGGTTTTAACGGGTGAGTGGTCAATTGTTGCAGGCATTATTGCAGTTGTGCTTGGCATCCTATCCGGTGGTCTTTATGCTGCATCGGCTCGTCAACGGTAATAATCCAGTGAATAAGCATCTGCGAAAGAATAGCTTGAACAACTCTTTAAAGAAATTGGTTTTTGAAGAAAGTTCTAGTTCAAACAGGATTTCAGTTGTTCTAAGCGATACCTGACTCAATACTCTGAACAGATCAACGGTTCAAGAGGGGTATCTGCCGCAGGTGATGGACACCGTTAGGCTGCTTGGGTATTTATTGTTAAGGACACAAGTTAGAGCTTGCCTACTGGAATGTGAGAAGGTGTTGCAGGCCCAACGGTGCAGGTCTCGTTTAGCTGCTCGTCCACACCCTAAGCATCACCCTAGGTATTTATGAGTTCGGCGACCGCAGATGTTATTTCCGATTACTCGGATGTTATTTCGGCGGTCGCCATTGTTGATTCCAGCTCCGCCAAAGCAATAAACCGAAACAAGCTTACCAGTAGAAACCTAGACAAATTCCCAATTATTCAGTCCAGCCGCTGATTCAATCCCCAAAACCACTTAACCCAGGCAAAAGAGCACTCTACCATTCTGAGAACAAATCAGCCAAGGAGCCTTTATACATCTTTTAAAACCTAGCCAACCAATGCGTCAAGAAGCGTGTACTGAATCTGAGAATATGCGAAAAGACTCTGCCTATTTACTGGGTTTAGGGTGTCATACGAAATCATGTGCCTGATCACCACTATTGTGGTGTTATACGGAAATTTTCAGTTCAATAATAGTTCGACGGTTTCCGCATCCTCCCACTTGCTATCGAGCTAAAAGAGCTATGAACACAAGAACACTTACGGGCAAAGTTGCCTTGGTTACCGGCGCTTCGCGCGGGTTGGGCGTTGCCATCGCTCACGCCTTGGCCGACGAGGGCGCGGATGTCGCCATCACTTACATGGCGTCGGCGGAGAAAGCGGAAGCGGTCGCGCGTGCCCTAGAACTCAAAGGCATCCGCGCCGCAGCCTTCAAATCCGATCAAGGCGATCCCACCCAGGCCGCGCCGCTCATTCAGGCTGTCATGGAACGTTTTGGGAGACTTGATATCCTGGTCAATAACGCCGCCGTCGCTTATCAAGGCAAAACCATTGACCATCCCGACATTGACGATGCCCTGATGGACCAGATGTGGGCGATCAATGTCGCTGGAGTGATCGCAAATATCCGAGCCGCCGCCAAGGTGTTGCCCGAGGATGGACGGATTATCAGCATCAGTTCAGGTGTAGCAACGCGAGTCGGTTTTGCCGGAGCAGCCGATTACGCGGGCACCAAGGCCGCAGTGGTCGGCTATTCAAAGGGAGCAGCACGAGATCTCGCGCCCCGCAAAATCACTGTAAATGTGGTCGCCGCCGGTTTGATGGAGACCGAAATGGCCGCCGAGGCTGGCGTTGCGGAGATGCTGTTTGCCACGCTCGCAATTCAGCGATTCGCGCGCCTGGAAGAGGTCGCAGCCGGCGTGGTGTTCCTCGCCAGTCCCACGGCATCTTATATCACCGGCACGGTGCTCAATGTCGAAGGCGGCTATGGTGCATGAGGAAAGCGCTAACACTCAACATGACTGTCCCGGCATATCTTTTGATTGCTTGGTATTTTGTCATGGAGCGATCGCTGAGAAAAGGTCAGCAGGCACTCAGCCTCAAACCAGGGGAAGCTGATCTCATTTGTGTATTGAAGGTTATAGCTAGCGGTACAACAACACCGTTGCAGCGGATTATCTAGATTAGATGGTTTAGAAGCAAAGGTTGCTTGCAACCGTTGAACAGCAACGTTGGGCAGCAGCTTTCTATCCTTAGCCTGGATAATCAGGTGCGATCAAACGCCAGCGGTCTGCCAGCGCAGGCATGAGGTTGCGAAACTGAAACGACGAGCAAGGGTAGCCATGTGGCAGCAGCACGGGTGCGTCCGATGACCCAGCTTCTCGGTAAAAGATCTCCGTACCATCAACTTTGATTGTGCGATGCTTGACACTCAATTGTGATAACGGGTTTTGACTGAGTTGTGCTTTGGATTCACTTTCTACTTCTGTCATGATGAAGCTCCAATGTTTCAAGGAGTGCTTTAGCTATTGGATTGCCTATCTTTGTACTAGCTTGACGATAGCTACCCAACAACACCCAGGCACCTGACTGCCGAGAGATAGTCTGTAGTTTGAGGTGGTCTGTTGCGGGTAATGAGTAATGTTCCATAGCTTTGTTAGTTAGTCGTGGCAGTTATTTCCGAGCACTTGGATGTTATTTCGGCTGTTGCCGTTGTTGATTCCAGTTACGCCAGAGCAATAAACCGAAACAAACTCACCAGTAAAAACATAGACAGATCTCCAATTACTCAGTCCAACCGCTGATTCAATCCACAAAACCACTTAACCCAGGCAAAAGAGCACTCCACCATCCTGAGAACAAATCAGCCAAAGAGCATCTATACATCTCTTAAAACCTTGCCCACCAATGCGTCAGAATCGGGTGTACTGAATCTGGAAATATGCAGAGAGATTCTGACTATTTGCTTGATTTAGGTTGTCATACGAAAAGCATCCGCCTAATCACCACTATTGGGGTGTTATACGGAAATTTTCAGTCCAATAATAGTTAGGTGCCGATGCAAGCTGGAACCTAGCATTACATTGGAGACACACTCATGCGAACACGTATAAACAGTACCGCGTACCGAGCCGGCAGTGGCCTTGCCCTCGTGGCAGCATTCCTCCTCGTCTGGCTAAGTCTTGGCGTTGGCATCATCGGGAAAGACGGTGATCCCGCCAACCTGATGTATTTCGGGGTGCTTGCTGTCGGCATCATCGGTGCCATCATTGCGCGTCTCCAACCTCAGGGGATGTCACGTGCCTTGTTTGCGACAGCGCTCGCTCAAGCATTGGTCGCCGCAATCGCGTTGATCGCAGGGTTGGGTCTCCCGTGGAGCGGGCCAGCAGAGATTCTGTTGCTAAATGGGTTCTTCATCGCCTTGTTTGCCGGATCGGGCTGGCTGTTTCGTCGTTCTGCCGGTGGGCGACCCGAACGGGGCGGCGCCTAACAATTCATTCAAACCGACGCCGCTTTGTGATGCGGCTTAACTCAATCGTTAGACGGCTAAAGCTATGCTTTTGGGCATTGCTTGCTTAATTCGTTCGGTAAGCTTTAGGCGTTATACCTGTAAACTGTCGAAATTGCTTGCTTAGATGGCTATGACTGTTGAAACCACAGGCTAAGGCAATATCTGCTACCGATTGGTCTGTTTGTTTCAGTAATTGCTTTGCTCGTTCGATGCGTTGTTGAAGCAGGTATTGGTGGGGAGAAATCCCCATCGATTGCCTGAATAGCTGACTAAAATGCGACTGACTCATTCCCGACAGTTGAGCGAGATCTGCAAGGCTGATGTCTTGATCTAGAGAGTCATTGATGTAATCCGTCACTTGAAGCAGTTTGCGATCGCCCAATCCGCCCTCATACGCGGCTACACGGGGTTGAGCAGTTGAGTAATTGCGAAGTAACTGCACCACCAGCGCATTTGCCAATGACTCAATATACAGCCGCCCGATTCTGCCGCCCTGATGGAGTTCTAATCGCAACAGCATCAAAATCTGCTCAATCTGAGGGTGGCGAACACGAAATTCTGGAACCAGTTCAAGCTGATTTTGCTGAATGTTGATTGCCTCTCTAGCAACCTGCTGGAGAAACGACGAAGGAATCTGAATGAACAAGTAGTGGTCATCACCCTCAGATTTATAGGCACTGGGAAGCCCAGCAGGTGTGATAGCAATATCCCCTTTGCGATAGAGCCCAGTGTAACGGCGATCGCCCAAGACCTGATGGAGGCGATTGGGTTTTGCAGTTAAACTCAACACAATCGTAGGGTCTGCCTCAGACTGAAGTTCCACACCTCCAGGGGGTTCCTGAAATTCTTCCACAAGGATGGGTTCCCAGCCCAAAGTTTGGCTTGAAACGATCGGCAATTTGGGCTTGTGGTCTATCGAAGTCTGGGATGCTTTTGCCATCGCTGCGTTTGCCTCAAAAACTTGTCGTAGGATTTTGACAGTTCTGCAAGATCTTGATAGTTTCAAGCTTTGAGCTTCCCTATTCTATGATTGTAGCCAAAGAGTTATGAATCTTAAGACAACAGGAAGTTCTCTACGCATGACCCATTTACCAGCACTCGAAAAGAATACGATACAACAGACGGCATCCGAGAATGCTGAGCAAAGGGCCGAACAAAGGATTGATCTCATGTCACTGGTTAGTTGGCTTTTCCTAATTGGCTCGTTAATTTTTCAGCTCGATGCGATTCTTGAACTCACTGAAGGTCTCTCATTACACGTCGCTTTTCACTTGTCGTCTAGCTTACTGTTCACACTTGGCTCAATCCTTTTTGTGCTACATGATGCTAAGCAAAAATAAGAGCAGAAACCGTCTGCCTATTCGTCTGGCTCGGGATGATATACGGAAAGTTTCCGCTCAATAAGTTGTTCGGCCCTGATCCCAGTAAGCTTAAATAATTAAGAGCCCAGAAGGCTTTAATGCGTCTGAGCTTATGGATTGGGCAGTAGAACAGCCATTTGCCTCTCAACCGCTTTTGGATCACTGAGTAGCTGGGCGGCTGTAGCGGTTGCCTGCTCCCCTGGATATACGTCCTCAATTTCATTCACAATTGCCTGTAAGGTAGCTTGCGCTACTTCCATGGGAGAAACTTTATGGCCAGCGTAGTCTTTGCTCATCTCCGTATCAATGGTTCCAGGCATAACAGCCACAACAAATGTGCCTTGTGCCGCAAGCTCTGCTCGAATTCCTTTAGTCAACGCCAAAGCTGCCGCTTTTGAGGCAGAGTAAGTACCAATGACCGGAGCCGTTGCTTGAGCCAAGATGGATAAAACATTGGCAATCGCTCCACCCCCGTTTTGCTTGAGAACTGGCGCAAACGCTTGAACCATCATCAGCGTGCCAAAGTAATTAACTTCCATCTCAGCTCTGGCACTTTCAAGATCAGGATGGGTGATGAAGCCACCATAATTGAGGGCAACACCCGCGTTATTGATCAATAACGTGACATCCTGATAGCTTGCAACGACATTCTGAATCGATCGAGCATCGGTAATGTCAAGCTGTATGGGAACCACCCGCTCTGGATCAAGCGCGACAATTCTACTCAGTGATTCTGGCTTCCGAGCAGCAGCATAGATTCGCTCGGCTCCCACTGCCAGTAATGCTTCAACATAGGCTTTGCCCAAACCACCATTAGCACCTGTAACCAGCGCAACTGAATTTTCGAGTTTCATCTTTTTGCTCCTAACTTGTAAGCCTGCGCTTAGCTTGTGAATCTCCTGCACGCTTTGATAGTAGTTCTTTCAAAAGCTGAAAAAAAGCGGCTATTATGCAAATAACCTTTTCAGAATCTGCAATAACCCATCTCCTTTTTGTTCATGGATCAACTCACGAGCCTAGTTTTCTTTGCGCGAGTGACGCAACACGGCAGCTTTTCTGAGGCTGCCCGTCAATTAGGTTCCTCTCCAGCATCCGTCAGTCGAGCAGTGCAGCAACTAGAGGCACGCTTGGGATCTCGCTTGCTAAACCGCACAACCCGCAGCCTTTCCTTAACTGAGGATGGAAAAGTATTTTATGAGTATTGCCAACAAATTCTGAGTCAGTTGGAGGAGGCCGAGCTTGCTTTGAGCCAGGCACGTTCTGCTCCGTCTGGAACTTTGCGCCTAGACTTAACCGTTGCATTTGGGCGGCTCTATATCGCGCCCGTCTTGCCGCAATTGGCTGAGCGATACCCCGACCTCAAGTTTGAGATTACGTTCAATGATCGTCATACAGATTTGATTGAAGCAGGCTTAGATGCTGCCGTGCGCTTGGGCAGTAGTCCAGATAGTCAGCTCATCATGCATCCTCTAGCAATGGCTCGATTAATCGTGTGTGCGGCCCCAGCTTACCTAAGTCTTTATGGAGAACCTCAAACACTTAGTGAATTGCAATCTCACCAATGCCTAAATTTTGTTATGCCCCAAACAGGGCGAGTGCGTGATTGGCTCTTTCAACAGAATGGACGGAGAGTGGAGATTCCTGTATCCGGTCGCTTCTCATTCAATCATCCAGAGGCGCTAGTAGAAACTGCGATTGCAGGGGGAGGATTGATTCAACTGTATAACTTTCTGGTTCAACCCGCGATCGCACGAGGAGACCTTAAGCCTGTTCTATCAGCGTTCGCACCAACAGGTTCGCCAATCTCCATTCTGTATCCGCAGAAGCGCTATGTCTCTGCTAAGTTGAAAGCGTTTATTGAGTGTATGGAAGAGCTCGTAGCAAAACTGAAACAGCAAAACATCATCGAATAGAGAACAATGCAGTAGTTGGCAGCTAGGGGCAAGCTTTTTAGTCAGGCTGCGCAGTTCAAGATTAGGAATTACGCCCTGCCATTACTCCACCATCCACATCCCAAGTAGCACCCGTAACCCAAGAAGAGTGATTAGACATTAAGAAAGCAATGATCTCTGCAACATCCATCGGTTGCCCAACACGACCAATTGGATGAAAGTTGTTGAAGCCCTGTAGCGTTGTATGAATCTCTTCGGGTTTGATGAAAGCTCCATAAATTGGCGTTTCTACAACTGCGGGTGCGACAGCATTGACTCGAATTCGGTACTGAGCAAGTTCCATTGCTAAGTGCTGCGTAAGAGCGTGCAACCCTGCCTTTGCCATTGAGTATGCAGAGGATGGCGTGGCAAGTACAGCTTGATGTGCCCACATTGAGCCAACATTGACAATTGCTCCCCCTTGTTCATGCTCCACTATATTACGAACAACTTGCTGTGTTGCGAAGAAGGTACCGCGATTGATATTAAGGTAGCGATCGTAATCCGCCTCTGAGTGGTTGAGAAATGACTGTGGCAAAAAGACACCTGCCGAATTAATAAGGTACTGAACATTCCTCAATTCGGTAGCAATCTGTTCAACCAGCCGGAATGTATCTTGACGATTGCTGATGTCTGCTTGCCAAACCTGGATATTGCCTAATTGCTCTAGATCAGATGCCGTTGCCTGAAGCTTTTCGAGATTGCGCCCTAAAATCGTGACGACTGCCCCTTGAGTGAGAAGAATTTCTGCAACTGCTCGTCCGATACCACTGCTTCCGCCGATAATGAGTGCTTGTTTGTGCTTAAACTCTGAGTACATGATTGGTTCCTTTCCAAGGTTATGGATTGATTACAAACACAGCAGCATCTTAAGCAACTGAGCTGGAGTAGAGAAGTAAGCACCTTCGGGTGGGGTACGCACTTTTTGGTAGAAATTGAGACAGGGCGCGAAGAAAGTTTTTTGATTTAGGCAAAATGGGTAGAGCAAGACCAGATAAAACAACTTCAGCAGCAGCAATGCTGGAGTACATCATTGGCTGTAAGTGGTCGATCCGAATTTTGACCTTGATTCGTCAGGGAGTGGATCGTCCTGGAGCGATCACGCGCTCCATTGATGGGCTTACGACCAAAGTGCAAAGCGATTGCCTAAACAAGATGGTGAGCTTCGGAATTCTGGAGAGAATTGCTTACGGAGAGATTCCGCCGAGAGTTGAATACAAGCTGACCGATTTAGGGCAACGCTTTGTTGCCATTTTGGATGCAGTTGCAGATTTGCAGCAAGAGATAGAAGCGGTTAGTCAGCAGCACAACACTTCTGTTCGAGCGGACTGACGAAAGCTCTTGTCTAGCCGCAAAGTTTGCTGACAGCCCCTCAACAGCCCCGTTAGACTGCTTGAGTTATTAGTTAAGGACATAACTCAGAGTTTGGCTCCTGGAATTTGAGACGGTGTTGCAGGTCTAGTGACGTAGGTCTCGTTTAGCTGCTCGTTCGCACCCTCAGCATCGCTGTAGGTATTTCTTACTTCGCATTACTCAAAATCTATTTCGACGACCGCAGATGTTATTTCCGATTACTCGGCTCTTATCCAAAGACAGCAACTTACCTTAACCATTCCCGGCTCTACTTAAGGCTGAACTGAGAAGCATTGGTTTCACCTCATGCCATATGCCATATCTAGAACTAAGTGTTACATTCATGCCAAAACAGAAGGAAAGGATAGTATGAATATGGTGTTTCCATTTGTGCCTGCTACTAATACTGCTGCTGCGGTCTGGATAGAGGACCGCCTTCAAAGTTTTGCAGAAAGCGTTCTGTCTATCGTGCCTGCGAAGTTTTCGGCCTATGCCCGTGTCTACCATCCAGCCTGGCAAACAATCAACGGTCAGCGGACGGTTATACGCTGGTCAGACGTTGCCACAGCCACAAATTCTGTTATCCATCGACAGATGCAATGGCCGAACATTGTTGATGGTTACAACCCGACACATCCTCCCGCACTTAACGGTTCGTTTGAAGAGCCAAGTACGGGGAGTTTACCACCTAAGGTTTCGCGACCGCTCTGGCAAGCGCTTGCACCACACACAACAACACCAGAATACTGCTGGTTTGCCGTGTGGGAAGGGCACGGCTGCTTAAACGCACTGGTGCCATCGAGTCCATCGTTTGCGATTCCACACCGTCGGTTTCATCTATTCCACGCTTCTATTGAGGCGATTGAAGCGTCTTTTAGCGATTCATCGTTTCATCAGTCAGCTAATCTGTGGTGGCCGAGTGACTGTGCATGGTGTGTCGCGACAGAAATAGACTTCATGACAACTTACGTCGCTGGTACAGATGCAGCGATCGCTGCGCTAATAGCATGCACCGAGTTGGAAGTTGATAAAGTGGAGCCGACGGACGGAGTCACGTGGGCAAGCGACACCCTAAACCCGCCACCATCGCAAAGCTACACATGATGGTGCACAATCATCAATGGTTTCTCCCTCGTAGGAGCAGACGTTTGTTTCGAACAGGTACGGGCTAACAAGGCGCTGCAAATGACGCGATGCTACGGAGCGGTTTTTCGTGCTCCCACTACGAATCCCATGTGCCATGCCTATTACTGGTCGCATGGCACGCGTCTGAGCTTAGCAGTTAACCTTGAATCCTTTAACCCGTAGCAAATGTGACGGGCAATAATTATGAAAATCAAAACCAGCTATCTTTAATAGATAAAAAAAGGTTTTAGAGTAATGCCTGATGTAGCTGAGTTAAAGGATGACAAAATTACTAATCGTGGTTGCACCTACTTAAACCTTCGGTCTCAATGGGAGCAGCAAGTAGATTAGCAACATGCTGAGAAGCTATGTTTTTAAACGAATTTTAGGATGGTTAGTAATTGTGAGCAATAAACGGGTCAACGTTCCACTTCACCCACCGTGGGCAATCGCGAATGCTTAACAAATAGCTCTCCGGCGGTCGAGGGCAAGCGGGTTTTTAGCTCGCTAGATTTTAATTGGGACGCAGTTGAAAGGGTATCTATGGGATGCGATGCTCAAGTGAACGGAAATCTTTGGTTGAGGCATAGCTGGGAAATTGTGGGTGGAGAGATTGCTGTCGTCGTTACTAAATTCGAGTCCTGGGAACTCTATAGCAGTGAGGTGACAGTTGGAAAAGCGGTCACAAACAAATTCAACTGTCTTTGCTGCTTGCCAAGCTATTAGTGTCTTCCAAATCGGGTAACAATTATGGACAGCCAGGATGATGTATCGCAACTTAGTAATGAAGAACGGCACATTGATGAACTTGATTGGCTTTCTGATTACTTAGATAGGGCGATTCGAGGAATATTCATATTTATTTTCCAAAAGCTACCTACATGGGTAGGAAATACTCTGACGTCAGTAGTTACGTATACTTTTGATTTTCTTTGGAGGCTAGTCCGGGGAGTAACGTACTTTCTCAAACAAGCCCTTGTCTGGTTGTTTTGGACACTACCCAAGAAAGTTCTTGACTGGTTATTTGATTCGGCAAACTACCTGCTGCGGCTGGGACGAACTGCCCTTCAAGTTCTGATATTAGCTACGGTTCCTTTTGGACCTTTGCTTTTATCACTCAAAGTGGGTCAGTTTGTTTGGGCATCCAGTGCTTGGTGTCTACTGGCTACCATAGGAGCAGTTTGGGGCTTGATTTATCTCAATAGGAGCAGATGGAAGATTGGGCAGACTACAGGAAGACTCGTTAACAAACTCAAATTCTGGCGCAGAAGAAGCGTACCAGAGTTTGTAGAGAAGTAGTTTAACTTCTAGCTTTGTATCGATGTGCTAACAATATGCCCTAGGGCCAATGAGGTCGAGAGGATGGTCAAAATAAGGCGTGAGGTAGGTGCTGAAGCGAGATCTTGGTGGTGATGCAGAAGTTGTTTGCAGCCGCTCAATTGCAGCGCTAGGCACATGTGACCTCGCTACGATAAATGGTTAAGCCATGTCTTTGCTCTCTCTGTCACATTGAGGCTCTGGTCCTTTGACCTCGACTACAAGTCATTCAAGGCGCATCCTCTCGAAATCATTGCTCCCACAATAGAGACGTGGGTAGCCCTCAAGATGTAAGGATGGAGGAATAAGGTTACCTCAGATGCTCCATGTCTGATTCCCAACCTATCTGCCCTGTCTGTTACTCAACTCATGTCGTCAAAAAGGGCAAAGTCCACAACGGTAAACAGAACTTTAAGTGCCGTGATTGTGGCAAGCAATTTGTGCAAGACCCCCAAAACAAAATCATTGTTCAGGCAACCAAAACCCTAATCGATAAACTACTACTTGAGAAGATTCCGCTAGCTGGAATTGCCAGAGTCGCGGCTGTTTCAAAATCTTGGCTCCAAAGCTATGTCAATGAAAAATGTGAGAGTGTGCCGCGTCAGACCAACGTAAGGGCTAGAAAAAGGGACGCTTAATTATCCAGTGTGATGAGCTGTGGTCGTTTGTAGGTAATAAAGGCAACAAGCAGTGGATTTGGTTGGCGTTGGATGTCGAAACACGAGAAATTGTGGGGGTGTACGTTGGAGACCAAGGTCGAGATGGAGTTCAAGGATTATGGGATGCTTTGCCAGGAGCGTATCGCCAGTGTGCTATTGCTGACACCGATTTCTGGTCGGCTTACGACGAGGTCTTCCCCAGCAAGTGACATCAGAGGGTTGGTAAGGAGAGTGGCGAAACCAGTTATATGGAGTGATTTAACTGCACCTTACGCCAACGAGCATCGCGCCTCGTGAGGAAGACGTTTCGTTTCCAAAAAGTTGGAGAACCATGTTGGCGCAATTTGGTACTTTGTTCACCACTACAACGCATCCTTACATCTTTAGCACTACCCGTTATTGTTTGCCAGCATCACTTCCTAACACCAGCTTCCAGAAGCTAGAAACTCCCTCTCGGGGCAAAAACCGAGGCAGCGTAGCCAGAATGGGATTAATCAGGCTGCCGGGAATAACGATCGATTCTCGTTTTTCAAATGCTTTTATGGCATCTCGTACAACAGTCTCAGCTGGCGTATCAAACTTTTCAGCTACATTAACTAGGAACGGCGGAAATCCCGCTTCTTTGAAAAATTTAATGCCAGCTGGTCCTGGACAAACGGCTAGTACATGCACTCCATAGCTGCGATTCTCTGCCCACAAAGCTTCGCTAAAGCTGAGAATAAATGCTTTTGTTGCCGCGTAGATCGAGAAATAGGGCATAGACTGAAACGCTGCCACCGAAGACAGATTGATTACCCCTCCAGTCCGACGCTGCCGCATCCCAGGCAAGAAGCGATGGGTCAAATCTACAATCGTCGCAATATTAAGCTGCACCATCTTAAGCTGAAGATCTCGGTCGCTTTCGGCAAAATCACCGTAATCTCCAATTCCAGCATTGTTCACCAATAAGTCGATCGATCGTCCAAGGTGCTGCACAGTTTGAAAGATTGTTTCTGTAGCGTCTGCTGCTGTCAAATCCTGGACGATGATATCTACTTGGATGTGATATTGATGATGGAGCGAATTGGCAAGTTCGTGTAACTTGTCCTGGGAACGAGCAACCAGCACAAGATCAGTTTGCCGCGCTGCTAATTGCTGTGCAAATGCTGCACCAATGCCGGCAGAGGCTCCGGTAATCAAGGCTGTTGTCATACAAACATACAGGTTCACTTTACTAGAATAGATTGGACTAAATTTATAGTTTCTGAATCACCCGGAAGAACTATTGCTGCAAGGTAATGTTTCGGCTAGGCGGCTATCTTTCTGCAAGACTCCTACCCTGAAAAACAGCAGCTACACTAATCAGAAATGAGCAAACCTGGCTTCCACGAATCGCAGGTCAATTCCCTATCTCTGTTCCTACTTCTTATAGACTTATCTACTTAGTACTAGATTATTCTTAGCAATGGACTGTGTTGCCGTGGCTAGCTGGGAAACCAGCTGAGCCAGAGGAACTCCATCTAAAAGGCCCTGAGTAATTAAAATGCTTGTTAATTCAGGTGTGCCGAGCTGAAAATATGCGGAAAGATTCTGCTTATCTACCTGATTTGAGGTGCTATGTGGAAATCATCCGCCTAATCACCACTATGGGTATGTTATGTGGAAACTTGCGGCCCAATAGCCCAGCAAGCCTAACAATAGTTGTGCTGTTGCTCCACGTGTTTCGGTATGTAATGATAAAAGTATGAGAGGCAATTAATACTCAACCTCGTCGCCCGTGCTGTCACGCTGCACGCTAGGGCCGCTCTGGACGTCGGCTGCGAGGAGGGGAAGGGGATCTTCTCCGAGGAGAAAACATGGCTGCCACAACATCTCTCCAAATCATCAAGTCGCTTTACGAGGCCTTAACCAAGGGCGACGTCACCACAGTCCGACCCCTACTTGATCCTCAAATCGAATGGACGGAAGCAGAGGGATTCCCCCTCTCTGGCACGTACCATGGACCGGAGGCGGCTCTCAAGGGGGTGCTAATGAGGCTTGCCACGGATTGGGAAGGTTTTCAGACGACCCCAGACGAGTTCCGTCGATGGCGGTGAGACAATCGTCGTCCTCGGCCACTATAGCGGCACCTACAAGGCAACCGGTAAAAGCTTCCGGGCGCCGTTTGCCCATGTTTGGAAGGTTCGCGACGGGAGAGCTATCCGCTACGTCCAGTACACGGACACGTTGCTGGTCCAACAGGCGCTTCAGTAACGTGCCCTCTCCGGGCTCGGACGCGTAATCGGGGTAGCAGCGATTCCTGCATAGACGAGGTGCTCTATCGTTTCGCTTGTCTGTTAAGTTGCAGAGGTTGTCTGCATCCAATCAGCTCAACCGTTAGCCCTCATCATCCTTCGCGAGGTTCGCATGTTGCATGAGTCAAAGCCGATTGCTGTCGTCGCGTCTGAGATGCCAGTGCGAACTAAACCTTCCGTCTATCCAGAGCCTTTTGCGTCGCGCATGGCTGGAAGGGAGAAGCGCCCCCTCGGCGATCTCTTTGGCCTCACAAACTTTGGTGTAAACCTCACGCGCTTGGCTCCCAATGCAGTGTCTGCCCTTCGTCACGCGCATACGAAGCAAGACGAGTTTGTCTATATTCTCCAAGGCCGACCTACCCTTCATACAAACGAGGGGCGAACTCAACTCTGTGCCGGAATGTGCGCCGGGTTTAAGGCAGGCACAGGCAACGGACACCGCTTGATCAACGAAACCACAGAGGAGGTCGTGTACCTCGAAGTTGGCGATCGGACACCCGGAGACGAGGGATACTATCCCGATGACGACCTTAAAGCCTTGCTCGTTGAGGGGATGTGGAGTTTCGTTCACAAAGACGGCTCTCCATATGTGTGACATACACGCTACCCGCCATATGAGGGCTAACAATACTGGCGCAGCGGATTTGCCAAAGCTGCTTGCGGTGTTGCAGCGGTATTGGCAACTGCTGACTAGAACTCACGGTTAGCCTCTTTCGGGCGATGGCTGGGACGCGTAGATGATGTTCTTCTTACGGTGAGTGTGAACGTTAGCCTGCTGAGCTTATGTTGGCTCTTAGCCCTAGAATTGTTTGCTGTCTTCTTTAATGCTGAAATTTGATGACCGAATCGAAACTATTTATGCCAGCGATCGCAAGGCGTGGCGGCAATGGTTAGAAAAGAACTATTGCACCTCGATCGGCATATGGTTGATTTATTACAAGGTCAAAAGCGGTAAGCCCAGCGTTCAATACAGCGAAGCAGTCAAAGAAGCCTTATGTTTCGGTTGGATTGACAGTAAAGTTAAATCTTTAGATGAAGAACGCTATATGCAAATCTTCACACCCCGAAAACCCAAAAGTGTATGGTCAAAACTCAATAAGCAGTACATTGAAGAACTGATCGCACAAGGATTGATGACTGAGGCGGGTCTCAAAAAGATTAATGCTGCGAAGCAAGATGGCTCGTGGGCTCTGCTAGATGAGATCGAAGCATTAAGCGTGCCAGTGGACTTAAAGCAAGCCTTAGAAGCAAACGAAATAGCTAACCAGAATTTTGAGTCGTTCAGTAATTCAGCAAAGAAGAATATTCTCTTTTGGATTGATAGTGCAAAGCGTCCAGAGACCAGGTTGAAGAGGATTGAAAAGACCATAAGCTCAGTAGCGCAGAATAGAAATCCATTGACCCAA
This sequence comes from Leptolyngbya sp. FACHB-261, assembly GCF_014696065.1. NCBI lineage: Bacteria > Bacillati > Cyanobacteriota > Cyanophyceae > Leptolyngbyales > Leptolyngbyaceae > Leptolyngbya > Leptolyngbya sp. FACHB-261. The sequence goes on along the minus strand of NZ_JACJPL010000031.1, from coordinate 184,804 downwards.
TGACAATCTTGGTCCCTGTGCAATCATAACAAGGCATTGTATTGGAACAGAGCCTAGACTATTGGTTGAGTTGCAAAAGTTATCTCCGTTCGGCTAGCTCAAACGTTGGGCGGCTTCTTTCTTTGATAAGGGCAGTACATCAATGCTGGTCGTGAGTTAGTTTGCATTGTGAGAAGTGTAGTACCTTCTTTGGGTTGCAGTTTGTAGCGACATTAATTGTATGAAGTGTACTGCTAACCCATCAACTGTTTATGCTCAGACGCAATGGTTTGAAACTGATTTGCTAGTGCTCAGGATTAGGTTGTTTGGAAGACATTGCCCAGGTAATGTTTTGGAAGTTATCGATCAGGCAGCAGAAATAGAGAAATTAAGTTGAAGTTGCGGGCACGTCCTTGAGAAGTGAGATAACCTGAGCACATCTTTGAGCCGTAGAGAGGAGTGACAGGTGAAAACCGAAAACCTAAGGATCAATCAACTTTCTTCCAAAGCATATGAGTGGTATCTGCAGTATTTAAAGGCGTTAGACACTTTAGATATTGAAGCATATGGCAGATTTTTAGCGCCGGATTGCTCCGTACAATCAAACAACGACCCTGCAATGAAAGGCAAAGAGGTTGTGATGCAGGGACTTGCTGGGTATTGGACGACCTTCGCCAGTCTGGAACACGACTTGTTAAATATCTACGGTAGCGACTCATGCTTCGTGCTTGAGGCACTGAATCATTACAAACGCAATGATGAAAAGACGGTTGCCATTCGAGCCGTTGCTTTTACTGATCGCAATGAGGAGGGGTTGGTGACCTCGGTTAGATTCTACACAGATACTACACCGTTGTTTGCATAGGCGCAGCCCAGCAACCATGTTGCAATAATACAGCCAGATTATTTGCCAAGTTCTAAACTTAGAATCAGCTATAGCCAACGGCAGGAATGATGAGTTCAGATAAGAACCATTGCCTGCACCGGACGGACTGGTATCTGTTAGCTGTGTTTCAAGATTGCCTGCTGCTGGTGTGCTAACCGTTCGTCTGCTTAAGTGATTGGTACAGTTCATGCAGCCTACCTGTTAGCGCTGATGTTAATAGTTCAGAAGCTGCAAGTGTAATGATGCTTTACTTAGAGCGTTAAATGTCTGAAGTTCCAGAAAAAGCTGTTGGCCAATACCAAATCTCGCTGAGGGATGCAGAGGGTCATTTGCTTCCAGCAGCAGTTGAATTGGGTTGTCGTGATTGGACCGAAGTGACTGGTCGTCGCACTAAATGTCGTATCAAGTTGCAGTGGGCCGGTGGTGTCATTGAAGAAACAGCTTGTCATTTCTTCGAGTCTTTCAAAAGGGTTCAAGAGAAACTTGCTTTGCACGGTCTTCTACCCATGTGCTACAGAGCCAGCCGGAGGATCATATTAACGGGAATGGCAGCTGATATGGCTTTGGGCCGTAAGGCTTATCGGGTGAGCGAAGATGGTCAGCTACTGCGTCCAACCGTAGACATTTTCAAAACAGGTGATGATGTAGAACCTGTAAGCGTTGAAGCCCAAGAGCAGTTTCAGGCCGAATGGTGGCAATTGTTTCGCGAACAGTGAGCCACACCACACAGCTGAACAATAATTGTTCGCTGTCGAACGGATCCACGTCGAATTTAAGTAATGTAGCTTTCCTCCGTGTGGTAGGCGTAGGGCTTCAGTCGAACCGCGTCTTGCACTTGCTCTAGCAGTTTCTTCAGACGCTACTGCATGAAAGTTGAACGAAAACGATGTACGGTGTGTTCAGTAGTACATCTAATCATCCACATAGGAGTCTGAAGATATGCGAAAACATCCGGCCCATCCACTTCAGGCAGCGTACTAAGCGGAACGATCGACTTAAGCACTGAATTTAAAGCCTTATGCCAAACTGAATTATTCTGCTTATCTACTTGCTACAGGATCTTAGGCAGAGCTGTCTGCCCATTACATCGTTAGGCCTCTCTCATTCGATCTGCCATGGTATTAAGCCGGTTATTATTCTGCATCACGGCTGCGCTTTGTCTCTGCTCCTGCCAAAGCACGACTGCGTCACCGGATGCCGCTCAGCCTTCCGAATCGAGTGCTTCGACACCCCTGACCGCAGATGGTTGGGGGCCACTTCGCGTTGGCATGACGCGTGAGGAGGTAGTTGCGGCATTGGGTGAAGATGCCAACCCCGATGCAGTCGGGGGACCGGATCCGGAGCAGTGCGACGAGTTTCGCCCGAGCCGTGCGCCGGTAGGCATGCTTGTGATGATCGAGCAGGGACGGCTTACCCGGATCTCCCTAATCAACGGCTCACCCATAAAGACTGAGGCAGGCTTCGGCGTCGCTGACTCGGCCTCAGCAATCAAGGCTGCCTATGCAGGCAAGGCTGTAGTCACTCCGCACAAGTATGTCCCGCCTCCTGCTGAATACATCACCATCTGGAGCACGGCTCCGACCGAGCCCAATGCTCGCGGAATTGTCTATGAGGTGGGTTCAGATGCCCGCGCAACCCACGTCCGTGCGGGAGGCCCTAGCATTCAGTATGTGGAAGGGTGCCTGTAGGTTGTGGCCTTTTATGCCGCTATCGCCCTAACCAGGGCGCTACAGGCGACAACATGGGGCTGGGCATGCTTTCAGTCGATCAGGTTCAGTGCACCGGTCCCACGTGCCTGAGCCTAATCGTTGTGCCGTTGAGCGTTTGGAGGAGACGTAGCCGAAGTTCCTCTGCTGGTGTTCGAGGTTGGGTTGGCGTGAGCTTATAGATGAGGCAACGCTTTAAAGGTCGTGAGGCAACCGCAAATTTCAGAAAAGTACCCTCAAGGGTAATAGCCAAGCTAAGACAAGCTTTGCATATTAAAGCTTAGTCTTAAACGCAATGATCGCTCTAGTAATTTGGCTGGCGTGGATTGACTAATATTTCCTGTGTAGGTAAAGGTTATTTACAGCCGCTCAATCGCATCGTTAGCAGCTCAGTTTATGTTGACTGGCAAAAACTCTGAAACGCTTGTTTTGGAAGGCTTTCAGGCAATTGATGTGCTTTCTGAAAAACTTTGAATGCATAAGCCCTCAAGGTTGCACATCATAAGACTTATCAGTAACGGATTATTGGTCTTTGAGCAGAACTGTTTGTTCTGCTTTGTGATGCCCATAAAATCTCTGTTTCTTTTATTTGGGAGTTTGTTTTCATCATGATTCATCACTTTTCAATGGCGGCAAATAATCCGCTTCATGTCGCTCAGGTTCTAGCTGAATTGTTGCAGGGGACTGTGGCTCCTTTTTCAAAAAATCCAGGCAGCTACGTTGTTTTTACCGAGGATGTATACGGAACTTTGATTGAGATTTCCCCACAGGGTTTGGAGTTGCAGCCGGGTTCAGGAGATGAGTCCTTTTGCTATTCGGTGAACCATTCTCGTTCCTCTGGCTATAGCGTCACTCATTTTAATCTTTCAGTTGCTGTTAGCGAAGCCAAAATTCGAGCGGTGGCTGCGCGTGAGGGCTGGCGCACTGTACGGGTTAGCGCAGGAGGTTTTTTTGAAGTAATGGAGTTTTGGGTTGAAAATCAGACCTTATTGGAGCTGATGCCTCCACCGTTCACAACTCAATATCTTGCCTTTTTGCACTCAGAGAAACTGAAAAATATCTTGGCAGGTATGACAATCCCAGCGCCAGATTTCTAATTAACGGGTTGTTTAGCAACGTGATTGTAATAGTTTTTACTCATGTTTGTACACATGTTCGTACAACCGTGAGGAAGAGCTTAGGTAAAATTGTGGTTCTGTAGGAGCGCAGGGCGCCGAGAGGTCTCGGGGGTGATTGCTAGACAACGCTGCTAACAAGTCTTTGGAATGGTGCTTTGAGGTTTCTCCCCTGTATTCTAGGTTACTTGCCGTTGCTCAACTGGGTTGTTAGGCGTTGTGCAAGGAAAAATCGCCACCTGGTAAACGGAGCTTCTTATGAATATTAAAATAGACGATTTAAGCGGTCCCGAGATATACGAACTGTTGCAAGAACATCTTCAGAGTGCGGCTCTACACTCGCCGCCTGAGAGTGTGCATGCCTTGGATATTGAAGCATTACGCAAACCGGAAATTACATTCTGGACTGTGTGGGAAAATGGGGAGCTACTCGGCTGTGGAGCAATCAAAGAACTGGATGCTCAACATGGCGAAATCAAATCTATGCGGACATCTTCGCTGCACCTTAGAAAAGGCGTTGCGACCAATCTTCTTAAGTACATACTTGAAGAAGCTAGGCGGCGCGGTTACAGACGGTTAAGTTTAGAAACGGGATCAATGGAAGCTTTCGAGCCTGCTCGTAAACTCTACGCTAATTTTGGCTTTACCTATTGCCAACCTTTTGCAGATTATGTTGAAGATCCGTATAGCGTCTTTATGACAAGAGAGCTTTGAGTTTTTGCTTTTGCCTAACAACTTGGTTTTACAGGCTAATCACGATAGCAAAGACACCTCTTCATGCGGCCAATTGCCGGTGGCTTTTGCAAAGGATCGTGAGAATTATTCCCAGACGACTGCCAAGATACAGTAGTGTTGCCCTTGTAACTACATTGAACTCTTAGCTAAGAGAATAATCCGATGATCACCGTCCACCACTTGAATAACTCCCGCTCCCAACGGGTGCTCTGGTTGCTAGAAGAACTCGGGTTGGAATACGAAATCAAGCACTACGAGCGCGACCCACAAACCATGCTGGCACCGACATCACTGCGCGAGGTGCATCCACTCGGTAAGTCGCCGGTGATTACCGATGCTGGATTAACCCTGGCGGAATCCGGAGCTATTGTTGAGTATCTGGTCGAACGCTACGGTAACGGACGCTTGGTTCCGACTCCGGGCACACCGGAGCGGTTGCGTTACACCTACTGGCTACATTATGCAGAAGGCTCAGTGATGCCGCCGCTGCTGCTCAAGCTTGTCTTCGACCGAATCGAGCAACAGCCAATGCCCTTTTTTGCGCGTCCGATTGCCCGAGCGATTGTAACTCGCACGAAAAGCTCATTTACTGGACCTCAAATTGCGCTGCACCTAGATTACCTAGAGGCGGAGATTGGCAAAAGCGAATGGTTTGCAGGCCATGAATTTACTGCCGCCGATATCCAGATGAGCTTCCCGCTAGAGGCGGCTACGGGAAGGGCAGGACTAAACGCGAGTCGGCCTAAGCTTATGGCATTCCTGGATCGCATTCATCAACGTCCGGCCTACCGCCGTGCCCTAGAGCGCGGTGGTGTCTATGACTTATGAGGGCTTACGAGTTGGGGGCAATTGCCTCTGGGTAAGGTGAGGATGCCTCAAGGGATATACCTGTGCCAAAGCTGCACCGAATCGGCTCAACAAGGCGCGGCAATTGACAGTTAGCTTTATTTAGCTTTACTGCCTGCACCTGAACTTGGCCATTGTTGAGTGATTACACTACGAGATGCTAAAAAGAATCGACCACATTTACCTCTCGGTTTCCGATTTTTCCCGCTCTGAGACATTCTACGACCTGGTTATGCAGGAACTCGAGCAACACAAGGGTGATAAAGCTATTGCTGGTGAACCGCACGCCCATTACTTAGGTCCACAGTTTCAGTTGACAATTCGGCCCGCAAAGACAGGACAAAAACACGATCCCTATACTCCCGGCTTGCATCACCTCTGCTTTCAGGTAGAGACAATGACCGAAATAGACTCATGCTTTGAGAAGCTCAGAGCAGTGGGAATCGAGGTAAGCCCACCCAAACGGTATCCCGAATACCATCCTGAATACTACGCTATATTTTTCGAGGATCCAGACGGCATAAGACTGGAAATTGTTGCCGAAACATCTGCCCGCCAAGCTTTAGAGTCGCAGTGGGATGAACTGGAGGAATTTCTGAATCCTCTACAGGCATTGCTCAAGAATGAGCATCACAACCCCTAACAAACCGCTCAACTTAAATGTGTACGCTGCGCTTCATCAGAAAACTCAAGTTGTCGCCCGTCCTTGAGGAAATCGAGCAAGAGATTTAAAAATATCTGGCAGTGCAAGCATTTTTCAATACCTATCCCGCTAGACCAACCTGAGTTAGTTCTTAGCGCAGTTCGTCAATGGTTGGGAGAGCTTAAAGGGATGAGTTTTCAGCTAATGCCTAGACTACAATAGATGCCAGCGGTCTTAACTGCATACACAAAGGCACCATCTGCCTATGGATCTCGTTGCACAAGCGCTTGCCAACGCTGTTCGTCTGTCAGAAACTCCACGACTGACGCGTTTTCCATAACGACTTCCTGAGCGTTTCCTGTAAGGCTCATAGACGTCGTAGTTAGAGTCCCCTTCAAGCTTGGGGTTCTCCTAACAGGATCAGAGAACAATTTAGAGATTGAACAATGTGGGTGGTCACCTCACTCACCGCTAGTCCTCCTGCAGTCCGATAGCGAACAGTATGCAACATCACCAAGTCAACATCTTCTGCCGCCTGCAGAACTGCTCCTGCGATGTCGCTGCTGTGAACGGTTTCAATAGTTGTCCTGATCTTCAGCTCACGGTTCGCAGCAATTGCAGATAACCGAGCTGAGAACTCAGATGATTGGGCTGTAGACATCTGAGGATTGCTCACATGAAATAGGACTACAGTTGCCTGGTTTGCATCTGCCAAAATTTGGGCAAAGCGAATGGTGCGTAAGGTTTCTGAAGTGAAATCATTGACGAGAACCAGAATGCTTTGAATTGCTGTGGGGCTGATTAATAAACGGGTTACGGCAACCGGACAATGAGCAGCACAAATGACACTATCAATGACATTGCCAAACAGGCGGGCTCGAAATCCTGTCGTGCGAGACCAGCCCATCACAATTAAATTGGCATTGTGTTCTCGACTAACTCGGCTAATTCCAGTTGCCACATCATCATCAATCCGAATGGCTGCCTGGGTTTCTACGTTAAACTCCTGCCCAATTGCGATCGTAGCTTGCAGTCGTTTATGGTTACGTTCCAGAAGGGATTCTAGCTGAGGATGATCCATGTAAACAGGCGCTTTGACAATCGCCACAGGAATAATCCGCCCTGACTCGTGACGCGCTAACAACGCTGCCATTTCAATGAGATACTGCTGGGTTTTGGGATTGTAAGTAGGAACCACAATCGTGAAGGGCCTATTGGTTTCCTTGCTGTCTGAAAGCGGGGTATGCGTGAACCAGGGCGCTGACAAGGACTCAAGAGCAGTTGTTGGAATCGTCAGCTGGGGAGCAAATCGAGCTGTGATCAAGGGGCCGAGAACGGAGGTCACCACCATCAGCACAATGACGCTATTGAGCACCCCTTCTCCAATCAGCCGTTCTCCTGCCGCATTGAGGGTCTGATATCCTACCAGCGTAGCGGTCAGGGTTGCAGCTACTTGCGGTAGGGACAAAGACCACATCGTCATTAACTCTGGAAATTTGTAGTGATAGAGCCACTTAGACAGAAGGGCCGCGATGAACTTGCTACTGATCAGTCCACCGACAATCGCCGCAGTGAGCCAGATAGCACCTAAGGTTTCAAGGAAGGCAGGTAGGTTGATCAGCAGCCCCATATCTATAAAGAAGCAGGGGATAAACAGCACGCTGCCAACAAACTCTACCTTTTCTTTTACAGGACTATTACCTAGGACATCATTAACTGCTAACCCTGCCAGGAAAGCCCCAACAATTTGCTCTACTCCGATGACCTGCGCTCCAACTGATGCCAGAAACAGCGCCAGTAGGATGAACAGAAACTGATTGCCTTCAGCATCACCAGAACGCCGAAAAAACTCCTTACCTGCCCAGTCAAAACCTACTAACACCAACACTGAATAGAGCGCTAGGCCAACTATTAGCGTCGCAAAGCTCAGGGCAGTAAAGGAGCCTAAATGAATTCCAACACACACGGCCAACACCAGTAGTGCTGCCGTGTCGGTAATAATGGTGGCACCGATCGTCACCATCACAGCTTCATTAGAAACGACTCCCAGACGGCTCACGATCGGGTAAGCCAGCAGGGTGTGGGAAGCGAGCAAAGACCCAATCAGCACAGAGGCATTCCAGCCAAAGTCAAACAGTCGCCCGACCGTAGTGCCCATGATCATTGGGACAATAAACGTGAGAAAACCAAAACCCAAGGAGCGATTGCGGGTTTTGTGGAACTGTTTGAGGTCGATTTCCAAACCTGCCACAAACATCAGGTAGACCTTGCCGATGCCTGATAGCAATTGCATGGTCTCGGATTTGGCATCCAACCATTGCAACCCGCTTTGCCCCAACACAATTCCAGCAATCAATAAGCCGACAAGTCCAGGCAGACGCAACCGCTCAAATAGTGGTGGTACCACCAGAATGACCAGCAGCAGCAGAGTGAACGTGAAAATTGGACCTTGCATTAGTCAACCAGCTTGTTTTGGATCGCAGGACAATCTAAGGCACTAATAGTTTCTCAATCGAGGTAAATAATAAGGCTTTTTCCTACTAGAGGATAGGTAGCACTTGCTCAGAATATCTTTAGGAACTATTAGGTTTTCTCTAGATTGACACTAAAGGCTCAGGCTGGCTCCCAAATTTGTCCTAATCTTGTAGTTTAAATTTTTCAGGCTAGCTGCTCCATAGTTTACAGCTTTAAACTCCATAACTTTAGTGAAAAGACGAAAGCCGCTGAGGTCAACATAAGCTCATGCCCCATTTTCAGTCAGTGGCGGATGAATAGTAACAGCAAGAAGCTGCAACAGATTGCAGATAGCAAGTATTTAAAAACAAAATTTGGCGCATCCTACAAGATGCGCCAAACTCTATCTAACAGACACGTTGTAACTCTGATAACCGGAGACAAGCGTAACAGCAAAAGTGTGGGGGCTTAGCCCCCAAGCTGTTAACCGATAGCGCCGATCTGCTGTAGGATGAGGTCGAGATTTGCTGATGCCTCAACATCACCTTGCAGAAAAGAAAGATCCCGCGCTTGTCGGATGTAGGCAATGCCTTCCATCTCTCTTCCTTGCTGCAACAGTACAACACCCAAGTTGAAGTGCGCTTCGGGAGAATCCGGTGCCATGCTGACAACTTGCTCGAATGCAGATTCAGCTCCAGGGAGATCCCCTTCACTGCTGAGCAGCAAGCCGCGATTGAATTCGTTTTGAACTAATTGAATATTAGCCTGGTCAGTGACTGGGCTAATCGTCACTACATTGGTTGAACTCGTTTGAGCAGCCGGTTGCAGCGAAGTATCTGCCTGATCGGAGAAGGTCATCGGGCTAGCGTCTATCGTTGTTCCAGTACCACTAGTTGAAGTACCACTGGTCGCAGATGAGAGCGCATTCTGTGCAGCACCTTGCACGGAATCTGCTACCTTTGACACCGACGACTGAACATTGTTAGACACACTTTCCAGAGCTTGCGTCATTTTGGGTTGAGCATCTTGCGCTGCACTCTGAACAGACTGAGCTGCACCTTGCACTGAACCTGCAATGCTAGATGCCGAGGATTGAATGCTTTCGGAGGTCTTGTGAACTGCTTCGTTCACAGCAGGCCGAGCATCTTCAACCGTTGCTCTTACCGCATCTGCCGTTCCTACCACTGAGGGACGGGCTTCATCAATCGTCTCTGCTACTGCATCGATCGCATGGGTAACAGAGGGCGTTACGGCGTCAAGTGCGTGGGTTACCGAGGGCCGAGTTTCATCAATTGTCTGTTTGACCGAATCAATCACCCCAGTCACAGAGGGTTGAGCCGCTTCGATATTGTGCTTCACAGCATCGACTGTGCCAATAACAGAGGGCTTGATGTCCTCAACTGTCTGCTTCACAGTATCGACTACACTTTCAAGCTTCCGGTCAACTCCTTCAGCCGCTTCACGTCCAGTGTTAGCACCCGCTACACCACCAACGACTGCACCCACAGCAGCGCCCCAGCGTCCGCCTACTAGCCGACCGATGAGTGCTCCTGCCAAGCCTCCGCTTACAACCCCAAGCCCTGTTGCAACAGTTTGGACCGGGTCGCGCCCTTGGCTCTGCTCTGAGGAAGATAAATCTTGATGCTGTTGACTGAGATCCTGCTTACTAAGATCCATCGTATTGTCCGTCATACTTTTTCCCTCTGGTTTGTTAAATTATTCGTTACAAAGCGTCGCAACCATCTGAGCTGTTGCTGATATCACAACCGTAACGATTGCTTCAAAGTGCATAATCCGCTAAAAGAGAGAGATTAAGCTGGTGGTTGTAAGCAGTAGATGTAGAGAGGATTCCCAACTGGAAAAGACGAAGAATAAAACCAGGGATAAGGTTCTAATTAGCTAAAAAATCACCGGTTAACCACCCTCGTAGGGATAGTATTGAGCGAACAGCATTTAACCAAGCGTTAACGCTGAAAGACAACGATGACAACTCAAAACTGCCAGCAGGCTAAAACTGGAAGTAGAGAAAAATCTTATACTCCAAGCATGTCTTAGGACCTACTCCTAAGGTCTAGTACGAGGAGAGACGCGCTGGATTGCGGTTTCGGTTGAAGTGTCTAAAGCATTGGCTTCCTCGGGTGCCGATCTGCTAGACGCTGCGCTTTGCCTGCGCTCTGCTAGATAGTTTCGCAACGTCTGCTACTGGTCACACCTCATGTGTGACAGACCGAGTTCAGTGGGACCTGAACCTGAAGTTGCAACACTAATTTTTGGGCAAGACATTGTCAGCTTTCGATTGAGTTGAAGGTTAACTCAAGGCCGGTGGAGAGTGTGAAATTGCCTGGCTACTCATATTAAGCACTGTCAAACTTTGGCTTCGTTTCCAGCCTCAGCAGGTTATTGTCGTGAAAAGTGGCTTGCGACTGCCGACCTTTGCGCTGAGCAAAAAGAGACACGTGATATGGAAGCAAGAAAGCCCGAACAAGAAGCCGCTAGACTTGAAGCACTTAGACAGTACAGGATACTAGATACGCCCTCAGAGCAGGCCTATGATGACTTCACCGCGCTAGCCTCTTTCATCTGTGAGGTTCCCATAGCCCTCATCAGCCTTGTTGACGCAGAACGCCAGTGGTTTAAGTCGCAACTAGGCTTAGAAGTTAATGAAACCTCTCGAAATATTTCGTTTTGTGGGCACACCATCCTCAGCGATCAAACAATGGTGGTCAACGATGCTTTGTGCGACGAACGGTTTTTAGACAATCCTCTCGTCAAATCCGCTCCGGGGATTCGCTTTTATGCGGGGGCACCCCTGATCACGCCCGAAGGATATGTCATAGGTTCCCTCTGTGTCATCGATCGAAAACCAAGAGATCTGTCTGAGGCTCAGCGGACAGCATTGGAGGCCATTGCGCGCCAGGTTGTCACCCAATTGGAGTTTCGACGGGTCTCTTCAAGTCTCGCTGAAGCCCTCGAAAAGATAAAACTGATAGAAGGGCTGGTCCCTATATGTTCATACTGCAAAGGAATCCGCAATGACCAAGGATGCTGGTCAACGGTTGAGAAGTTTATAAAGCAGCATTCGGACGTGGATTTTACTCATGGCGTTTGCAATGATTGCATGCGACAGCACTTTCCAGAAGTCGCCAAAGTTTTGCTAGAAGATGTTGAATTAATGGACTAGATAAAAGATTGAGCAGACGAATGTATGTGAATCTAACCGATGTAGAAATGAAGCTGAGGGTTGTTAGCTGAATTCGAAGGATTGTCTCTGTTCAGTCAGTTTAGGAGCATCCAGCGTGCAGTATTTCCCAGAAACACCCCAGAACACCAAGACAAACGTCAGCAAGGTTCTGCTAATCGGTGTGGCTGGAGGTACAGGTAGCAATGTTGTTAAAGGATTTCTTGAACAAGATGTAGCCGGTTTAACAGCTATCACCCGCAAAATTGACTTTGAGCATGCCGCTTTGTATTTCTAGTTAGCCAGCTCAACGTCTGAGCCGGATAGTTAACCTGTGTGTCAGGTTCCGTTTAATGGTGAGCAAGGTGGTGAGTAAGGGCAAGTAACAGGGCAGGGTCCTGTCAACAGCAGCTCACACTCTCGTGCATTTAGTGATGATGCACACATGTCGCTGTCTTACACCAGGGAGGGAGCATTGATCAACAGCAGCCGATACAGTGGAAAAACGGCTGTCTGGATAGAGTTACGGGAACAGACCCCTGGTGTGTTGTGATGAGTGAGAGATGGAAGACTGCTCCAGTGCGCCTTGGCGTGGGCTGGGCTGATATTGCTGTACTAGTCTTAGGATTGCTTGTATTGACTTGTGGTTTAGGCGGCTATGGTTTTTACGAGCCGCACGAAGGCCACTTTGCTGGCGTAGCCCGCGAGATGCTCCTGCGTAATGATTGGGTAACGCCCACCCTCAACGGTGCTCCCTATCTAAACAAACCACCACTTTTGTATTGGCTAATCGCGACCAGTACCAAACTATTCGGATTCAATGAGTTCGCAGCTCGCTTACCTGTCGCTCTGGCTGGCTGGCTGGGTGCTGTGGTGGCCTGGAAATGGGCACGGGAGTTATGGAACCCCACCGCCGGACGCATGGCTGCAGCCATGTTGTGTATGGCTGCAGGCTGGTTCCTATTCACTCACCAAATTCTGATCGACGTTCTGTTGGCGAGCTTGCTGCTAGCGAGCTACTACTGCCTGTGGCGATTTCTCTGGGAACCTCGCCGTTGGCGCTACTGCTTAGCTCTGTATGGCCTCTTGGGATTGTGCATCCTCACCAAAGGTCCTGTCGGCTTATTTTTCCCAGTGCTGAGCTGGGTGGGTCTAGCCCTGAACCGACGCAGCTTCGCAAGTTTTCAAAAGGCGCGGCTGGTCCTAGGCGCTGGCGTCATCCTGGCTGTGATTCTGCCCTGGGTGGTCGCCGTTGAGCGAGCTAATCCCGGCTTTCTAAAGTATTTTTTGCTGAATGAGAACCTGAGCCGCATCGCAGATGTCCGCTGGCCTCCGGACTATGCCGTGTCAAAGGTTAGCGCCTTGGGTTACTTAGCCGTTGCTGGCATTTGGGGAATTCCTTGGACGCTGCTCCTCCCCCAGGCCTTGAGTTCAGCTTGGCAGGACTGGCAGCAGGGACGCAGTCCCGAGGCTACCTGGTCACAGCGCCGCCGCAGTGAGGGGATGTTGCTATTAACGATTGCGGCTGCAGCGCCACTGCTCTTGTTCCTGCCAATGTCCTCGCGATTGGTGTACTACAGCCTACCGGCTCTCCCTCCGGTCATCCTCTTATGTGCAGGCTGGTGGTCGCGTTGTCGAGAACCAGGGCAGCGACAAGGCCAGCGCAGTCTGGGTTGGGTTTTCGCGTTGCTGGGGTTAGTGGTAGGTACAGGTGCCTTTTGGTTGCCCCGGTTAGTAGTGAACTTGCCTGAGCTGGCAAACATTGCGGGTTTGCACTTTACTGCCGCTTTTCTGTTGCTGGCCTTAGGGGCGAGCTGGTTAGTTGCAGGAGTGCTGCTACTCGCGAGATGGCCCTATCGTGCCTTAGTGGGCCTATGCCTTGGGCTATCGCTGGTTTGGGCAACCGTCGCAAATGGATTTGCCACAACTGAGGCTGTACGCTCGTCGCGTCAGCTAATTGCCGCAGCCGATCCCCGCCTAGGTCTCGAAACTCTCTGGGTATTTGAAGGATCGCGAGAACTGGGAGCGGCGGGAGCCATGAGTTACTACCTGGATCGCCGAGGCGGTCACCCTCTTGCAGAAGTGCCCGGTGCCACGAGGACAGCTCCCTTACCGCCTGGCTGGGCCAGAGGCAGGGCGGAGACAGCCTATCGCACTGTGATGGTACTGACGGATGGGGGCGTTAATCGTCTGCCTCCAGTGTTTCCTGGACCCGCGCCTGCTTATGCAACCAATCGTCGCCAGTTGCAAGAATTCTGGGACAGCACTCGCCCGGTGGTGTTTGTGACTGATTTTCTGCGCCAGCCCAACGATCCCCAAGACCCACTTGACTTGAATCTACCGATTTCGGCCAAGGAGCCACTACAGGTTGTTGGCCCCCGGCAGCTCTACGGTAATGCAGCCGCACAAGAACACTGGGAACAATCTTGTGCTTCCCGTGGGCAGGCTACAGCCGAGTGCAGTGGGCGTATTTAAGGATTGGAACCTTGCGCTCAGAATTTGAACACCCTAAAGTGTCATCAAAATCAGCAAAATCCGCGTTGTATAGGGGTATAGCCTGAATGACTGCTGACCTAAAGGCGTTTGAACAGCCAGTTCCTGAGAGCACCTCTGGTCGCATCCGTTATGTCCCACGCAACCAGCGGCGAATTCTCTGTATTTTTCCCAAATACAGTCGCTCCTTTGGCACCTTTCACCACGCCTATCCCCTGATGGGAAGCGTTCGGGCTTTTATGCCACCGCAAGGTATTTTGATTGTGGCGGCTTATCTGCCTCAGGAATGGGAAGTTCGCTTTGTAGATGAAAATGTGCGTCCTGCTACTCAGGCTGATTATCGCTGGGCAGATGCGGTCATTGTCAGTGGCATGCACATCCAGCGACCTCAAATTAACCAGATTAATGAGTTGGCTCATCGTCACGGCAAAATTACAGCCGTCGGTGGGCCTTCAGTATCCGGTTGCCCGGAATATTATCCTGATTTCGATTTAGTGCACTTAGGCGAATTGGGCGATGCGACCGACCGGATGATTGAATATCTGGACTTGAACAACGAGCGACCCAAAGCGCAAATTCGCTTTGAAACTAAAGAGCGATTGCCATTGAGTGAGTTCCCCGTTCCGGCCTATCATCTGCTCAATCTCAGTCAGTATTTCTTGGCTAACGTGCAGTTCTCCAGCGGCTGTCCCTACCGCTGTGAGTTCTGCGATATTCCTGAGCTTTACGGTCGCAATCCGCGACTAAAAACGCCAGAGCAAGTCTGTGCTGAGCTGGATGCAATGCTCGCCTCTGGTAACCCAGGAGCTGTGTACTTCGTCGACGATAACTTTGTTGGTGATCGTCGAGCTGTGATGAAGCTGTTGCCTCACTTGATTGACTGGCAAAAGCGCAATGGTTACCCCATTCAATTCGCTTGTGAAGCGACATTAAATCTGGCTCAGAGTCCCAAGTTGTTGGAGATGATGCGGGAGGCTTACTTCTGCACTGTATTCTGCGGCATTGAGACACCAGAGCCAGACGCGTTGCGCTCGATTTCTAAAGATCACAACTTGAGCATGCCAATCCTAGAAGCGATTAAAACGCTGAATCGCTACGGCATGGAAGTGGTCTCAGGCATCATTGTAGGGCTAGACACGGATACACCAGAAACCGCTGATCACATTCTGGAATTTATCCGGCTGTCCCAAATTCCCATGCTGACGATCAATGTGCTTCAGGCTCTACCTCGCACGCCTTTGTGGCGCAGGTTGGAGTTGGAGGGGCGCCTGGTTTCAGATGAGGGCCGGGAATCGAATGTTGAGTTCTTGCTGCCTTATGAACAGGTGATTGGTATGTGGCAGCGCTGCATTACAACGGCCTACGAGCCGGAGTTTTTGTACGAGCGCTTTGCCTACAATATGGAGCATACTTACCCCAATCGAATTGAAGTTCCTAATAGCCCTGCGCGCACCTCTTGGGCTAATATCCGTCGAGGCTTGACCATTCTGTCAAATATCCTGCTGCGCGTCGGCCTATTTGGTAAGTACCGCGAAACCTTTTGGAAGATAGCCAAACCAGCATTCAAAACAGGCAATATCGAGAGCCTAATCCATGTTGGTTTGGTCGGCCATCATCTCATTCAGTTTGCTCATGAATGCGCAAACGGCGCTGAGTCGGCTTCGTTCTATTCGCAAAAACTTCGCCAAACTGAGCCGTCCCAAGTTGGCGCTGGGAAGCGCTGAGTTTACGTTAGCCTGCCTGAGCAGGGTGACAATTTGCTGCAAATTTGAGGTTATGACTCCAGCACCGATCATTGGTCTAACAACTTACTGCCGCAACGACGTCGGAGATTTTTATCTGCCGGGAGCCTATGTCGATGCCATTCGGGCAGCGGGAGGTGTAGCGGTGCTACTACCGCCAGGGGAAACTGAGCCAGCCCAATGGTTGCCTCTGCTCAATGGCCTGGTGCTGGCGGGTGGGGGCGACATCGAGCCAGAGGCGTACGGCGGACAGTATCACCCCACGCTTTACGGCATGGATCCGGAGCGCGATGCCTCTGAGCTTACGCTGGCGCGCTCGGCCTTGGTAGCCAACCTGCCGGTGCTAGGCATTTGCCGAGGTTTGCAAATTCTGAGTGTTGCGGCTGGGAGTAAATTGCTCCCTCACGTTCCAGATGTGTTTGGCACGGCGGTGCTGCATCGTAAGGAGAACCCCCGGCGACCCATCGCCCATTCGGTACAGCTGGTGTCGGACAGCCGCCTGGCTGAGTTGATGGGGCAAACCGAGGTGAGCGTTGTTTCCTGGCACCACCAAGCCATCCACACGGTGCCCTCAGGCTGGCGAGCCGTTGCCCATGCTGCTGATGGGGTAATCGAAGCGCTTGAGCACATCAGCCACCCCTGGGCAACGGCAGTGCAATGGCATCCAGAGCTATCGGCGGATGATCCCCTACAGCGGCGTCTGTTTCAAGGGTTGGTTGAGGCCGCGCAACAGCACAAGGGGCAAGCTCTCAGCGGCCAGGTTTTAAGGGCCATACCAACCTCCGCTTAAGGTTCTAGCTGCTCCAGTCCGTCAAATCCTCTAGAATTCAAATTCTCTAAAAACTGTCGAGGAATCTAGAAAATCGTCCGCCTGCTTTTGAAAATACAGATAGCTAAAAATCACTTAGGACTTCGTTATGCAGCGCGGCCATCTTCTCACTGAACAGGTCAACCCCAACTCTCTGAACCTCGATCAACTCTCCAACTTAGAACTGGTTGATCTGTTCAATCAAGAAGACGCCAAAGTCTTGAGCGCGATCGCCACAGCCCGTGAGTCGTTGGCTACAGCGATTGACCTGACAGCCGCAGCCTTAGCCAAAGGGGGACGGCTATTTTATGTGGGAGCAGGCACTAGTGGCCGCTTGGGCGTGTTGGATGCCGCTGAATGCCCACCCACTTTTTGCACCGATCCCGACCTGGTTCAGGCGATCATTGCGGGTGGATCTGCTGCCTTGGTGCGTAGTTCAGAAGCGCTCGAAGATAGCGCTGAAGATGGGGCTCAAGCGATCACACAACGTCAAATCTCTCAGCATGATGTCGTGGTGGGGATCACGGCGGGGGGCACTACTGCCTATGTTCAAGGTGCCATCCGGGCTGCTCGCCAACGTGGCGCTAAGACAATTTTCGTTGCCTGTGTGCCTGTAGAGCAGGTAGCCAGCGAGGCAGACTTAGAAGTCCGTCTGTTGGTGGGGCCAGAAATCCTAGCCGGTTCAACCCGACTCAAAGCGGGAACCGTTACCAAGCTGGCCTTGAACTTGCTCTCGACTGGAGTCATGGTTCGACTGGGCAAGGTCTACGGCAATCGGATGGTCGATGTGGCTGTGACTAACAGCAAGCTTCACGACCGGGCCCTGCGCATTCTTACAGAACTCACTGAGCTGGAGCGCGATCAGGCAGAGCAGTTGCTAGAGCGAGCAGGACGCAAAGTCAAATTGGCCCTACTCATGCATTGGACTGGCCTCGACCCAAGAGAGGCTGAAGCCTTGCTAGCAGCTGAAGGAGGCCAGCTACGGCAAGCGATCACAGAGTTCAGAAAAACTACAGCGCCTGCTTCTGATTCAGCCGCAACTGCTCCACAAACGTGAGGTTTGGGCATCAACCTGAAGCACACTCCGTTACCTAGCTTGCAAGTGCAAAACGGAGAAGCGCTCAATTTTAATGCTCATTTGCCTGCAAAATTCACTCAAGTTACACGACTTCTGTAATATGGCAAGACATCAGTGTCGATTCGACTTTTGAAGTCGCGCTGAAACACAAACCATCTGAATGCCGTGAGGCTGACGAGGATCAACCACACGCCAGCCTGGGATTTCAACCTCTGGGCAGCAGCAAATACGGTGAGTTTTGGGAGGAACAATGGCGGAACTGGAAAACCAGCGTCCCACTGATGAACAGGGTACACAAAGTCAACGGGTCGATTCAGCCGGCGCTTCTCCCCCCCGAGCAGGTTCTGCTCACCGGGAGGGTCAGCTTAACGGCTCTACTGAAAAGGCTCTAGGCTCGCTAGCCTCAGACTTGCAAGCTCTCAAGCAAAGTCTGGTTACTCCTCTGCTCGCCGATGTAGAGCGGCTCCAGACTGAGAAAACGCAATTGCTCACGACTATCGAACGGCTCAAGGCTGAGCAGGCTACGCTTCAAGGCCGCAGTGCTCAGTTGCTTTCTCAGGCTCAGACCGCTCAACAGCAGCAATGGGCCCGTCAATTAGCCCAACTGCTCGCTGCCCGCCTGCATGAATCCCTCAAGCAGCAGCTCACGCAGATGGCGGGTACTCTGACCCCCTCCTCCGAACGAGCAGGGCTGGCTGTGAACACAGAGGGTCTCCATGCCCAGTACAGTCGCCGCACCGATGAACTGCTGCTGTCCATGGATGCCAGTTTGAAGGCGACCTTCGCGACGCTTCAGCAGGATCTCAATAGCTACGAGAGTTCGCTCTCTCAGCAACTATCTCGCATGCATGTGCAGGAGCAACAGGCAGAGGTCATTCTGGCCGCTCTGGTCAGTCGCCTGCGGGAGCAGTTTCGTCAGGAAAGCAGCACAGCCCGACGTCCGGGTCCCAGCTCTGCCCCTGAAGAGGTCAGGCCAGAAGCAGCCAATGAGGGGCCCAGCTCAGTCAATTCAATCAACTCAACCGAGACCCTGCCATCGCGCAGTGAACCAGTGTCAGAAGCCAGAGCTGTTAGCCGTAACAGCGCGCCGGAAGAAACCATGCAGCGTCCGCAGGAGCCTACTGTGCCGGTCGCTGTGCATGAATCTAATCCGGCGATGGTGCATATGCCCAAGCCGCCAGCTCCCCCCCGTGAGCGCAAACGCTCTAGCAACGGCCTAGCTGGCTTAGTGTTGGTGTTGTTTTCGTCGCTGCTGTTAGCTCTACAAAACGTGCTTGTGCAGTTTGGTCTGACAGCACAGGGCAGTGGCGCTCTTGAGCAGACCTTCAGCAACTCACTGCAAATTCTGTTCCTGAGAGTGTTATTTGTAGTGCCGCTCCTGTGGCTGATTGCAGGGCGTCTTCGTCCCAGATGGCCTGAAGTCGGTCAGTTGTTTGCACCGGTTAATCGTGGCCTGGGTTGGCGAGTTGTTGGCAGTGGTGTTTTCCTGTTTGTGTCTCAGCTGTGCCTCTATCTAGCGATTGGCACTCTACAGGCTGGACCAGCAACCACAGTTTTCTTTATCTACCCAACGGTGACAGCTTTGCTAGCCTGGCTCGTGTTTCGCGACCGGATCAATTGGCTACGACTGCTGGCGATCCCTGTCGTTTACGTGGGTGTTTTCCTGACCTTAGGTTATGCAGGCGGCCAGCTGGTTGATCCGCTTGGCTCAACTGCTGCCATTGTCTCTGGAGTAACCTTTGCAATCTCTCTGATTTTGAGTGATACCTGCTTCCCGAAAATCCATCCAGTATCTCTGATGGTGCTCAATTTCAGTATTGTGCTGCTCTTGAGCTGTATCGGTCTGCCATTGATGGATTGGAGTAATTGGGCGCTATTGCCCTTGTGCTTAGCACTGGCATTGATGACTTTAGGCAGCTACCTAGCCTACTACGTTGGCATTCGGATGGTGGGGGCAGCTCCAGCTTCATTAGTGGCCTCTCTGGGTCCGGCTTTCACTGTGCTGCTAGCCTGGGGTATCCTGCGAGAGACTTTGCCCCAAGCTCAAGCGGCTGGCCTGGTTCTAGTCACTCTGGGCGTTGCCACCTTGTTCGCACGGGAACGGTTGCGCCGACCGATCGAACCTCGCACTCGCTACTCTGAGCCTAGGAGCCTACCTCGAAGCTGAGCCCAGCGTCTAACGCTGACCCCTATGAGCTATTTGCTGTCTGCGACTCGACTACTCACCTTCACGACCTGTCCTCGGGCTTACCAGTTTCGCTACGAGTTAAAGCTGCCCGGCCGACCCTTGCGCACGCCCCAACTCGGCCTTGCCCTGCACCGGGCCCTTCAGCAGTTTTATCGCTGGCCAGGGGCTGCAGCAGAAGGGCCTAGTCGTGCTTTTCTACAGACCTGTTGGGCTGGGGCTAGTGCTCGTCTGGAGGCACCAGAGCAACAGCGTGGGGCAGAAATTTTGGAACGCTATTTTCAGCGTCATGTCTCTCCTCTACAAGGTTGGCGACAGCCGCTTGCCGTCGAGGGGCGTTTGAAAGCGCCTTTGGCGGTTGAAGGGGAGCGGGGCATCGTAGAGCTGACAATCATAGGACGCTGTGACCGCCTGGAGTATTTAGAGCCTGAGTCATCTGCTACCGGTCAAACGGCTCGCCTCCACTTGATTGAGTACAAAACCGGGCAGCTTCACCGGTCTCCTGACACGCTCAAATTAGATTTGCAATTAGGGCTCTATCAGATTGCGATTCGTCACCGCTACCAGGCTTCGTTAGCGAAAGTTAGCCATGTTTATTTAGCTGCTGATGAGGTGCTGAGCTACGCAGTTGCGCCGGCTCAAGAGTCTGCTTCTCGGGCTCACGCTCTGGAACTGGTTGAACAATTGCTCGAGGCCAAAGACTGGGCCTGTAAATCAGGCCCCCACTGCCGTACTTGTGCCTATCGGTCCTACTGTCCAGCGTGGCAAGATCCCCCTACTGCCCTGCCAACCCAAGCACTGATAGGGGTTAAATCGCTGCAACTCAGCCTGCCACTCAGTTCAGCCACCATCAATTAGCCTGTAAGCCTTAGTTCCGGAGACTAAAGGTGCAGTCCTGAACGTGCAATGAAGCTTGAACGTGCCAGTTTCAGAGTTGTATCAGAGCACCGCTTGGAAGATTACAAATTTTTAATTGTTTTTCTAACTTTAGAGTGACGAACCCAGGAGTAATTTAAGCAGAAGTATGGGGTCTGTATTCTAATTTGGATTTCTCTAGCATGAATTGACGATTTTGTGATTTGTGTGACTGATGATCCCAAAGATAAATCACTAATCTAAAGTCACGCTTTCTCCCTTATCGCCATGCTGATCCCCACCGGTTCTGCTGCTCGTGCATCCACACTCATTGATTGCTGCTACATCAACACTAGCCGTACGTTCGAAATCGTTCGCATCAGCGAACCTGCTTCTGCCTATTTTGAGCGTACCGTCTTGCCGGGACAGCGATTGGTTTTCCAAGCTCCAGCTGAGGCAGTTCTAGAAATCCATACGGCGGCCCTTGCCACTGCTATCCACAGTGATTCGATCCCCTGTGACCAGCTCAAGATTCAAGCCAGTAACAGCTTCGGTGGGGTTGCGAGCAGTGCTATGGGAGCCTCCTTCTCAGCAACTGGGCGCGATAGCTTAGTTGAGCACCACCGCAGTGCTGAGAAACAAAAGGTTGCCTGAGGCTAAATCCCGTTTGCCCCTATAGAAAGCGCTATACTCCGGTTGATCATTGGGGCGTAGGGCCTTCAACTAGGCATATGGCGACAAACGGGGAGATCGTAGTAGCAGTGTTGGCGGCAGGTAAGGGAACCCGCATGCGTTCCACACTGCCTAAGGTGCTCCATAAACTGGCTGGTCGATCTCTGGTCGAGCGAGTCTTGGATGGGTTGCAGGGGCTATCCGTAGCCAGACGGCTGTTGATAGTTGGTTACGGTGCTGAACAAGTGCGGCAAGCACTGGTTGCTGAGCCCGGATTAGAGTTTGTTGAGCAGACTGAGCAGAAGGGGACAGGGCACGCGATTCAGCAGTTACTGCCCCACCTCGAAGGCTTCAGCGGTGATCTTCTGGTTCTGAATGGCGACGTACCGCTGCTACGGCCTGAAAGCTTGCGTACCCTGCTCGAAACTCACCGAGCTAGTAGTGCTACAGCAACGCTCCTGACCGCTCACCTGCCTAATGCTGAGGGCTATGGCCGCGTTTTTTGTGATGGCCAAAACTCAGTTCGCGAGATTGTTGAAGACCGGGACTGCACTGCTGCTCAGAAGCAGAACCGCCGCGTCAATGCTGGAGTCTACTGCTTTAGCTGGCCAGATTTAGCCAGAGTGCTGCCATCGCTCAGCACTAATAATGACCAGCAAGAGTATTACCTCACCGAGGTGATGAACTACCTGGAGCCTGTGGTGGCAGTCGACATTGCCGATCCTCAGGAAATCTTGGGCATCAATGACCGGGAGCAACTGGCAATGGCTTACCAGATTCTCCAGGACCGTGTGAAGCGACATTGGATGCAAGCCGGAGTCACCTTCATCGATCCGGACAGCTCCACCATCGACGATACGGTCGAACTCGCTCCCGACGTGGTGATTGAACCCCAAACTCATCTGCGCGGCAAAACCTGCATCGGCGCTAATTGTCGAATTGGTCCGGGCAGTCTGGTGGAGGATGCTCAAATCGGGGCCAACACAGCTGTACTTTATTCGGTTGTGCGTCAGGCTCAGCTTGGGGCAGATAGTCAGGTCGGTCCCTTTGCCCACCTGCGCGGCAATGTTGTCACTGGTTCCCACTGTCGTCTGGGCAATTTTGTTGAACTTAAAAACACTACTCTGGGCGACCACACCAATGCAGCTCACCTGTCCTATTTGGGCGACGCAACTCTGGGCTCACGGGTAAACGTAGGGGCTGGCACGATTACTGCCAACTATGATGGCGTCCGCAAGCACCCCACTGTCGTGGGTGACGGCAGCAAGCTTGGTTCTAACACTGTTCTGGTTGCCCCCCTTACCCTGGGCGAAAGCGTCACCGTCGCCGCTGGCTCAGTGGTCACTGAAGATGTAGCTGACGATGCTCTGGTTGTTGCCCGCTCACGCCAGGTGGTTAAACCCGGTTGGCGTCCTAAGTCCAGCCCACCGCCAGAAACTCCTTAGCAACAGCGTTGGCTGAGACTGTAGTGAAACCGCGCAGGCTAGTGATGATAGTTCTGGGCTTGGCTCTAGCTTTGACTGGAGCCGTAGGAGCCACGTTTTGGTTGCAGCGTCCGACCTCGGAAGAAGCTCTGTTGCAGAGGGCAGAAGCATTGGCCCAGACCGGTAACTACCGTGAGGCAATTGCTACAGCTACTCAGATCCCAGTGGGCAGTGAGCCCTATGGTCCTGCACAGCAGCAACTTCAGCAGTGGCAACAGATTTTGGCTCAGCAAAAGCAAGCCCTAGCCCGCCAGCAACGACAACGGGAGGCCGCAGAGCGAGCTCGACAACAGCAGCAGTTGCTGACGCAGATTGCCACCCAATTAGCCCGAATCACCTACGATGCCTACTCGCCCAGCGAGTTTGCTCCTTATCAAATAAGTCGGAAGGCTGCCGATCTCACACTTAAAGCGAGCAAGCCAGGGCGCTACGGTCAAACTCCCTCCAGCGATGACCTGCGGCTGATCACGCTGGCTCTAGCTAAGGAATTGTCAGCGTTGGTGCCGTCAACTCTGCGCCGGGAGCTGCAGCAAATCCACTTCGAACTCTGGAACCGCTATCGAGTATCAATGCCTGCCAAATTGCTGGGTAGCCAGGATGGCTTAGCTATTCTGCGTAGCCTTCAAATCAACAGCTTTCAGGCCCGGAGAACTCAAGTTCTAAGAAACGGACCAGAATCCGTACCATAAGAAAGAAATGTTTGTCGGAGCCTACACCCATGCCTGCTGACTCTGCTGAGCGTAGCTCGGGACAGCCTATTCCTGTAGTCATCAACGGTGCAACGGGCAAAATGGGCCGTGAGGTTGTTAAAGCCGTCAGTCAGGCTCCAGACCTCAACCTACTCGGTGTCGTTGGCCGAACCCACATTGGTGAAGATGTAGGCGAAGTCGTTGGGATCGGCCCGATCGAAGTTCCAGTCACCGATGATTTACAATCGCTGCTCCTGATGACAGCGCAGGAAAGACAACTGGGGGTCATGGTGGATTTCACCCACCCCAGTCTGGTCTATGAAAACATTCGTGCTGCTATTGCCTATGGGGTTCGTCCAGTGGTGGGCACAACTGGCTTAAGTGAGGCCCAAATCTTAGACTTAGCCAATTTTGCTGACAAAGCCAGTATGGGTTGCTTGATTATTCCCAACTTCGCGATTGGCATGGTGCTGCTCCAACAGGCCGCCATCCAGGCATCCCATTACTTTGACCACGTTGAAATCATCGAGCTACACCACAACCAGAAAGCCGACGCTCCCAGTGGGACTGCCATCGCTACTGCCGCTCTGCTCTCTAATCTGGGAAAAGACTACAACCCAGCAGCAGTTAGTGAACACGAGAACATTGCTGGCGTGCGAGGTGGTGTAGTTGGCGATAATATCCGCATTCATAGTTTGCGCTTACCCGGTTTAATTGCGCACCAGGAAGTTATTTTCGGAGCACCTGGTCAGGTTTATACCTTGCGTCACGACACTACGGATCGAGCTTGCTATATGCCGGGTGTTCTCCTAGCGATTCGCAAGGTTCTTAAGCTCAAGAGTTTGGTCTATGGGCTAGAGAAGATTTTGTAGGGCTTTGAAAGCTAAAAGCTTAGGGAGGTGTCAGGTGGGTTCTCTGCCATTGACACATCCCTAAGGCTTCGTTCTTGCTATTCAATTGTCTAAAAAATTACCTGGCCCAAGAGCCCCCAGAGCCAGGCAAACTATCTGTAAGGACGCGCTTTGCGTACCAGGAAAACCGCTTCTCAACTCAGTTGCCCCCCTAGCTGAGGCCAGCTCTCCACCGCGCTTTACAGCAGTGTGCCTATCTTTGCACTTTAAGCAAAATGCTGGCTTCGAGATAACTACGCAATTGTCAAACCAATTTTTAAAATCATCTAGCAAAAAGCCCGTGATTTTACGTTTGAACTTTAAGCTTGAAGTTGTTGAACCGCTTCCAGCACAGATTGCCCAGGCACCTGATCGGTGACAATAACCGTACCGATGGTTCGAGGCAAAACAAAGCGGACCCGTCCGTCTTGGACCTTTTTGTCGCTCTGAAGACTGCTGAGCACTGCCTGTGCCTCAACGCTATCAAGGAGCGTGGTTGGTAGTCCGGAGCGAGCAATCAAAGCATTTTGGCGGTCTGCATCCGAGCGGTCCCACAATCCCAAATGAGCGGCAATTGAACCGGCTGCCATCATGCCTAAACCAACCGCCTCACCATGGTTGTAGTGGCGGTAGTGGGTCAGGCTTTCAATCGCATGACCGACCGTATGACCGTAGTTGAGAATGGCACGCAAATTAGATTCTTTCTCGTCCTTAGCAACCACTTCGGCCTTGGCCCGAGCTGAGTGCTCCAGAATTGTGTACAGCAACTCGGGCGTTAAAGCTCGCACGCTATCGAGCCGAGGGGATGCTTCAAGTTGCGCAAAGAGATCGATATCCCAAATGATGCCGTACTTAATCACCTCAGCCATACCAGCCCGAAACTCGCGGGGCGGCAAAGTCGAGAGAACATCGGGATCGATCAAGACCAGTCGCGGCTGATGAAAGGCGCCGATTAAGTTTTTGCCTTGCGGATGATTAACACCAGTCTTGCCACCAATCGAGGCATCCACCATGGCCAGCAGGGATGTTGGCACCTGCACTACAGCAATGCCACGCAGCCAGGTTGCGGCAGCGAAGCCAGCCATATCCCCAATTACGCCCCCTCCCAGTGCCACGATCAAAGAAGAGCGCTCAAGGTGGTGAGACAGAGCTGCATCGTAGATCTTCTGCACAGAAGCCAGAGTTTTGTAGCGCTCTCCCGGTGGCAGCAGGCAAGTTGCGGTGTCATACCCCGCCTGTGCCAGTCCCTCCACAACCTGCTGGCCGTAGCGCTTAAAAATAGCAGGATTGGAAACTAGAAGCACGCGACTGCCTGCCTTCTGCCCGCATGTTTGCAAATGCTGCGCTAAGTTGCCTAGTCCCCCAGGCTCAATAACGACTGAGTACGGGTTACGGGGTAACTCGACAGAGACAACAGTAGAGGACATCGCAGGACAAAAAAGGGTTCCCTCCTGAGCATACTGTGGGAGTTTGCACCTTAGGTGGGGAACTCTAGGTGACTAGCAGTTTCAGTAAAAACCCCATGTCTCTTCCCCGGATGCCTCGCAGTCGCATTCAGCCCAAACTGCGGTGTATGCCCCGTCAGAAGACCGAGGCGTCCACCTATCTGGAAATGCACAAGGTCACTATTGAGAAGCAACGCCTACTGAACGAACTAGATCATCTGCGGCAGCGCTACACCCAGGTCATCAGTCGTCTAGAAGAAATTGATACCCAGCTCAACGGCTTAGAGTCCACAGCTGAGGCTTATCGCGAGCAACGGCCAAGCTTGTCACCTACTCTAGGCGACCCTACCCCCAGTACCCGTCTGATTGGCCAGGAGATTCTCACCCGTCCTGTGCAAACCACTAACGCTCAAACTGCTCATCAACAAGCCAGAAATAGCGGATTTGACAGTTTTACCTTGGAATACTGAGTTGTCTGTCAACGCCAGCTGTCCTTGATATTTCTACGTAGTTCTACGGGTTGCGCTGGCATTAAGCGTCAGTAGACCTTAGGCAGTCACCTTATATCGCCTTGACATCGTCAGGGCAGTTTTCACCTGCGACTTTTACTGTATTCTGAAGCACACTAGGGGTTCCCTCAATGGGTAACAATCTCAGCGACTACTTCAAGGGCATTGAGCAGCTCATTGATCTAGCAAGACAGCTGGAAGAGAAGGCGCGAGACTCAGATCCCGATAACCCTGAATCTGATCAGATTAAGGTAGACGTGCAGTTTCGCTCTCGACCACCTGGCGGCAACATCCCGCGCACTGGCAATATCCCACCCCGGCGAGGTCCTGCTACTGGGGGGACCAGCAGTGATGATGTTGGTAGTGAGGAGCCGGTCGTCCGCAATCGCGAAACTACCAAGCCTGAGTCCAATTCCTCGCCTGATGAGGGAGAGGCTGCTGAACCCAAGCCTCTTAGTCTCACCGAAGTGGGTGGCTTGCAAGATGTGCTGGCGCAGTTGCGCGAGATGGTAGAAATCCCACTCAAGCGCCCAGATATTCTAGACCGCCTAGGGCTAGAACCACCCAGAGGCGTGCTGATGGTAGGGCCTCCTGGCACTGGTAAGACGTTGACTGCGCGCGCGCTTGCAGAAGCCTTAGGTGTCAACTACATCGCTATTGTTGGCCCTGAAATTATTGGCAAATACTATGGCGAAGCCGAAGGACGTCTGCGCCAAGTCTTTCAAAAGGCAACCAAGTCCGCACCCTGTTTAATTTTCATTGATGAGATTGATGCCCTCGTCCCTAATCGCTCCCAAGTAGAGGGCGAGGTCGAGAAGCGTTTAGTGGCTCAAATGCTCGGCCTGATGGATGGCTTTGCTGCTAGCAAAGGGGTTATCGTTCTGGCGGCAACCAACCGAGCCGAGGCGATTGATCCGGCTCTCCGACGGCCAGGGCGTTTCGATCGGGAGGTGTACTTCAAGGTGCCGAGCCGAGATGGTCGACGCGAAATTCTAGGGATCCACACTCGTGGCATGCCCCTAGCCGAGGATGTCAATTTGGACAACCTTGCCGATCTCTCAGTAGGCTACGTGGGTGCCGATATTAAGGGACTGTGTCAGGCCGCTGCCTTTGCAGCTCTACGCCGCCAAGTTCCCAACCTCGCTAGCATTCCTCAAGATTTGAAGATCGCCCAAGCTGATTTCGAAACTGGTCTTAAGCAAATTCAGCCATCGGTCCTGCGCTCGGTGCAGATCGAGTCTCCAGATGTGAGTTGGGAGCAAATTGGCGGTCTAGAGGAAGCGAAGCAAACTCTGCGCGAGGCAGTCGAGGGCACACTCACCAGCCCGGAACTCTATGCGAAAACGCGGGCGCGGGCACCCCACGGCATCATCCTCTCCGGTCCCCCCGGGACTGGCAAAACCCTGCTCGCCAAAGCCGTTGCCTCCCAAGCTCAAGCCAATTTCATCGCTCTATCTGGCCCAGAGTTGATGACCAAGTGGGTTGGAGCATCTGAGCAAGCGATCCGGGAGCTGTTCGCACGAGCGCGGCAGGCTGCCCCCTGTGTAATCTTTATCGATGAGCTTGACACCCTGGCTCCCGCCCGGGGTCGCAACACGGGGGATAGCGGCGTTAGTGACCGGGTTATTGGTCAACTCCTCACGGAACTAGATGGGGTGCGGCCCTCACAGGGCGTTCTGTTAGTCGCTGCAACCAATCGTAAAGACAGCATTGATGCAGCACTGCTACGAGCAGGACGATTGGAATTGCATGTCTCGGTTGATCTGCCATCCCAATCCTCTCGTCGCGACATCCTAAGCGTCCACAATCAGGAGCGACCTCTCGCAGCCGACGTGGACCTTGACCATTGGGCCGAGCTCACTGAAGGCTGGAACGGCGCCGATCTAGCCCTGTTGAGTAACCAAGCAGCCATCTCAGCAATTCGCCTTCACCGTGCAGCAGCTCGTGAAAACCAGGAATTGACCGCCGATAGCATCTGCATTACTCAGACTGACTTCCAACGTGCTTACGAAGAATTGATGCGCCAGCGAACCTAAGCAACTGGTTTGCGGAGGTCGGTTGTTCCACGCAAGCGCTTGTCGCAATAGTAGCCATGAACTAGCAGTATTACTGAGCCTTTATGGTCAGGGTTGGGGGCACTTTTGAAGGTGCCCCTGCACAAATCTCGCTCATGGTGCGCTTGAAGCGATTGCCTTGGCCTAGCCTCACTATCCTGCTGCTAGGCTACAGCTTTGCCGGTTGGCTTCTAACAACTTGTCGGGCTCCCTGGCTAGCCTGGCTAGGGACTCAGCTTGTGACTTTACACCTAGCTTGGGCAGGCAGTGATGCTCTAGCTCTAGCGATCGCGTGGGTAGTAGGTATGGGTTGGGCAGGGGCCTTTGCGATTGCCTGGCCCTACAGTTTGCCTTGGGCTGGCATTACTGTTTGGGCAATTGCCCTAGCTGCAGCTTGGGCCCTGGCTCTGATACTGGCGCTGATCCTGGGATTGACTGCTCGACCCTTGCGAAGCGCAGGTTTGAGCAGGATGCAACGATTTTGGGTACTGACCTGCTTAACTGCTGCGGGCTTAGTTCTGGGCTGGGTCGCTGCACAGGGCTTTTGGCGTGTCTATTGAGGATTAAGCATTGAAACGAGCATCTTTTCGCAAAGAGCAGGTTAGCAGATCTGATTACCCTGCCCGAACCCCTAGCTACTATTTGCAGAGAATGGGCCCGGGGGTCATAGACAGCTTTAGCTCCGAGCAACTTGCCGCTGTGAGCGCTGCCTTGGCTGAAGCGATACCAAAACCGTCTCCCAAGCTGGTGGACCTGCGCTTTGGGGTTGATTTGGTTTTCTCTCGTTTTTACGTTGTCCTGTTCGTGGGTAAGGACCGTCGCAAGAACCAGCGTCAACATGAATCGGGAGGACTGCCTAGGGTGGGAAACCTAATTGCGGCATTTGTCCTCTTGGTTAGCGCCAATCTGGTAATCAGCGCTTGCATTCTGCTATTTGCTTACCTACTTAAGTCAGCTATTGGTCTGGATTTTTTACCAGAGCACATCTCAGACACGGTTCAAAAGCTCTCTAAGTTTTGATACGCACGGCCCGATTGGGACCCCCACGTTCAACTTCACGTGCCTTTTTGCCCCGCCACATCAATCGGATCGGTGTGCCAGTGAAACCGAGACCCTTGCGCAACTGCCCCTCAATGTATCGGCGGTAGTTGTCGTTAAGCAGCTTGGGGTCGTTGACAAACATCACAAAACTGGGCGGTTGGCTGGCGACCTGAGTGCCATAGTAGAGCCGGCCCTGCCGTCCTCCACGGGTGGCGCCGGGGCCATGCCAAGTGGTTGCTTCTTCCAAAACTTCGTTGAGGACTGAGGTAGAGATGCGGCGATTGTGCTGCTCGGCGGCTGTATCTACAAGCTCCAGAATCTTGGTCACCCGTTGACCCGTTTTCGCACTGACAAAGATTCTTGGCGCCCAATCTAAGAACATTAGTCGTTCTAAGAGCTGCTTCTCGTAGTCATAAATGGTGTAGGCGTCTTTCTCAACGGCATCCCACTTGTTGACGACGATTACACAGGCACGTCCCTCCTCAGCGATGCGACCCGCTAATTTCTGATCTTGGTCGGTCACACCATCGAGCGCATCGATCACGAGCAGGGCTACATCGCAACGGCGGATCGCCTTAAAGGCGCGGTTGATGCCAAAAAACTCTGGGCCATACTCAACGTTTTTCTTTTTACGAATCCCCGCTGTATCGACCAAACGATAGTGTTTGTCACCGTGGCTAAACAGCGTGTCGATGGTGTCGCGGGTTGTGCCTGAGATTGGGCTCACAATGGAGCGTTCCTCACCCAGGAAGGCATTCAGCAAACTAGACTTGCCAACGTTGGGGCGACCGATAATCGCAACTCGGGTTTCCTCAGGATCTTCACTCAGCTCCGTAGCTGGCGGCAGGTAGGTAATGAGCTGATCGAGTAGCTCCCCAGTGCCGTTGCCGTGGATACTCGACAGGGGAAAGGGCTCGCCTAAACCTAATTCCCAAAATTCAGCTGCTTGCGATAATCCCAGATCTGGGGACTCACACTTATTTACAGCAACCAAGCAGGGAACAGTCTGCTGTCGCAGCCAGTGAGCAATCTCACGATCAGCATCCGTTGGCCCTACCTGGCCATCGACCACAAGAATGGCAGCCGTTGCTTCTGTTAGCGCAGTTACTACCTGCTGGCGGATCAGGGGCAGAAACTCCGTCTCATCATCAAAGATTAGACCCCCCGTATCTACGATCTGAAACTCGCGGTCGCCCCAAAAAGCAGGTCGGTAGGTTCGATCACGGGTAACGCCAGGTTGGTCAAAGACAATCGCATCGTGAACTCCAGACAGACGGTTCACGAGCGTCGATTTACCCACGTTGGGGCGGCCAATCACGGCAACAATGGGCAAAGCCATAATTCAAAAATCTCAAGTGCTAAAGCAGTGCCTACGGAATTCAGCCGGAGCCTGCTTCTATCAGTAGTATTCTATTGTACTGATTCTGCCGCTTCGGACCGCTGCCTCTCTAGCTGATTTAAATTTGCTGGTCTAGATTGAGAGCTGCAAGCTGAGCATACGCCTCTTCAATGACCCGTTTACCCCGGAGCAGCCCTGTGTTTGCTCCAGGGCAAATATAGCGAAGGGTAGCAGGACTAAACTCCTGTAGAAGATGGCGAACGCTGTTGAGCTGGCGAGGCCAGTGAAAAGTTTTTGAGGTCTTCAAAGGAACGGGACGCCCCTGTGAGTCTGGCAGGAGATGGCGACCGGTAAATAGAATGCCACCTTGAGCTGACCAGTAGAGGCAGCTGGCGCCGGGGCTATGCCCAGGTGTCCAAATCATGCGCAGGCCCTCGCTTAATTGGAATGCTGCCTGGAATGTCGTGCACTGCATACCAGAGAGCTGGTATGCTTCCTGTTCTTGTACCAAAATCTGACAGCTAAACTCAGCCTGTAACTTTTTAGCTTCACCAATCCCGCCACGATGACTGATGACTAAGGTATCAACACCACCTTGAGCGCGTAAAAAATCCAATTGAGGTGGCAAGGCTGCTGGACAATCGACCAGGACCCGCTGCGTGTTTTCTACAATGAAATAAGCAGTGCCACCAAGAGTGGCTCGGTTAGGTGCAAACGCCCAAACTCCTGGTAGAACCGGTCGGGCTACGCCGGTCGGTGTGTTCAATGGCAAATTCGAAGGTAAATTTGACTGGAATGGGTCATTGGAAATGAGATCGGATGGAGCAGTCACAAGCTTGCCAGATTGGGTAGGAACCGTAGGATAGAACGGCGCAGCAGATTAGGACAGATAGCATGATCAACGGGTTGACCTTACTGTGCCTGCTTCTGATGACGGGTGGACTAACCTACATCATTGTGCAGCGCCATGTTGCTCATCTGACGCGTACCCCTTGGTGGTGGCTATGGCTAGTCCTGATGACTCCTCCTCTCAGCGCTGGCGGTTGGGTGATTGTCAGCGGCCAGGATCCACCTCTGACTTTCATGGTGCTTCTGGTTCTGATCTCTTTTTCCTTGTATTACACTTTGCTTCAGGCAGGACGCATACCCCCGCCTTCTCCCTCTGAAACTAAGGCAGCGGAGGCGAGTGAACAACCAACCGTTGAGAGTACGGTGGCAACTCCTGTAGAGCCTGTACGGGCTAAAGCACCGCCTCGACCCCTAGATCGCGACGAGGAAGCTCGTCTGCAACAGTGCTTTCCCTGGTCCATTTACTACCTTCAGAACTTAGAATATCGACCTCAAGCAGTGATCTGTCGCGGCCAGCTGCGGGCAGAGCCGGAGACAGCCTACACCACCATTCGCACTAATATCGAGGCGCAGTTTGGCGAGCGTTTTCTGGTGATGTTCCAGGATGGGCAGGCCGGTAAACCTTTCTTTGCCCTCGTCCCTAACCCCTATCTGAGCGCTAGCAGCCTTGGGACTAAAACGTCGCGCCCAACCCCACGATCAAATGCTCCTGAAGCGAGTCGTCCAGGCTTGGCCTTGGTTTTACTCGCAACGACCCTGCTCACCACCGTGCTGGCAGGCGTGGAGCTGAGTGGAGCCAACGCTAATGGCAGTGCGGGTAGCGTAGCCTTCGAGCAGGCTCTATTCAGCGCGGGTATCCCTTATGGATTGGCGATCCTAGCGATTCTAGGCCTGAGGGAGCTGGGCCGCTATCTCAGTGCTCAGCGCTATCAACTACGAGCAAGCCTGCCTTACTTTATTCCTCTGCCTCCTCTCCCTTCACTACCAGGTCCAGGCACGCTGGGAGCTTTTGCTCAGATTCGTTCAGCCATTCCTAATCGTAAAGCGCTGTTTGATCTGGGATTTTCTGGGGCTATTGGCGGTTTCCTACCAGCTCTACCACTGCTTTTTTGGGGCTTTGTTCATTCAACTCCTGTTGTCCTAGCCACGGTAGCCAATCCGACCAATCCAGGAGCAGTCAGCATCGAAGCTTTTGACCCACGCCTGTCGATTGTGACTGCAGTGGTCAGTAAATTGGCTCTGGGTAGTGCCTTCAGTGGGGATATGGTTTTGCGACTCCACCCGGTCGCGGTCGCAGCGCTGCTGGGGCTTGTGGTTACTGCGTTGAATCTAGTGCCAGTCGGGCAATTAGATGGTGGGCATATTGTGCATGCCATGTTTGGACAACGCATGGGTACCAATATCGGGCGAGTTTCGCGTCTACTGGTACTAGGGCTTGCGATGCTAGGTGTTCAGCCCTGGCTGCTATTTTGGGGGCTGCTGTTGCTCTTTATGCCTAGTGCTGATCAACCAGCGCTAAACAATGTGACAGAGCTAGACGGAACTCGGGACTTGCTGGGTTTACTAGCTCTTTCCCTATTGCTGCTACTGATTCTGCCGATGCCTAAGTTTTTAGGTTCCGTTATTGGACTCTAATTTACTTGCAAATTAGACAGTTAGTTTAGTGACCTACTTTGCCTTAGTTCCTGTAAAAGGCAATTGAATCGGCTGAGAATTTCACTGTTCTCTCACTGTTGCAAATTGCGTGGATCAAGTGCATCGCGCAAACCATCCCCCAACAAATTGAAAGCCAAAACCGTCAGAATGATCAAGATTGCTGGTGGCCAAATTAACCAGGGTTGCAACACAATGATCGAGGCATTAGTTGCGAGACTAAGCATATTTCCCCAGGAGGCGTCAGGCTGCTGAATGCCTAAGCCAATGAGACTGAGTACAGACTCGGCCAAGATGAAGCCAGGAATAGAGAGGGTTGCTGAGATAATGATGTAGGTCGCGGTCTGGGGCAGAATGTGACGCAGGATAATGTATAAAGGCCCTGCTCCCATTGCCTGTGCCGCCTCAACGTACTCTTCGGACTTAATTGCTAAGACCTGTCCTCGTACCACTCTGGTGAGACCTGACCAACTCACAAACGAAATGATAATAGTAATTACAAAGAAGCGTTCTGCGTTGGTGAAAGGAACGCCAGTCAAAGGGTTATTTTCTAACACCGCAGCCAGAGCAACTAGCAGGTAGATTGTGGGTATAGACATCAACACCTCAGTCAAACGCATAATCAGGGTGTCTGCTAAACCACCCCAATAGCCCGAGATGCCCCCAAGTAGCATTCCTAGAGGGAAAGTGATAGCAATACCAACAATCCCAATAAAGAGACTGACCTGGGAGCCGTAGAGTAAGCGGCTCAACTCATCCCGTCCCTGCTCGTCTGTACCCAACAGATTGAAGCGTCCTTCACCCTGGGTGCCGAACAGGTGCCGATCCATCGGAATTAGCCCCAGAAGCTTGTAGGCAGTGCCTTTGGCAAACGGCACAATCCGGCTAGGCTGGCTGCGGTCAACGACCAACTTTCGTTCACCCGTTTCGAAGTCGACAGGTCCTTGAGTGGTTGGGTAGACATGAGGCCCCAAGAACTCCCCTGTATTCTGGTTGCGCCAAAAAATCTGGGTAGGAGGTAGCAGTGCGCCATTGCGTTGAGCATCATTTGGGCCGTAAGGTGCCGCAAATCCTGCCAATATTGCAAGCAAATATAGGACGACCAGTACCCACAGACCGAAGCGCGCCAATGGATTTCTCTTCAGACGCTGCCACCAGTTCATGCCACCTCCAATTGCTTTGGCTGTTTGCCTTTGTCTTTAGAGTCTACTAGGCGCACGCGAGTTCAGGAGCTAAACCCATAGACTGCTCCCTGATGAACTACGCCTTGAAGGGCTCCACTACGTAGGAGACGTGGACCGGGTAACCGAGCCGGGCATAGATCGTGTCCACGCAGCGCAAGGCGGCTTCTCGGTCGCGGAACAAACGCAACACTCGATTTTGGCCACTCGGGTAGCGAATACACAGTTGCCAAGCCATTGCAATTTCCTTACTAATTCAACTGATCGACCGTCTCACCAATGCCTGTCTGTAAAATCGTTTCGCAAGAGCCACAGTGCGTGAGATTTAGGTGAGTCGAGTCACACAGAGCAAGTCAAAATCTCCAACGTCAACCGAGTTGGACTTTGATCGGCTTCTGTATTGCTTTATCAAACCTTCATAGACCTTAAGGGTAAATTGAAGCCTTTGTAATCCGGGTATCTAAGTAAAGACTGTCGTTCTAGTCAGACGTCAGGTTTCAGTAGAAACACAGCGCTGCTGCTCACCTGAGTGTCTAGAAAAAGCGATTTTAGCGCTTGTCTCTTGAGCTACAATTCCGTGGTTTTGGTCCTTTGGTTTTGGAAATTCTCAGCTTAGAATCGCTGGCCCAAGGTGTATTTACCGAGTTGCCCAGATTGAGCGTTAAAGTCGGGAAGAGAAGAACAGCGGAAATTGCTGGATCGGGTGTTGAACACATCGCCCAAGCGTCTCTACTATTTGTGTTGTTAGCCTGGAGTGAGCTCAAAAACCATGTTTGACTGCATCATCGTCGGTGCGGGTCCATCCGGCGGCTCAGCTGCCTATCACCTGAGCAAGCGAGGGCGCTCAGTGTTATTACTGGAGGCCGAATCTTTACCTCGCTACAAGCCTTGCGGTGGTGGAGTGTCTCCGGCAGTCGCGCAATGGTTTGACTTTGATTTTTCGCCTGCTATTTCCCTGCGGGTCGACAAGATCCGCTACACCTGGAAGACTGAGGATCCGGTTGTCGCCAATTTGCAAGACCTAGAACCAGTCTGGATGGTGCGCCGGGATGTGTTCGACCACTATCTAGTTCAGCAAGCCCAGAAATTGGGGACCGAGCTACGCGACAGTACCGCTGTCACGAGCATTGAGTTCAAGGGCGGCCACTGGCAGGTGAACACCGCCAGTGGTCCAGTTGAAGCTAAGTATCTGATCGCGTGCGATGGCGCGAAAGGGCCAATGGCAAAGTGGCTAGGCTTCAAAGATCGCAAACGGCGTTTGGCAGGAGCGCTAGAGGCAGAAGCGCCTGCGGATGTTCAGCACCAGGACACAGCCCATTTCGAGTTCGGCATGGTCAAGAATGGCTACATCTGGAACTTTCCCAAAGCTGAAGGGTATTCCATTGGGATTGGTACCTTCATCGGTGGCGAGCGCCAAGATGTGCGCGATATTGTGACCGAGTACGCCAAATCCTTCGGCGTCGATTTCAAGAGCATCAAGCAGTACGGGCACCCCTTGTGTTTGTGGGACGGTCAGCAAGTGCTGCACACCCAGAATGCTCTGCTGGCTGGAGAGGCAGCCTGTGTGGTCGACCCCTTTACCGCTGAGGGCATTCGTCCAGCTCTATTCACCGGTATGTTGGCGGCTGAAGCCATCGACAAAGCCTTGACAGGTGATATCAATGCCTTAGAAGGCTACAGCAATCGGGTCAATACCGAGTGGGGAGCTGATATGCAGTGGGCACAGCGTATCTCCAACGTGTTCTACCGAGTACCAGGCATTGGCTATCGAGTGGGAGTCAAACGCCCCTCAGCCACCAAGATTATGGGCCAAATTCTCTGCGGTAAGATTCGCTACGGTGATGTTGCAGGCAGAGCTATCAAACGCCTTGGTGGCGGTTTTCTGCCCGGAATGGGTTGAAACAGGGCAAGGCTCCGGTTTCAGAGTAGGCGCTCGTGCATGAACGAGAACGGGCGCCTATAATCCCGGTTAAGTTCTACACACCTTACTCCACCTTTCCTACCCTACAACTGCTACAACTGCGCAGCCATGACTCAACCGTTCTACCACCTGCCCTTATCGGTGCTACTCCTCAGTGGGTTGGGAGGTCTAGCTCCTGAGCTGGTATCACCAGTGCTAGCCCAAACAGCTCCGGCTCAACCTGCTCCAGCTCAACCCTTATCGACTCAAAATCCGCCTAGCTCCGGCTCCGGCATACCGTCCTTGGATGCCAACCTGCGCCAGGATATTGGTCGCTACTTGCTGGGGGCTGGAGACCGCATCAAAGTCAACGTCTTTGATGTCGAGGAACTCAGTGGCGAACAGCAGGTGTTACCTGACGGGACAGTTACCCTGCCGCTGATTGGCTCAGTAAACGTTGAGGGCATGTCCCTAGAGGCTGCAGCGGGACGACTAGCACAACTGCTGTCCCCCTATCTAGTGCGCAACATTGTTAATGTGTCACTGGTATCTCCTCGCCCGCTAACCGTGGCGATTGTGGGAGAAGTCAATCGGCCTGGCTCCTACACCCTCAATTTCAATCAGGATAGTCGAGGCAGTAGTGGGACCAATGGTGCCATTGGCGGCATTGGAGGGGTGCAAGGTGGAGCTAATGCGACAACTCTGACTGGCGCTCTGCAAACAGCAGGTGGCATCACTGCCTTAGCGAATGTGCGTCAGATCCAGGTTTCTCGTGTGGTCGCCTCAGGCGGGCGGCGAACCTTTGAAATCAATCTTTGGGACCTGATGAAGGGAGACATCAGCCAAGACGTTCGGCTATTTGATGGTGACTCAATCAACATCCCACGAGCTACCACCCTGACGGCTCAGGAGTCTACTGAGATTGCAGGGGCCAGCTTCTCACCAGCAACTATTAACGTCCAGGTAGTCGGTGAAGTGGTGAAGCCAGGCAACGTTACCATTCGCCCCAATGCACCGTTTACGGAAGCAGTTGTAGCGGCAGGCAGTATCACTAACGACGGCGATTGGCGACGTGTAGAGTTATATCGCCTTGAACCAGACGGCAGGATCAGTCGTCGCACCCTACGGGCTGACCTCAATCAGCCACTCAATGAGCAGAGCAACCCACCTCTGCGTAGCCGTGATGTAATTGTAGTTCGGCCATCGTTTGGCTCCTCGATTTTGCGCGGAATCTCTACCTTTGGCAATGCATTGAGTGGGGTTGTAAACCCGATCTTCCTATTTGATCGCATCACCGATCTAGGTAAGTAATCTGAGTCGATCACTCGATCTAAGTCTAAGGCTTCAGATCGAGCCCTTAGACCCACAAACTTTTCTGTATTTCCACGATTGTCAGGTAGGGGTTGAAGATTTCATAAAGTGTCCATGCAGTCTGTTTCAAACCATGCAGCAGGTCTGTTAACTTGCTGAAGACCGTGACTGGGTGGCCTCCAACTCTACCTGACCGATGTCTCGCCTATCTAGATCTCTCAAGCTCATACGCAAACCTATGCGAATTTTAGTAACTGGTGGCGCTGGTTTCATCGGATCTCATTTGATTGACCGATTGATGACAGAGGGCCATGAAGTCATCTGTCTGGATAACTTCTACACCGGTCACAAGCGCAACATCCTCAAGTGGTTGGACCACCCCTATTTCGAATTGATCCGTCACGATATTACGGAGCCACTTCGGCTAGAGGTTGACCAGATTTACCATTTGGCCTGCCCAGCGTCGCCCGTTCACTATCAGTACAACCCAGTCAAAACCATCAAGACTAATGTGATGGGAACGATGAATATGCTGGGCCTAGCAAAGCGGATCAAAGCCCGTTTTTTATTAGCTTCGACTTCTGAAGTTTACGGCGATCCAGAAGTCCATCCCCAAACGGAGGACTATCGGGGCAATGTTAATCCAATTGGGATTCGCTCCTGCTACGACGAGGGCAAACGGGTTGCTGAAACCCTCGCTTTCGACTATCACCGTCAGAATGATGTCGAGATTCGAGTAGCCCGGATTTTCAATACTTACGGCCCCCGAATGTTGGAGAATGACGGGCGCGTCGTCAGCAACTTTGTCTTTCAAGCGTTGCGTGGCGAGACTATCACCGTTTACGGAGACGGTTCGCAGACTCGGAGCTTTTGCTACGTCTCTGATCTAGTGGACGGTCTAATTCGATTGATGAACGGTGACCATATTGGTCCGGTAAATCTGGGCAATCCGGATGAATACACCATCCTGCAATTGGCAAAGACCGTGCAGGACATGGTAAATCCGGGAGCTGAAATCCGTTTTGAGCCCTTGCCTCAAGACGACCCACGGCGCCGTCAGCCTGACATTACCCGCGCCCGTAGCTGGTTGGGTTGGCAACCAACTGTTCCTCTGAGAGAGGGGCTGGCAAAGACCATTGAAGACTTCCGCGCCCGTTTAGAGCCTGAGGCTACCCGGAGTCTGAACAGTGTTTCCCCTGTTAGTTGACTTGTATAGCTGGTGGTCCGTCTCCAGCTGAATATCTGACATCTCGCTATCGTTTATCCATTCAAAGAGGATCAGCACAATATGCGCGTCTGTGTTATCGGCACTGGGTACGTTGGTCTGGTTACAGGGGCCTGCTTGGCTCATGTAGGGCATGAGGTCATCTGCGTCGACAATAACGAGGCCAAGGTCAAGCTGATGCAGTCCGGCCAGTCCCCGATTCACGAACCGGGACTGTCGGAGATTATGCAGCAGGCTATTGCCTCTGGCAATATTCAGTTCACCACAGACCTCAAGGCCGGTGTTGAGCACGGTGAGATCCTGTTTATTGCAGTAGGTACCCCAGCCCTGCCAAACGGTGAGAGCGACACGCGCTACGTAGAGGCGGTGGCCCGTGGCATTGGTTCTAACTTGAGCAGTGGCTACAAAGTCATCGTTAATAAGTCGACTGTGCCGATCGGCTCTGGTGACTGGGTGCGCATGCTGGTCCTGGATGGCGTAGCTGCTCGTCAGAAGGAAATGCCTGTTGCCGTGGCTCCTGGCGGCATGCCTGTCATTCCTGAGAGCTTTGATGCACCGCAGTTCGATGTGGTGAGCAATCCTGAATTCCTGCGCGAAGGCTCTGCTGTTTACGACACCTTCAACCCCGATCGTATCGTTTTAGGTGGCAGCAATCCTCAAGCCCTGGAACTGATGAGAAAGCTTTACGAGCCGATCACCAACCGCTCCACTGCTGAAAACCAATCTTTGCCGCCAGTGCCTGTGGTAACCACCGATCTGCAATCAGCAGAGATGGTCAAGTATGCATCCAATGCTTTCCTCGCGACTAAGATTTCCTTCATCAACGAAGTTGCCAACATCTGTGATCGGGTTGGTGCTGATGTTGTTGAAGTAGCTCGCGGTATTGGCTTAGATTCACGGATTGGCGGCAAATTTCTACAGGCAGGCATCGGCTGGGGTGGCTCTTGCTTCCCCAAAGATGTGTCAGCACTGATCCATACCGCTAGTGACTATGGCTACGAAGCCAAACTGATGAAGGCTGCAGTTGAGGTCAACCAGCATCAGCGGGTCATTGCCGTTGAGAAATTGCAACAGGCGCTCAAAATCCTTAAGGGCAAGACCATTGGTCTGCTTGGGCTCACTTTCAAGCCTGACACAGACGACATGCGCGATGCGCCTGCCCTGACCCTAGTCGAGCAGCTTGTCCGCCTAGGCGCTAAGGTCAAAGCTTACGATCCGATTGTCTCCCAGACTGGTTTGGGTCAAGGCCTAACAGGGGTACAGGTAGAAACTGATCCTGAGCGTCTCGCGGATGGTTGCGACGCCCTGGTTGTGGTGACTGACTGGGCTGAGTTCAAGTCTCTAGACTTTAGCCGTATGGCTAAGCTCATGTCTCAGCCCGTGATTATCGACGGTCGGAACTTCCTAGACCGCGAAACCTTAGAGGGTGTGGGCTTCCGTTATACGGGTATTGGCCACTAAACCATGCTTCCGTAGCGATGCACAGGCGGGGTAGATCTAACCTGATCTACCCTTTTTTTCAGCGATCTTCTAAACCTTTTCGGAAGTAACCCAAGGACCCCGGCTATGACCAGAGGTACTGTTTTGGTAACCGGAGGAGCAGGCTACATCGGCTCTCATGCCGTCCTAGCTCTTCAACAGGTGGGCTTTGAGGTCGTTATCCTGGATAACCTCGTCTACGGCCATGCTGATCTGGTTAAATCTGCACTCAAAGTCGAATTGGTACAAGGCGATACCAATGACCGCGCTTTGTTAGATTCTCTGTTTACCTCCCGCAGCTTTGATGCGGTAATGCATTTTGCTGCTTACGCTTATGTCGGTGAATCTGTCTCTGACCCAGCTAAGTACTATCGCAACAATGTTGTAGGTACGCTAACTTTGCTAGAGGCAATGGTCGCTGCAGGCATTCAGTCCTTTGTTTTCTCATCGACCTGTGCCACCTACGGGGTACCTCAGCAGGTTCCTATCCCCGAAGAGCATCCCCAGTCGCCGATTAATCCCTATGGCATGAGCAAGCTAATGGTCGAGCAGATGCTCAATGACTTTGATCATGCCTACGGCTTGCGCTCAGTGCGCTTCCGCTACTTCAATGCGGCAGGGGCAGAGCCACAAGGACGCCTCGGTGAGGACCACCAGCCGGAAACGCATCTCATCCCACTAGTATTGCAAACAGCTTTGGGGCATCGAGATAGCATCTCTGTGTTCGGCACTGACTACGAAACGCCGGATGGAACTTGCATTCGAGATTACATTCATGTCACTGATTTGGCGCAGGCGCATGTGCAGGGATTGGAGTATTTGTTAAGGGGAGGCAAGACCGAAGTCTTCAACCTAGGCAATGGGCAAGGGTACAGTGTGCGCGAAGTGATTGATGCAGCGCAGGCCGTGACAGGCCGAGAGATCAAAGTGGTAGAGGCCGAGCGGCGGCCCGGTGATCCAGCCATGCTGGTGGGCAGTAGCGAGAAAGCTAGACGAACTTTGGGCTGGCAACCCCAATACCCTGAGTTGGCAGTAATCTTGCAGCATGCCTGGCAATGGCATCTCCAGCGCCACAGTGTAAATGAGCATTGAAGTTTTTAACGGAAGTTAAACGTACCCAGGTTGAGGGTACGCTTTGAAAAGCTAGAATAAATGTCTGAAGATAAAACACTCTTTAGATAGATATTCAGGCCAGCTTGATAAAAAACGCCCTGAATCCGTTGGTGACGGGGCTCTTTTTTGGCATTCTTAAGGAGTCGAGC
The DNA here is from genome assembly GCF_014696065.1 of Leptolyngbya sp. FACHB-261. Lineage (NCBI taxonomy): Bacteria > Bacillati > Cyanobacteriota > Cyanophyceae > Leptolyngbyales > Leptolyngbyaceae > Leptolyngbya > Leptolyngbya sp. FACHB-261. Next base: position 143,118 of record NZ_JACJPL010000031.1, on the reverse strand, counting down.
CCGTGCTGTCCCAATCTGCTGCCTATCCACGTCCACAGCTGCAACGTTCCAGCTGGATCTGTCTCAACGGTCCCTGGAAATTTACTTATGACGATGCAGGGCAATTTATCCGGCCTAGCGACATTGACCAGTGGACTCACACCATTGAGGTTCCGTTTGCTCCTGAATCTGTACGCAGTGGCATTGCTGATACAGGTTTTCACAAGAATTGCTGGTACGAGCGTGAGTTTGACCTGCCAGCAGAGGAAGGCGGCGTACTGCTCCACTTTGGTGCAGTTGATTATTATGCTCGCGTGTGGGTCAATGGCCAGTTTGTTGGCGAGCACGAAGGCGGTCACACTCCATTTAGCCTCGACATCACTTCGGTCTTGAATGCTAACGGCCCTCAACGGGTAACCGTATGGGCAGAAGATGACCCTCAAGATTTAGCTAAGCCCCGGGGTAAGCAGGATTGGCAACTAGAGCCCCATAGCATTTGGTATCCCCGTACCAGTGGTATTTGGCAGACGGTTTGGGCTGAACGAGTTCCTAAGACTTATATTGACCGTTTGCGCTGGACGCCTCATTTTGAGCGTTGGGAGATTGGCTTTGAAGGTTTTGTTGCCGGGCAGCGGCAGAACGGCCTGCAATTGAAGGTCCGACTCAGTGTTGGTGAGCAATTGCTGGTTAATGACACTTATGAAGTGCTAAACGGGGAGGTGCACCGACGCATCGCCCTCTCGGACCCTGGCATCGATGACTACCGTAACGAATTGCTGTGGAGTCCTGAGAAGCCAACTCTGATTGACGCCGAGATCCAGCTTTGGCACCAAGGCAAACTCCTGGATGAGGTGAAGTCTTACACCGCTATGCGGACGGTGAGCATCCAGCGTGATCGCTTCATGCTCAATGGGCGGCCTTACTATTTGCGCTTGGTACTCGACCAGGGTTACTGGCCTGAGACGCTGATGACAGCTCCTTCCGATGATGCCCTGCGTCAGGATGTGGAATTGACCAAGCGTATGGGCTTCAATGGCGTGCGCAAGCACCAGAAAGTAGAAGACCCTCGCTTCCTCTATTGGGCAGACGTCTTAGGATTACTGGTTTGGGAAGAGATGCCTAGTGCCTATCGCTTTAGCCCCAAAGCGGTAGAGCGGTTGACGCGTGAGTGGACTGAGGTGATTGAGCGCGATGCTAGTCACCCTTGCGTAGTTGTATGGGTGCCCTTCAACGAATCTTGGGGTGTACCTGACCTAACAGCGACCGCCGCTCACCAAAACTGCGTCCAGGCTCTCTATCACTTGACCCGTACGCTGGACCCAACTCGTCCGGTCATTGGTAACGATGGTTGGGAGAGCACAGCGACCGACATCATTGCCATCCATGACTATGACAACCAGCCGAACCGCTTGGTCAAACGGTATGGCCCAGAGGTCAAACTCTCCGACCTCTTCGAGCGGCAACGTCCTGGTGGTCGTATGCTCACGCTCGATGGCTATCCTCATCGGGGGCAACCGATTATGCTAACGGAGTTTGGTGGTATTGCTTACGCTAAACGGGAAGACCCGGCAACAGACAGGATCTGGGGCTATGTTCGCTCGGCGAATGCTGCGGATTTACAGATGCGTTATGCAGCGCTTCTGGACGCAGTCAATCGAGTGGAAATGTTTAGTGGCTTCTGCTACACCCAGCTAACCGATACCTTTCAGGAAGCCAACGGATTACTGTACGCTGACCGGACGCCTAAGATTCCGCTGGATATCATCGCATCTGCGACCCTAGGTAGGGGTGAAGACGAAACGGCCAGGGCTATGCTCCCACCAGTTGTAAGAACCGAGTGGTTGCAAGGGCAGGATGCACGTTCAGAAGCTGCTGAAGCCGGATGGTCGTCGGTTGACTCTATACAGCCGGTTCCCTATTGCGGCGGAAATCACAGCACCTAGTCCTGCTAGTGAACCCGTTGAGGCTAACCCACACCTGCGTTGGCACCCCCTGCGCGGCGAATGGGTAGCCTATGCCAGCCATCGACAGGGGCGGACGTTTATGCCGCCCCCCGAATACAATCCACTAGCGCCGACCCGCGATCTGCAATTTCCCACGGAATTGCCCGCGGGGCGCTATGACATTGCAGTCTTTGACAATCGCTTTCCCTCGCTGGCGTTGGATGCTCACGATCCACCGGATGCTATTGTGCCGACCCTGCCGGCAAATGGAGCCTGTGAGGTTGTGGTGTTTACCCAGGATCCCAATGCCTCTTTGGGCTCTCTGAGCTTGGACCACCTGGAGCTGCTGTTTCAGACCTGGGCTGATCGAACCAAGGTGATCGGCAGTCAAGCTCAGATCGAGTACGTGCTGCCCTTCGAGAACCGAGGCGTAGAAGTGGGCGTGACTCTGCACCATCCCCACGGCCAGATTTACGCTTATCCGTTCGTGCCACCAGTACCGGCGCGCATGGCTGAGCGAGAGCAAACCTACTACCAGAATCATCAGCGAGGTCTGCTGCAAGACTTAATCCAGCAGGAAATTCGTGATGGTCAGCGCCTGATTTATCAAGATCAATATGCTGTTGCGTTTGTGCCGGTCTGTGCCCGCTATCCTTACGAAGTTTGGTTGGCACCGATTGATCCGGCTGCAACCTTTATGGACTTGAGTGCTGAACAGCGCCAGGGATTAGCTAGAGCCCTGAAAACGGTTGCGCTCAAGTATGACGGTTTATGGCAGCGCCCGTTTCCTTACTTAATGGCCTGGTACCAAGCAGCAACCGATGGTCAATCGCACCCAGAGTCTCACCTGCATGCGGAGTTCTATCCGCCTTACCGCACAAGAGACCGGCTGAAGTACCTGGCGGGAACAGAGCTAGCGGCAGGCATGTTTGCCAATGATGCTCTGCCTGAAGAGAAGGCTAAGGAGCTGCAAGCGGTGACGGTCAGTCTGGAGGAGACGGTGCTCCAATGAATCAGCAGTTGCATCAATTAAGTTTGTCCTATCCCAATAAAGGACAGACTCAGAGTGACGAAGTAGAAGGCAAGCTCAGCCTGGTCCGGCAAGCTCTGAGCGAAGCAGGAGCCCAAGGTCTGCGCTTGCGAGGCACCGATTGGTTTGCCTGGGCCACAGCTGGCGGGTCCAATACAGTACTGCTGACCGCTGAGACTGGTGTTGCTGAGGTTTTGGTGACGGCTCAAGAGGCCTGGATCCTAACCGACGAAATCGAAGCACAGCGCCTAAAGGACGAGGAACTACCCGGTAACTTTAAGCTCTCGGTTAGTCCTTGGGCCGAGGCAGCGCAGCGAGAAACCTTTGTGCAAGAGGCTGTAGGCGGGACAGTACTGAGCGATCGTCCCACTGGTTCTGAAGGGCTGTTACCTACTTCGCTGCAGCAGCAAAAACGGGTTCTGACGGCACCTGAGCTTGAGCGCTACCGCCAAGTTGGACGGCTGGCGAGCGAAGCCATGACTGAAGTGCTATCAGCTGCTCAGGCTGGCTGGACCGAGTATCAATTGGCGGGGGCCGGGGCTGCTGCTCTGTGGCGACGTGGGCTGCATCCCGCTCTTACCCTGGTTGCCGGGGAGCGGCGTCTCCCGGTCTATCGTCACGCTACGGCTGGCCCTGAAGCCCTAGGAAAAATGGCGATGTTGGTGTTCTGTGCGCGGGGCTACGGCCTCTACGCAAACTTGACACGCTTCGTCTCCTTTGGTCCTCTCAGTTCCCAATCCGCTGATTTGCATCGCCAAGTCCGTGAGGTCGAAGCTGCAGCCCTACAGCATTGCCAGCCTGGTACAGAACTCAGCGCAATTTACGAGGTGCTAGGCCAGACCTATCAGCAGCAGGGTTATCCCCAGGCAATTCGTGAACACCACCAAGGTGGAACGACCGGCTATTTGGCACGAGAAATTGTTGCCCATGCCAAGACTAGCCAAACGCTGGTGGAGGGCACAGCTATGGCTTGGAATCCCAGTTTGTCGGGAGCCAAAATCGAAGATACGTTTGTGCTCCTTGATGGCAAACTCGAAAACCTGACGCTAGATCTGCAATGGCCTAGCGTCGAGGTTGAGGGGCGTCTACGTCCAGTGCCTTTAGAGCGCTGATCTGAGTTGAGCTGAGTTGGTCTGAGAACTTGGAGCGTACAGTCCAAGTTCTTATCTAAGTTCTTAATGGCTTGCTAAATAATATGGACTTTCAGCAAATATTTGGTGCTGAACCAACGACCCAGGCGACAGCACCGGGACGGGTGAATCTGCTAGGCGAGCACACAGATTACAACGAAGGCTTTGTCTTACCAACGGCAATTCCTCAATCAACCACTGTTCAGCTCGGCTTTAGTTCAGATGACCAGCATCATTTTTACTCTCAAGAACTGGATGAGAAGGTGAGCCTTGCTAGGACTGGTCCCACGCCTCAAGGGTTTGCCAGTTATGTTTTTGGCTGCATTCAGATGGTGTCGGCAGAGCAGCCTGTACCGCCTCTAAATGTGTATGTCACTTCTTCTGTGCCTATAGGGTCGGGTTTGTCTAGTAGCGCGGCTCTGGAAGTGGCAACGTTTAGAGGACTAAGGGCCCTGCTAGAGCTCAAACTCGATGATGTCCAGATTGCGCAACTTGCTCAGCAGGCGGAGATTCAATACGCGGGCGTCGAGTGCGGCATTATGGACCAGATGGCGTCGAGCCTAGCTGATTTGGGGCAACTGCTATTTCTGGATACGCGCACCTTAGAGCGACAGGTGTTGCCCCTGCCGCCTGAAACTGAAATTTTAGTAATTGATAGCGGTGTACCCCGTAAGTTAGCAGCTAGTGGCTACAACCAGCGACGGGCTGAGTGCGAAGCAGCGGCACGCCAATTGGGAGTTTCGGCGTTGCGTGATGTCAGCGATCCTCAAGCAGCGGAGAGTTTACCAGAGCCGTTACGCCGTCGCGCTCGACATGTGATTACTGAAGACAACCGAGTGCTTGAAGCTGTGCGAGGGGTCTCTGCACAACGATTTGGCGAGCTGATGAATGCCTCTCATGCCAGCCTGCGTGATGACTATGAGGTCTCGGTGTCTGCTTTAGACACATTAGTCGAGATGCTTCAGACAACTTCTGATGTGTTTGGCGCTCGTTTGACTGGGGCTGGCTTTGGCGGTGCCTGTGTTGCTTTAGTTAGAGCGGGGCAAGCCCTGGCAGTGGGTCAAGCGGTCTTGGAACGCTATAACCGCCAGGGCTATGCCGGACGTCTATTAGTGCCAGAGGCACATTAGTTGTCTCAAGTCGTCTCAGTTGGCTTGCAAATTAACTTACAAGAACTTTTTTGGGGGCCGCCCCTGAAACCTGACACTCGTTGAAATAGCGACTCAAGGCATTGTCTAAAGATGGAAGCAAGAGCCCACGCTCACTGCTCAAGACGCTATAGCGAGGCCGAGGGGCAATCAAGGACAGCTCATCGCTAGCACAGGCTCGAATGTAACTAGCATCAAAGCCCGCATAGTTTGCGACCTCTCGGGCCAGGTCAGCCCAGCTCACTGCTCCCGTATTGCTGAGGTGCCAGAGGCCATACTCGCCGTCTAACAGGAGATCTAGGCTAGTCTGCACCAGATCGGGAACATAGGTGGGTGAAATCAGCACATCTTGGGCTGCAACAAAGGGCTGGCCAGCAGCTAAGGTGCGTAGGGCAACCGTGACAAAGTTGTGTTCATCCCAAGGGCCAAAGAAAGCGCTAGTCCTCACGACTAGAGCACTGGGCAGCGCTTTGAGAACGCGGGCTTCTGCCTCGGCCTTGCTACGTCCATAGACTCCCAAAGGTGATACAGCATGGCTCTCAACATAGGGAATATAGGGAACAGGCTGATTGCCATCGAAGACTAGGTCCGAAGAGAAAGTGAGTAACTCAACTCCCTGTTGAGCGCAAGCTGCTGCTAGCACCGCGGGTCCCTCAGTGTTCTCGCGCAGACAGCGTTCGGGTTCGCGTTCAGCATCATCTACCCGCACATACCCGGCTGTATTGACGATGGCCCAAGGGTTAAGCTCTGACAGAACTGCCTTTACAGAGTCAGGATCCGCAATATCCATTTGGTGGCGGCTGAGCAACTGATAAGAGATGCCGCGCACCTCGCACATCCGGGCAAAGGCCTTACCCAAAGTCCCAGTCGCACCAGTGATCAGCAGAGGCTGCACCCTTTGATCCTGCCCCTGTTTTTGTGCTTGTCTCAGCGGCGGCACTGCGGTTCGAGGGTAGCTCACAGGCGGGTAGAGCAGCCGTTCAGGACGACGCCACCAACCAGGTTGAGCGAGGACAGGATGGTCGTAATCGCCTTTTGCGGCTAGTTCACGCATCATTCGCGCTAGGGCAGTGGCGCGGGGCTGATTGGAGCGCAGGTCAAAAACCCCCGGTTCGTAGTGGCCATCTGAGCGGGTAACCAGGCTAATCCAGTCGTAACTGCCCAGCAAAGCCCAAACAGTGACAGCCCGCATCGCCACGCCTTCTTGGTGCAAACTTTGGGCTGCGTCCCAAACTTCTTTGAGCCAGCGCAATTGCTCCTCACGGGTGCAATTAAGGTGCACTTCGGTAATAGCTAGGGGTAGGTGATAGCGATCCCATGCCTCTCGCAGTAAAACCTGAGGTCCAACTGTCCCCTCAGCAGAGACTCGTACCGCCTCTACATCGGCATAGCTATGTTGTCCGTTAGTACCGTGCGTGTGAGCCGGGTAGTTTTCCAAGCGTTCGTCTAAAAAGCGTTCGCTGGTTAAGTAATGGTTGATGCCTAGGATGTCTGGAGGGCAGGGGTGTTGCCCAAACCAGTCGAGCTCAGCCTCAGAGATACCCGATGGCAATAGGTAGCGCCTTAGGGGGTGGTGTTTGTCGATGCGGCCGCAGAGCAAATCGAAACTCAACCACCGACGCTCATTTTCGAGATTTGCCTGGTAAGCCAGAGTTGGCGTGCTGAAGGTTTTGCCCAAATCCTCGGTCTGTACCAATTGGGCTTGGGGATTAATTTGGCGAATCGCCTGCATCGAGAGCACTACTGCACGGCATTGAGTCAGCAAAGCGCGAATGAACGTCTGATCATCACGACCGTGGGGATACCAATGTCCATACATACCGCTGAAGCGGGCTGTGGTGAGAGGCTCATTGACTGGTGTATAAGCATCGACCCAGGGATAACGCTCTGCTACAGCTTTGGCAAACTGAGCCAGTTGCTCTGGAAAAGCTGGATCGACCAGGCTGGTGTGGCTAGGACCACTGCCGTGGTGAACCAAACCCACGATTGGGCGGATGCCTAATTCCTGCAGACGGCCTAGCCGCTCGTCGGCCCAGGTCCAGTCAGCCTGATCTAAACCATTGGGCGCGATCTGTTCCCACAGGATCGGATAGCGCAGGGCGCGAATGCCTAATTCCGCAAAGCGATCTAAATCATCCAGGCGGGTAAGGTGCCCATTGCGCTCAAGCTGATTAAAGTATTGTTCTCTTACCCGGTTAACTGTACACTCCACACCTGCCCACAACTCAAGGGGCTGAATCGGGTGCGACTCTGCCATGACCATTCTCCTGAAACTTCCAAGTGCTATGTGCTGCTATCACTGGTCGCAATTACTGGCTGGGATAACTGCGAGCTGCACTCCGATTTGCTGTCACTGTTTTGCAAGTTACGTGCCACATTTTTGTTAAGCCTCCCTCATAAGGGAGAGAGCCTCAACGCTCGGTTTTGTGACGATGAATACCTAAAAGGTCCCCAGGCAAAAACTTGGGGACCGGCATTTTCTCAGCTTAGGTTGGCCATAATTTCTTGTTCATGCCCACACCAATAGGCAACCATACAACTAGGGGCTAGCCCTTGTAAACTCATCGCTTTTGGGCTACTTAGCTGCAACTGCTGCTAACGTCTGACCATTACTGTCTTGGGGCTTCCAGTTTTTGCCCTGCTCAATCAGTTGGTTATAAAGCGTTAAGGCTTGAGCAACCACTTGGTCCATGTTGTAGTATTTGTAGGTCGCTAGACGCCCAACAAAATGCACGTTAGGTGTTGCATCCGCTAAAGCTTTGTACTGCTTATACAGCTCTGCATTTTCCGGTTTAGGGACTGGATAGTAAGGATCACCTTCTGCCCGAGGATATTCGTAAACAATGCTGGTTTTGGGGTGGTCTTGTCCAGTTAGATACTTGAACTCAGTGACACGAGTATAAAGATGCTCGTTAGGATAATTAACTACAGGTGCCGCTTGATGGACAGGTGCGTTGATCGTTTCGTGCTTGAAGTGTAGAGAGCGATAGGGCAATTTGCCGTAGCGGTAATCAAAGAATTCATCAACTGGACCGCTATAAATCATCTCGCGGAACGGCAGGACATCCAAGATTTCCCGATAATCAGTGTTGAGCATCACCTTGATATTGGGATGAGAGAGCATGCTCTCAAACATCCGTGTATAGCCGTGCAGGGGCATAGCCTGATAAGTATCGGTGAAATAACGAGCGTCGCGGTTGGTACGGGTGGGTACTCGTGCTGTAACCGACTTGTCGAGCTCAGAGGGGTCAATTCCCCATTGCTTACGCGTGTAGTTGCGGAAGAACTTCTCGTAGAGTTCGCGACCAACCTTATTAACAACTACGTCTTCAGATGTGCGGATGTATTCTTTGGGTTCAGCAACAGATGCAAAAAAATCTTCTAGCTGAAAAGAAGTCAGGCTAAGGCCGTAAAGCTTGTTAATGGTGTCTAAGTTAATGGGGATCGGCACCTGTTGACCGTCTACACTTGCTAAGACATGATGTTCGTAAGGACGCCATTCTGTAAAACGCGAGAGATATTCGAATACATCCCGAGAGTTAGTGTGAAAAATGTGAGGTCCGTACTTATGGACCAGAATTCCTTCGTCGTTGTAGTGATCGTAAGCGTTACCTGCAATGTGTGGACGACGGTCAACAATTAAAACCTTGTTGTTGGATTGGCTGGCAAGCCGCTCTGCTAAAACGCTGCCAGCGAAACCTGCACCGACAATGAGATAGTCAAACATGGGTTATTTCGCCTTTTTGATTACTTGTCCAAGAGCCCATTAATAAGTTGAGCTCTATGTTATGGTCCAAATGGTCTAAGCTGTCTAACTTGAGGTCAGCAGGCAGGGATCAGGATTGATCCCTGGCACTCTCACTAACACTCTTAAGTAAGTCTTTCAGCTTATTTTATGGGTTGAGTAAGCTATTTGCTGGAACGCAACGCCGTCTTCGCTTTAGCTACAAGTTGCTCTGAGCCCATCGCTGCACCCATTAACTCGGCCATCTGGTTCCAGGTGCGGTCCCAAGATATCTGCGATAGAAATTGATCAACTTGAGGCAACCAGCCAGAGGCTTGAGGATCCCGTGAAAGTAGCATCTCGACTGCTGCTACAAACTCCGGAACTGTATCTGCAATTTCCGCCAAGCCAGACTGGCCATAGGGACAAACAACATCTCGAATTGAGGTGGATACAACAGGTCGTCCTGCTGCTAAGTATTCTGGGGTTTTAGTGGGGCTGATAAAGCGCGTAGACTCATTGCGGGCAAAGGGCAACATGGCAACGTCCCAGCCAGCTAGATACTGGGGCAATTCTGTATAAGCTTTGCCACCTAGGTAATGAATATTGTCTAAGCGGGGCAACTGAGCCTGGTCAATCTTAACGACGGGGCCAATAATAACCAGATGCCACTCAGGGCGAGCCTCGGCCACGCCGCGCAACAGATCCAAGTCCATCCGCTCGTCGATCACCCCATAGAAGCCAATACGCGGATGGGGAATCGAGGCCTGATCGGCTGGCTCTTCAGTTAGCGTTCGAGCTTGAGCAAAATGAGGCACATCAACACTACTGGGAAAGGCATGGACATTAGCGTGTTGCTCGCGCTTGGCTTCGTAAAGCGTTTGTCCGCCTGTGAAAACTAAGTTAGCGCGCTCAAACAACTCAGCTTCTAGTTCTCGCAGGATAGGAGGCGCTCCCTTAAATGCAGACAACTCATCCATGCAGTCATACACAACTAGCGATGGCTGCAAGTGGCGGCTAAAAGGCAGCGCCATTGGGGTGTAGTACCAGAGGATTGGCTGTTCAATTTCACGTTCAGCGAACAGCTGGTCGAGGAGTTGCTGTTGAGTTGGATGGGCAGAGTCACCCTGTAAAGACTCATGGAGATGGGGCACAACCACCCAAACCCCATTGTCACGGCGACTAATGTCTATGCGGGTTCCTGGTTCTGTACCGAAGATCGGCTCTTCGACAAAAAATACCCGTTGCTCTTGTGCGCAACGGCTCAGTAAATGTTGCGGTCTCTGGTATACAAAATCCCAGCGCAGATGTGACAAACAAACTAGATCCGGTACATCTGTGGGAAGCGATTCCAGCTTTTCAAGGCTCTGGCTCCGTTTCCGTAACACTGTGCCAGCGGTACGCATCCGGGCAATCCGTGCCTCCCGAGTTGCAGCAGGGTTGATGTCTTCTTTTTTGGCATCCTTTCTACTGAGGTCGTAAGGGATTTCCCTGCCTTGCTTGGTATTGTTTTGATAGCCTGTCTTAGGGTTATTCATCTGCAACCTTTGCCTGCTGCTTAAAGGTACGTTGCTTTTGCAATTCCATTTTTAGTGCTGTAAATGCCATCCGTAGGCTTAGATTTGCTGAAAACACCTCCTCACAATTTAGGTAATTCGACTGCCAGTTCTTTTTGGCAGCAGAGAGTAGGTGCCTGCTAGGCACCTGAGAAAATCTGATCTACTATCCCAAATTGAACCGAGAGTAGGCTTAGTGTTTTAGGCTAACCTTTCAAGAACATTTGCTGCTTAACCTCTGGCAAGGCCAACTCCAACTCGTTGACCCTTTGAGGCACACCCTCGCAGCGCTTTACGCTTCTGAGAAGATAGTGAATGAAGCAGCAACTGAACATGCTCAAATACAATACGTTTCTTTGGGATTATTCATCCATCTCTCGACTGATTAGTATCTTTAAGCCAGAAAGAGCTTTGAATAAAGCTGCCTTAGTGATTTTAAAGCGGATGGTCTTGCTCTTGCGTTTTGCCTGGATTGTCTGTATATACTATCCCTTGAGACCTAAGTTGTGTCAGAGGCTACTAAGACAAGGCCTATAAGCCTACCCTTGTGGAAATATTTTGCCCTCGACTTAACCACGCAAAGACAAATAGAGCCAAGTTTCAGTTATTCTTGTGTAGCGCAGAGTAGCAAGACTTCAAGGGGGTTTCAATCCAGTTTCTTAGCCTGTAACTTATGGATAGAGATATTGTTTATAGGTATTAGAGTCAGGGCTTGTAGCATTAATGCGTACACAAGCTATTGTAAGCAAGGGTACAAGCAAGGCCAAAGGGAGCCAATCGAAGATATCACAAATTAAGGCTTTAGCGGCTAAGACTAGCTCGTGTTTCTGACCCTCCACTCAGTCTGAAGAAGAGACTGAAGAAAAGAAAAGTCAGTGCTGGGCAACAGGACGAGCCACTTGTGAAAGCGGGAGGGCATTGATCTAGACAGTTTGGCAACGACCTTTTGTATCTAGGTCAAGGCCTAGACGATGTGAGATCACTAGCTTTGAGGCGCTAGGATCAAAGATATCCTGCTTGCTTCAAAGATTATGAAGTCCTACTTGGCTGCCGCCATTCAGATGACCAGTGTGCCTGACCTAGGCAAAAATTTGGCTCAAGCGGAGGAGCTGATTGATCTGGCAGCCCGTCGGGGCGCTGAGTTGGTTTGTCTACCCGAGAATTTCTCATTTTTAGGGGATGAGGACGAAAAAATTCGTCAGGCTCCCCACATTGCGCAGGAAAGCGAAAAGTTTCTCAAGACGATGGCCCAACGCTATCAGATCACCTTATTGGGAGGTGGTTTTCCAGTCGTCTCTAGCCTGAATCCAGACCAAACAGTCCCAGATCGAGTGCTCAACACAGCGCTGCTGGTCGGTCCTGACGGTAGCGAATTGGCCCGCTACGAGAAAGTCCATTTATTTGATGTCAATCTACCCGATGGCAATACCTATCGGGAATCCAGTACTGTTCTGGCGGGTAAGATGCCACCCCCAGTCCACCCATCAAAAGAGTTGGGCAACTTGGGCTTGTCTGTCTGCTACGACGTGCGCTTCCCGGAGCTCTATCGTCACCTAGCTGCCCACGGAGCGACGGTCTTGCTGGTACCGGCGGCCTTTACTGCCTACACAGGTAAGGACCACTGGCAGGTTCTGCTTCAAGCTCGGGCGATTGAAAACACCGCTTATGTGATCGCGCCAGCTCAGACAGGACGCCACAACCCTCGGCGTCAGTCCCACGGCCATGCTATGGTCATCGACCCTTGGGGAGTCGTGCTAGCAGATGCTGGGGATCAGCCCGGAGTCGCAGTTGCTGAAATCGAGCCTAACCGCCTGGATCAAGTCCGGCGCCAGATGCCTTCCCTCCAACACCGAGTCTTTCTCTAGGCTGAAGGCTGAATATAAGTTGAATGGGGAGCGCTGGAGTTATGCTTGGACTTCTAACTTTACTTACACTGAAGAGTTGTATCGGTAATGAGTTGAGCTATGGCATCCAGCTTCTCCTTTGACGTGGTCAGTGACTTCGACCGGCAGGAATTGGTCAATACCGTAGACCAGGTGGAACGGGAGATTAAGAGTCGTTATGACCTTAAGGACACGGACACCAAGGTGACACTCAATGCCGACTCGATCACGGTCGAGACGAATAGCGAGTTTACGCTCTCCTCCATTCATGATGTGCTGCAGACCAAAGCCAGCAAGCGGGGCTTGTCTCTAAAGATTTTCGACTACGGCAAGATTGATTCAGCTTCGGGTAGTCGGGTGCGTCAAGAAATTGCTCTCAAGAAGGGCATTTCTGCCGATCTCGCTAAACAACTATCCAAACTGATCCGTGACGAATTCAAGAAGGTACAACCCTCAATTCAGGGTGATGTCGTCCGGGTTTCCAGTAAATCAAAAGATGATTTGCAAGAGGTGATGAATCGCCTGAAGCAAGAGGATTTTCCTGTCGCTTTGCAGTTCATGAACTACCGCTAACATGGCTGTCCTAACTATTGCCCAGATTGGCGAATCGATTTTGCGACAGGTTGCTACTCCTTTCTTAGAGGAAGAACTGCAAATATCGGAGACGCAGCAACTGATCGACGACATGACCGACACGCTGCGGGACAGCAAGGGAGTGGGTTTAGCGGCGCCCCAGGTGTTTGTCTCCAAACGGCTGCTAGTTATGGAGAGTGTGAACAACCCGCGCTATCCGGACGCGCCAGATATTCCGCTCACGGTTTTGGTCAACCCAGAAATTTCTTGGGCTTCCTCAGAACGTGATGCTTACCAAGAGGGCTGTTTGAGTGTTCCGCTTAAGCGAGGCGAAATCTGGCGTCCAACCCAAATTCAGCTCAAAGCCTGGAACCGCTTCGGTGAAATTTTGAACTTGGAGCTAGATGGCTTTCCAGCACGGGTTATCCAGCATGAAATTGACCATCTCAACGGCATTCTGATCCCGGACCGAACGACCGAACAACAAACCGAACTGGTAGAGGTTCGTTAATTCCCTCCCCCTGGGATAGGAAGTTTGATTGTTAAGTTTCTATGATAAAAGCTGGGTCAGGCTTGAGACTTCCCTGTCTCTACAACGGCTGTCCAGAATTTATTGTTTAGAGTTTGTCTTTTGGAAACTCTGAAGGCAGGGAGCGTCGTAGAAGTTAGCTGCCCCTATTAGTGATTTGGACTTTTAATTCTCATGGGCGATACTTCTAACTCTAAGCTCAGTCAGCCTGGCAGCGACAGTAACGGGCGGACTCCCCTCGCCCAAACGCCTACAACTTCCCCCCTGACTCCGCAACCAGCGTCAACAAGGAGTCTTAAAGCCAAACCGCAGCGTCGTAGAACCTGGCGTTGGGCGGTGCCAGCTCTGGCAGCAGTCATTCTGGCGGGCTCTGGCGGGTGGTATGCGGTGTCTCGACGTAATCCCTCTGGTCCTAGTGTGGCCGAGTTGACTGTGCCAGTTGAAACCCAGGACTTAGCAGTTCGCATTGAGGCCAGCGGTACGGTCATTCCAATTTCTACCGTTAACGTCAGCCCTAAAGTCTCGGGTCGTTTGGCGGCTCTCTATGTAGATCAAGGCGATCGGGTCAAGGCTGGGCAAATCCTAGCTCGCATGGATGAAGCTGCCCTCAGAGCCGATCTTGCCCGCGCCAAAGCCCAATTAGCCCAGGCGCAATCAGAGTATGCCGAGATGCGGGCCGGTAGCCGCAATGAGGAAGTTGCTAGAGCCAGAGCTCAAGTCGCTGCGGCTCAAGCTCAAGCCGACCTCAGTTCTGAGCGAGTAAAACGCTACAGCAACTTGGCCCAGGAGGGCGCAGTGGCCCAAGATCGGCTGGATGAGGTGCTTAGTGAGAACCGTAGTGCCATAGCCAATCTGCAAGAAGCTCAGCAGCAGTTGCAGCAACTCGCTACTGGCTCTCGATCTGAAGATATAGACCAGGCCGCAGCTCAGGTGGCTGCAGCCCGGGCTCAAGTGACCCAAGCCCAAACTCAGCTCAACGAGACTGTGATCCGGGCTCCCTTCGATGGCATTGTCACTCAGAAGTACGCCACGGTCGGCGCTATCGTAACGCCCACAACTTCAGCCTCGAATACAGCTTCAGCCACCTCGACCTCCGTAGTGGCCTTGGCCTCAGGGCTGGAAGTCCGCGTTAACGTCCCTGAAACTGATATTTCTCAAGTCAAAACAGGGCAACGGGTTGAGATTGTTGCTGATGCCTATCCTGACCAGACCTATGAGGGACGAGTGCGCTTAATCGCGCCTGAGGCCGTAGTGGACCAAAACGTGACCTCATTTCAGGTCCGCGTTGGCCTGGTGACCGGCCAGACCCAACTGCGCTCTGGCATGAACGTAGATGTCACCTTTATTGGTGAGTCGGTCACTAATGCACTGGTTGTGCCAACTGTCGCCATCGTCACCCAGAGAGGTAAAACCGGTGTTTTGGTTGCCGATGCCGAGGGCAAGGGGCAATTTCGTCCCGTTAAAGTTGGCTTTACACAGGGTGATGAGACTCGAATCCTGCAAGGTGTGAAGGCAGGCGAACGGGTCTTTATTGATTTTCCAGAAGGCAACCCCAATGCCTTTGACCAAGGCCAGGGCCAGAAGCAGAGCGGCCAGGGGCAGGGCCAAGGCCAAGGACAGAGCGGAACTGAAAGAAAACAATGAGCGTTGATCTAGTTGAAAGCGTTGGCATGGCGGTTCGCACCCTGACCGCTAATAAGTTGCGCAGTGGTTTGACGATGCTAGGCATCATCATCGGCAATGCTTCAGTGATTGCAATGGTTTCCTTGGGTCAGGGTGCTCAGCGTTTTGTCAATCAACAATTTCAAGGGCTAGGCACCAACCTGCTGTTTGTGGTCCCTGGAACCGACCAGGGGCGCCGGTTGGGCGCGGTTCCGGCGAGTAGCTTGACCTTGGCTGATGCTGAAGCGATTAAGCGGCAAGTACCCTCCGTGGCGGGGGTGGCGCCTCAGATGGTCGATCGGTTTCGCATTAGCTGGGCCAGCAAAGACACTCAAGTTAACGTCACCGGTACCACCCCTGAATACACTTTGGTGCGTAACACAGCCATAGTTCAAGGCCGTTCATTCAACGACCTTAATCTCGACCGTAACGACCGGGTCGCTGTACTGGGGCCAGCCACGGCTCGCGAGCTTTTCGGCAATCGTGACCCGATTGGCGAAAAGGTTCGCATTCGTAACCTCAGCTTCCGCGTGATTGGTGTGACTGAAGAAAAAGGCTCTGCCTTTGGTCAGAACCAGGACGAGATTGTCTACGTGCCGGTCACAACGATGGCTAATCAGTTGGTGGGACGACGGAACTCACGTCGTAGCCCCTCACTGCAATCGATTTCGATCTCGGCCCGCGACCCCAAGAGCATCAGAGCTGCTCAGTTTCAGATTACGAATTTGCTGCGGCTGCGCCACAACATTCGGGGTGAGGACGACTTTACAGTGCGTAGTCAGCAAGACCTCTTGCAAACTGCTGATAATGTCACTGGCATCCTCACAATAGTGTTAGCTGCGACTGCAGGCATCTCACTGCTGGTGGGTGGCATCGGCATTATGAACATCATGCTGGTTTCGGTTACAGAGCGAACCCAAGAAATTGGTCTGCGCAAAGCCATTGGCGCAACTCGCGCTGACGTGCTCACGCAGTTCACAGTCGAAGCCGTAATCTTGGCAACCGCAGGCGGCATGATTGGCATTGTGCTAGGTGTAGGCGGCACCCTGCTAGTGGGCACTTTCACGCCGCTAGATGCGATTATTAGTCCCGCTGCAATTGTTCTGGCAGTCAGTGTTTCGGGAGCGATTGGTTTAGGCTTTGGTGTTTTTCCTGCCCGTAGTGCTGCTCGCCTAGATCCCATTGTTGCTCTGAGGAGCCAGTGAATGAGTATGACGTTCCACGCCTCTCCTTCTCCTGACATCATTCGCTTGGACCACATTAGCAAGCGCTACGGAGCTGGCGATACCGAGGTTATAGCCCTCAATGATGTCAGTCTCCAGGTGCAACAGGGAGAATACTGCGCAATCATGGGGCCATCAGGCTCTGGTAAGTCCACAGCAATGAGCATCATTGGCTGTCTCGATCAGCCCAGTAGTGGCCAATACTATTTGGATGGCGAAGAAGTCGCTCAGTTAGATGACGACGAACTTGCTCATATCCGCAATCTTAAGCTCGGCTTTGTTTTCCAGCAGTTTCACCTGTTGCCTCAGCTGAGTGCGCTGGAGAATGTGATGTTACCCATGACTTATGCCGGGGTTTCCCGCTTGGAACGCCAAGAGCGAGCCGAAGAGGCTTTGGTCCGCGTGGGGCTGGGAAATCGACTCAACAACCGTCCTAATCAGCTCTCCGGAGGACAGCAGCAACGGGTCGCGATCGCTCGGGCGATTGTCAATCAACCGGTTCTGCTGCTGGCAGACGAACCAACCGGTGCCCTGGATACGCGCACCAGCAAGGAAGTCATGGACATCTTTCAGGAGTTGAATAACGTTGGCATGACTGTGGTCATGGTGACCCACGCCCCGGAGGTTGCTCGGCTCTGCCAGCGCATCGTTTGGTTCCGTGATGGTGAGGTGGTGCATTCAAATCTGGCTCCTGCTGACTTAGCCATGGTTACCAACTAGGTTTGTGAACTGCACCCGTCAGCCCCCCTTTAAGAATCAAATCTAAAACCAACAACATCCCAGAAACAGGCAGAGAGGCTGCCAGCTGCTGGAATGTTGTTAGTTTTAACCTTCGGATTTGACTTGCCGATGCAGAATGTCGATCTAGTCTTCGTAGATTCGGCACTCATCAGCGCTGGGGTTGTCATCGCAGTAACGCTCTAGGGAGGTACGCTGCGTTTGAGCCTGCTTCTGCTTCTGGTGGGAAGCTTCAGCTTGAAGCTCTTCTACTACGTCCCAAGCCACTGCACACTCAGGTGAGGTCGCACCATTGACATCGCAAACCGTGCGGGCTGCATCACGCTCTTCTTGAATCTTCTGCTGGATATCGCTCATGGTTTCTCAGTTAAGACCGCTCGTTTACGGCTTTGGAACAATGGGTATATGTACCAGTATACGGAATCTGCCAAGCTCAAGGCTGTAGCGTTTCCCGAACCAGGCTAACACCCTCCACACACCGCAGCCTCTAGCCTTGGGAATTTTTCAGATTACCTTGCGAAAGAGCCAGAAAAGCTTTAAGTCGAGTTGCAACCCCCCAAAGGCTGACTTAAACTGCACGATCCACAATCAGTCAGCAATCAGTCAGCAGTCAGTCAGCAAAGCCCGCCAACTGACTGGTCACTTCCAGGGCTGGAAGCTCACACGGTAAAATGCAGCCATAGCAATCTATTGTTCGCAGCAAGAGCCAGAGAACGAACGTTATGACTTCATCATCGTCCTCGGAGCTAGCCTCCTCTGAACTGGAGCTGTCCTCTGGCCCACTAGATGAGCCTGAAATTGACGATCCCGAAGATATCGCCCCAGACGATGTCGAAATGTCTCTGTTCGACCATCTAGAAGAGCTGCGGTTGCGGATTTTCTATGCCTTGGCTGCGATGGGCGTAGGGATTGTCATCAGTTTCTTCCGCGTTAACGATATTGTGCGGGTTCTTGAAGGTCCCGCCCGAGGCGCAAAACTCATTCAGCAATCCCCTGGCGAATACTTCTTTGTTTCTTTGAAGGTTGCGGCTTACAGCGGCATCTTGGCAGCAACGCCTTTTGTGGTGTATCAGATTGTGCGCTTTGTGCTGCCCGGTCTAACTGTGCGCGAACGCCGTTTTCTGGGGCCGATCGTGCTGGGCTCTACTGTACTGTTCCTGGCGGGTTTATTCTTCGCCTACGTCGCCCTGATTCCAGCTGCTTTGACCTTTTTCATCAGCTACGGTGCCGACGTTGTTGAGCAGCTATGGTCGATTGACCGTTACTTTGAATTCGTGCTGTTGCTGATGTTTAGCACTGGGCTGGCTTTTCAGGTTCCTGTTATCCAGATGTTGTTAGGGCTGGTAGGGATTGTTAATTCAGCCCAAATGCTGCAAGGCTGGCGCTATGTCATCCTTGCTGCTGCCATTCTTGGAGCCGTCTTGACGCCGTCAACTGATCCACTGACCCAAAGTCTGCTGGCTGGAGCTGTGACCGGTCTTTACTTCAGTGGAATTGGCTTGGTGAAGTTGCTGGGCCGTTAGCAACACCCTCGAAAAGGTACAGCCCAGCGCCTCGCCTCTCTAAAAACTGGTTTTGATGACAGGTTCTTTGTAGTCCAGCTCCTTGAGCTTTTTGAGGATGCGGGCAAAATATTCCTGCAAGTAGCTCTCCAGGGTCGTAACACTCTCGGGTGGAATATCTAGAACCTCATAGACCGTGGCCATCTCAGCGTCCAGAGGTTTGCCACTCGCCAGAACTTCTGTGAATGCTAGCCGGTCCGATAAGTTCCAACCCCATTGAAAGAAGCGAGCTACTTTGCGGACGCTGCGGAGCAGGCCGACCGGCATTCGGCTAATGCGCGCTTGACGGCCCGAAAGCCGTTCGCATAGCCGAATAATCTCATAAGGTCCCCAAGCCCTTGGCCCCGCTAAGGGCAGGCGTTGATGCGCTGCATTGGGACTTCCCAAGGCAGTAATGGCGAAACGGGCGATGTCCTGAGTATCCATGTAGGCAATCGGAGAAGCTTCGCCAGTTACCCAGACGGTTTGATTCTCCAGAATAGGAATTGCGTACTGGCCGATTAAGCCTTGCAAAAAGCCACACGGGCTGAGAATTGTGTAGTTCAAGCCCGACTGAGCCAGATATTTCTCGGTGCAGGCTTTGATATCCATGAGAGGCACATTGGGGTAAAGCTCAGCACCCAAAATCGAGAAAAAGAGGAAGCGCTCAACTTTAGCCTCAGCTGCCGCTTTAATCAGAGCGACCTTGCCCTCCCAATCCACTTGGCGAATGCTGAGACTATCGGTGGCACGAGCTGTAGCGGCATCAATTACCGCAGTAATCCCTTCCAGTGCCTCGCTCAGCGTTTCGGGCTTGCAAAGGTCTCCATAGACCAGCTCAGCTCCCCACTCCCGCAAAAAAGCAGCCCTTTTCGCATTGCGGGTCAGACAGCGAACGGTATATCCCTCGTCCAGAGCCCGACGGGCTACCTGTCTTCCTAACGTGCCGGTGGCACCCACAATTAATAAGCTCATGGGAGGGATGGTGATAGAAATCTTAACTTTTGCTAAAAGCTTATCAGAAATCGATCCCGCCCAGAGACTTGGCGCAAAGGGAGCCAAATTGACAGTAGAGCTGCGTAGTCACCCCTTTTGGTTAGCAAAGGTTTTGTAAAGGAAGGAACGACATCTTGCGTAGATCCCGAAGAAGGCCGTAAACCGAAGGAAACAATCGCTAGAATTGATGAACAAACTGAATAAGAGGGAACTTTCGTTTGTTTATCCCTTGCCAAAGTTCCCGTCTAGAGTGCGCTCCTGAAGGCAGGACCGCCCGTCCAGAGATTGATTCGAGAGGAGACAGCGAGCATGCTACACCGCAAGATTTATCAACTCTGCCGCGACGGGAGCGATGTATGGATTTACCTGCGTGATCAAGGACGTTGGCTAGAGCGAGCTCGCATCCTGGATATTGAGGGCGACGTCGTCACCCTACGCTATGAGACTGAAGACGAAGAAGAGATCTGCGCCTGGGAGGAAATGGTTCGCCTGGAGAGCATTGGCGCTGTGACCCAGAAACTCTCAGTTGTTCCTAAGGGCAACATGGCTGGCAACGAAATCTTAGTTTCTGATGACTGCCCAGAGGCTGAGCAAATCCACAAGCGCCGTCCTGAAGCCAATCCCGATCTGTAGATTCTCAGATTCTTGGAATCTATATGAGAGGTGTATTCAACCTCTGTAGGCTGTTTGGCATTTAGCTTATGCTCAAACAGATTCTGCTCAGACAGAGAGTTCGGCGCTAGCATGTTTCTCAGAGATGAGAGGTCTGCGCTCTCTACCCCCCCATCTGGCTTGTGCAACCTCAGAAGGTCCAGAAAATAGAGCTGACAACGTCCTATCCTTGCCCCTGTCGTCGGCGTGGGCAAATCGTGCCTATTGCCTTGACAGAGGCCTTTGGCTGCGAGCGTTGTCAGCAAATCTTCGTTGTGGAAGAGGGAGGTTACTCCCTAGAGCAACTGTCTACTAGCTATCCCTACAAGCGGGCCTGGCATTGGACTGGGCATCAATGGAGCGCAGTCAATCGCGGTTTGGGTGAGAACTATCTCACCCTTGCCATGACCTTCGTGCTAGCGCCCCTGCTCCTGTTATGGCTAACTTTGGCCTTGCAGGTTTCCCTGGAACCACAGATGATCTTGTGGTCCGTGGTCACGCTGATGCTAGTGGTCATCCTGGTAGTGATGGTTTGGCTGGCCCTGCGACGACGCAGTTAGTCTAAGTTAGGCTCCCCTAAGCGGCAGCCTGGTGTCTTGGGCTTTGACCTGGGCTGTGAATGAGGGCCATGACCTGATTGATTATGAGTGCCGACACTTTCGATCTAACCGTTGCTGTTCGCCAAGCCCAACGTGCTTCTTCTTATTTGGCAGCTGCATCAGGAGCAGTGCGTAATCACGCACTGCTCCTGATGGCTGAGACCCTACGGCAGCGCCAAAATGAGATTCTGGAATGTAACACCCTGGATTTGGAAATCAGCCGTGAACTGGCTATTCCCGAGTTGGTGATCGACTGGCTGAAGTTGACCCCGGAGCGTTTAACTGCG
Source organism: Leptolyngbya sp. FACHB-261 (assembly GCF_014696065.1). Taxonomy (NCBI): domain Bacteria; kingdom Bacillati; phylum Cyanobacteriota; class Cyanophyceae; order Leptolyngbyales; family Leptolyngbyaceae; genus Leptolyngbya; species Leptolyngbya sp. FACHB-261. The sequence continues at coordinate 121,926 of NZ_JACJPL010000031.1, read as the reverse complement.
GCTGTCGAGTGTTTGCACCGTTTGGTAGAAGCTGTTGATCCGCTAGGGCGGACTGAGGCAGGACGGGCCCACCCGGAGGGTTATCTGCTCAGTCAGCGGCGCATCCCCTTGGGCGTAGTAGGTTTAGTTTACGAGGCATTTCCTGATCTGATCGTGGTAGCAGCAGGGCTGTGTATCAAATCAGGTAATAGCTTAGTCCTGAAGGGCAGCAGCGAAACTAGCCATTCCAGCACAGCAATCGTTCAGGCAATACAGGCTGCGCTTGACCGTGCCAATCTGCCCGAGGGTTGCCTGGAGCAGGTCCCCTCTGACCGAGGAGAATTGGTTCAGGAACTAGCCACGCAAGACCGCTATCTGGACTTGGTGATCCCCTACGGTCGGCCTAGCTTAGTACAACAAGTGGCTCGGCAGGCCACAGTGCCCGTTCTCACGCCAGCCTTGGGCAACTGCTATCTCTACATTGCAGCTTCGGCCTCGATTCAATTGGCCGCCCAGATTATTCTGGATAGCTACCGCAGCGAACCTGACCCAGTCAATGCCATCGAGAAAGTCCTCATTCATCCCCAGGCTCTAGAGGTGGGCTTTAGCGATTTGCGACGCTTACTAGAGGGCCGAGGGCTTGAGGTGCGTGGTGGCCCAATCATTGCTGAGCGCTATCCAGGGGTCAAGCTGGTTGAAGATGGGGAATGGGATAAACCCTACTTGAACCGAGTTGTCGCTTTTCGCTGCATAGCCGATCTAGGAGATGCCATCGCCTGGATCAACCGCAACAGCAACGGCCATGCCGATAGTATTGTGACCGACTCCTATCGGGAGAGCCAGCGCTTCGCCAGTGAGGTGAACAGTGCCTCTGTCTGGGTGAATGCCAGTCCTCGATTTTTGCGCAACACAGGACCAGGGGGCACAGTACGACTGGGCATGGCTAGTCGTAAAGGTCGTGCTAACTCAAATCTGCGACGGCCAACCCAGGCAGGTCCTATCGGTTTGGAAGAGTTAACTACGGTCAAACAACTGGTTCAAGGCAACGGCAACATGGATTAGATGAGGCTTCAGTTGAATCTCAGCTTAATAGAGGGGATAGGGCCGCAAATATGACACCCCTATCCCCTCATTAAGCTCTTTGCTACCGGTTGCCCGAACGTTAGTTACCGCGAACTAGCGGACAACCTGGACTGGATGCGCCAGCGACTCTACCAGGCTGCGCACTACGGCAATCATGGCCAGCTCGCTATCGAGTTGGTTGATGGCTGAACCCACGCCGACCCCGGAGGCACCAGCAGCAATGGCCATCGGTGCGGTAATGCTAGACAGGCCAGAAGCGCAGAGGACAGGAACAGAGACAGCGCGGCTAATCTCCGCGGCTGCTGCCAGTGTGGGTGCTGCTTTCTCAATCAAGCCCAGAATGCCACTGTGTAGCGGCTGGCTGCTAGTGCCGCCTTCGGTTTGGATTAGATCAGCGCCAGCTGCTGCGAGCTGTTCAGCCAAGTCAGCTTGCTGGTCGAGGGGTAGCAAGTGGGGCACGGTGACCGAGAGGGTTACCTGCGCGCCGAGCAGTGCTCGGCTGCGACGGGTTAGGTCAAGGACTTCGGCAGCGCTGAAGGTTCGACCTTGGGCATAAAAGCAGTCGAAGTTGCCAATTTCAGCGAGGTCGGCACCGGCAGCAATGCCTTGGGCTAACTGCTCCGGTTCCACTGCTGATATACAAATCGGCAACTGGGTCTCAGTTCGAGCTAAATGCACCAAGGCTGGATCAGCGGCAATATCGACGAAGGTCGCTCCACCGCGTTCGGCAGCCCGGACCACGGCCCGAACTCGCTCTGCATCGAAATTATTCAGACCACTGATAATCTTCAGCGCCTGACGACGCTCAAAAGCTGCTAGCAGGCCAGGATGGATGGGCATTAATGGCTCCTCGCAAAACGACGTGCAGGTTTTTTGTATGGCCCATTGTACGGGTTCTTCACGATCTGCACATGCCTGAGCCGCTAGACTAACCCAGGAAAAGAGCAAGAGGATTGCTGTGTGAGTGCACCTGAGGACACTATTTTTGGCCGCATTATCCGCCGTGAGATTCCTGCTGAGATCGTTTATGAAGATGACCTGGCTTTAGCTTTCAAAGATGTCAATCCTCAAGCCCCAGTTCATATCCTAGTCATTCCTAAGCAGCCTATTCCTCAGATTTCTCAGGCACAGCCTGAGGACCAATTGCTTCTGGGTCATCTCTTACTGACAGCCCAAAAAGTGGCAAACCAGGCGGGCCTGGATGAGGGCTACCGCCTGGTGATTAACAATGGCAACAACGGTGGTCAGACCGTCTATCACCTACATATCCACATTCTTGGAGGGCGGTTCATGACTTGGCCTCCTGGTTAAGCAGCATTGGGTTGAGCGGCATTGGGTGGCCCCCCATGCCGCTCTGCTGAGCCAACTAGCAGGCTCCGCTGCGGTTAAGAACCACCTGAATCGTCTTCAGCAGTAGGCTGACGTCGTAGAACGGGTGCCAGTTCTGCTGATAGCGCAGGTCTAAGCGCACTACTTCCTCAAAGTCTTTGATGGAAGAGCGACCGTGGGCCTGCCATTCGCCAGTAATCCCAGGCTTTACGTTCAGACGCTGCCAGTGATGGGGCTGGTAGCGGCTCACTTCGTCACGGGTGGGCGGGCGAGTGCCCACTAAACTCATGTCACCGCGCAGCACATTCCAGAATTGGGGCAACTCATCCAGGCTGGTACGGCGCAGGAAGCGGCCCACCCGAGTAATACGAGGGTCATTCTCGTTCTTGAAGAGCAACCCTTTAGCCTGGTTCTCGACTTGGTGCTTCAAAGCATCAGCTTCAGGCACCATTGAACGCAGCTTCCAAACGGTAAAGGGTTTACCTTGGAGCCCGAAGCGCTCTTGGCCGAAGAAGATGGGACCGGGGCTGTCTAAGCGAATGGCAATCGCCACAGGAATCAAGACCAGGCCCAAAATCAGCAGTCCGACCAGCGAGCCGACAATGTCTAGCCCCCGCTTGAACAGACTGTAGGCTGAGGGATGAGCAGTGAGGTCCGGCACGACAACAACCGAGCGGTTGTCGTTGCTTGAGAACCCTACTGACCCCTGAGTTAGCTTAACTTTAGGGTTTTGGATGAGACCTTGGGATGAAAGCATCATGGCACTTAGACAAACCGGGACTACGTAGGACTTGAAGAGACTTTCAGTACAAATGCGTATGACCCATCCGTAATACTAGGTGCGTAACCTACGGAGCGTGTAGGGTTCTCAGTGGATTTCGCCAAATCTTCGTACTCGCCCTAGCTCCTATGAAGGAGCGGTATTCTGGCTTTATGCAGGGAGCAAAAACAGAGGCAGCAGCATTCGTTTGCTGAACCCTAAGGCTCAACCGGGTCTAGAGCATTTACGGAAAAACCTGTTTTCGTGGGGATCACTGATTCGTGGCCAAAGCCTGCTTAAGTCCGCTGCGGAAGTTGCAATCAGCTTTATGAAGCTTGTGTAAAGCTGGCGTAAACGCTTTGGGCTACAAAACTTAATCGGGCTTCAATAGACAGCCCTGATCAACTGACTGTAGGCTGAGGAGCAGATTGCAATACTGAAAAATTCAACGAAAGCGAGGATATTGCATGGCTGTCCAACGTGGATCTAAGGTCCGGGTTCTGCGCCCGGAATCCTACTGGTACCGGGGCACTGGAATTGTTGCTTCTGTTGACCAGAGCGGCATTCTTTACCCCGTGATCGTCCGCTTTGACAACGTTAATTATGCTGGCGTTAATACCAACAACTTTGCCCTCGCTGAGGTTGAAGAAGTTGCTCCTCCCTCTAAAAAGGCGATCTCCAACGTTGAGAAAGGTAAACAAACCACTCTCGACGAGAGAACTCGTACCACGGGTGCAGGCATCCCCAGTGATATGAAGAAAACCGCTCAAGCCGAGGGCCAGCCTCAGCGGGGCGATCAATCCAAGCCTGGTAATCCTAACCAGGGCACTGAAACCTAAACTGTCTCTTTTCGGTCTTGCCTGAACTTCCTGAAGTTGAAACAGTTCGGCGTGGCTTAGCTCACGCTCTAAACGGTCGGCAGATTCAAGGGGCAGACGTGCTTTTAGCGCGCTCGGTAGCCTACCCTGAGTCTCCGACCGATTTTGTTACGGCTTTGCGTGGAACGACCCTTGTCGATTGGCAGCGGCGGGGCAAGTACTTGCTGGGGCAGCTAGCCCGAGAGCAGGTAGCAGCAGGTTGGCTGGGAATCCACCTGCGCATGACCGGTAGCTTGTGGTTCAAACCCGAAGGTCCGCCCTCGATTCACACTCGTATCCGCTTGTTTCTAGATGGAGGGGACGAACTGCGCTTTAGCGATACACGGACTTTTGGGCGCATGTGGGCAGTACCACCAGATTGTCCACCAGAAAAGGTGATCACAGGGTTGCAAAAGTTGGGACCCGAACCCTTTTCCGAGGCATTTTCCTCTGACTATTTGTACACAGCCCTGCATCGGCGGCAGCGCCCGCTCAAAAGTGCGCTGCTGGATCAGGAGTTGGTGGCAGGAGTTGGCAATATCTACGCTGACGAGGCGCTATTTACGGCAGGACTATCGCCTACGCTACCAGGAAGCCAGATTACACCTGAGCAAGCCGCTCGGTTGCAGAAAGCGGTGCGCTCAGTTTTGCAGGCAGGCATCAATTCAGGTGGCAGCAGCTTCAGCAACTTTCAGAATGTGCAGGGAGTGTTGGGCAATTACTTGGACGGGGCTCAGGTGTTTCGGCGCACCGGAGCCCCTTGCCCTACCTGTGGTACACCAGTCGCTCGAATTAAGTTGGCTGGTCGCTCCACTCACTTCTGTCCGACTTGCCAAGCCCCTGCTGGAACGAAGCGTTAGAGATTGAGCTCTACAATGCAAGCAAGACAATGAGAGAACTCGCAGACACTTCCTATGGCGTTTAAGAAAGGTGACATGGTTCGAGCGGTTCGCGAGAAGCTAGATGGCAGCCTAGAAGCTCAGGCTAGCGATCCTCGTTGGCCTCCCTACCTCTTCAATTCGCGCGGTGAGGTTCTCGATCTTCGCGGCGATTATGTTCTGGTCAAATTCGGTGTAGTGCCTACGCCGCCCGTTTGGTTGCAGGAAGGCCAATTGGAAGCAGTCTAAAGCTGGATACCAGCCGCAAGCTGAGTCTAGTTTTGGCTGATACAGGTTGGTTCTGAGCCCTAGCAGGGACGAGGAGATTAGGATTAGGGCCTAACCCCTATAGTCCTAAGCTTCTGTTCCTGCTTCAGAACCAACCTGTATCAGAACCGGTTAGTAGAGGTCGAGAGCCGTTAACCGTAGTTCAAACCTGTGCCTGATGTGCTCGAAGCTCAGCTTTCAACTGACTCAGGGCATCAGCTAACTTAGGGCATCAGCTTCACGACTAGTTTAGGTTGCTAGTGTGAGTGCTGCGGTGGCGAAGCCTGGGCTGTTGGGAAGAGTAATGGTTGGTTGTAACCCACTGCACTTTCCGGTTTGGCCCCGTCTAAATTCGCCCCACTTAATTTGGCACCTCGTAAGTCTGCCCGATCCAAATTGACCTGATTCAAATCCGCTCCATTGAAATACGCCTGTCGCAGGTCTGCCTGTCGCAAGTCTGCTCCTGTGAGATTGGCTTCGCTAAGATCAGCCCCCTGGAGAATGATGCGGTGAAGAATTCCTCCGCTTAGGTTTGCCTTAGCCAAGCTTGCTCGCTTGAGATTAGCTCCACTGAGATTAACCCTACTAAGGTTCGCCCCACTTAAATCTGCGGCACTTAAGTCTGTCTGGTTTAAATTGGCTTGGTTCAAATCTGCTTCATTCAAGGCAGCTGCATGTAAATAGGCCTTTTGAAGATTAGCCCCACTGAGGTTAGCCTTCAGCAAACTTGCCAGTGCAAAGTTGGCTCTTCTAAGATCAGCGCCACTCAAATCTGCGCCATTTAGTTTTACGCCTAGTAAATCCGCTTTACCCAGGTCAACTTTGCTGAGGATTGCCCCGGTTAAATTGGCGCCATGCAGATAAGCCCCTTGAAGATTAGCGCCGGTTAAATCTGCTCCACTTAGATAGGCAGTAACGAGAGTCGCTCCGCTCAAATTTGCTCGTTGCAGATTAGTTCGGATTGGCTCCCCTGAGCCAGATTGCTGGTGTTGCCAACTGAGTTGAGCTCCTGTCAGATTGGCCTGTTGAAGATTGGTTTGGCTAAGATTTGCTTCTCGTAAATCTGCTTGAATTAGATTTGCACCTTTTAAGTTAGCTTGATCTAATTTCGCTCCGCGCAAGTCGGCGCCATAGACATTTGCACCTTGTAAATTAGCGCCACTCAAGTCGGCGCCGCTTAGATGACAGCCTTGACATTGCTTGGTTTCTAATAGCTGTTTGACTTGAATAGAATCTGGAGAATAGCGGCTTGTTCCTGGCCGTTCGGGCAATGCGGACTTTTTATGGCCTTCAGCCAGAGAACGTTCCTCAGGGAGCGAACAAGCCAAGCATAATAGGCCTGGTAAGACTAAGGCGGTCAGATTCTTCAGCTTCATGATGATCCTCTTATTGCTAAGAGCGCTCAATACATCCTAGATTTCACCCCTTACTTTCTGCACCCGGATATTCCCAGAGCTTCCGGCCATGAAATAATAATTTTTTAAGCTTGAGAGGCTTTTCTCGGCAAACTGATCTCAAAGAGCCGATTTCAGGAGTAGAGCGCCTCAGTAGCGCCTTCAGTAGCTCCTACAGACGAATGAGGCTAATCAGTATGGCAATTAGGTCAAGCTTGCCTGACAGGGGTGATAAGAGAGATGGAAGTAAATGAGCAAAGCTCGCTGGGCTGCCCAAGGCGACGGGCGTGAGTGGCTTAATGGAGCGCTAGGATAGATCTTCGAGTCCCTCCACTTTGAACCATGTCTTCGACCGCCGACCGCCGCTATCACATCACCACCTTCGGTTGCCAAATGAACAAGGCGGACTCCGAGCGGATGGCTGGCATTCTAGAGGGCATGGGTTTTCAGTTCACGGAAGATCCAGAGGCCGCTGACTTGGTCCTCTACAACACCTGCACCATTCGGGACAACGCTGAGCAGAAAGTCTATTCCTATATCGGCAGGCAGGCCAGACGCAAGCAGCAAAACCCAAACCTAACGCTGGTTGTGGCAGGTTGTGTTGCTCAGCAGGAAGGCGAAGCTCTACTACGCCGGGTACCTGAACTCGATCTGGTAATGGGACCGCAACACGCCAACCGGTTGAGCGATTTGCTAGAGCAAGTCTTCAATGGTTCCCAGGTGGTAGCCACAGAGCCAGTGCATATTTTCGAGGACATCACCAAACCCCGTCGCGATAGCAAGGTCACGGCTTGGGTCAATGTGATTTACGGCTGCAATGAGCGCTGCACCTACTGTGTGGTTCCCAGTGTGCGAGGCGTTGAACAATCGCGCGAGCCTCAAGCGATTCGTGCCGAAATCGAAGAATTAGGGCGTCAGGGCTACACAGAGATCACGCTGTTGGGCCAGAACATTGATGCCTACGGTCGGGACATCAAAACAACCTTCACCGACCTGCTCTATCAAATTCACGATGTTCCAGGGCTTGAGCGCATTCGCTTTGCTACCAGTCACCCGCGCTACTTCACCGAGCGCCTAATTCGTGCCTGTGCTGAGTTGCCTAAGGTTTGTGAACACTTCCACATCCCCTTTCAGTCAGGCGACAACGAGATCTTGAAAGCTATGGCCCGGGGGTATACCCACGAAAAGTATCGCCGCATCATTGATACCCTTCGCCGCTACATGCCTGATGCGTCAGTCACTGCTGATGCGATTGTGGGTTTCCCTGGCGAAACCGAAGAACAATTTCAAAACACACTAAAACTGGTCGATGATATCGCCTTCGACCAGCTCAACACTGCGGCTTATTCGCCTCGACCTAATACCCCAGCCGCGCTTTGGCCCGATCAACTGAGTGAAGAAATCAAAAGCGACCGCTTGCAACGCCTGAATCATTTGGTAGGGCAGAAAGCAGCTGAACGCAACCTACGGTATTTAGGACGTACTGAAGAAGTGCTGGTAGAGGACCAAAATCCCAAAAATCCGGCACAAGTGATGGGCCGTACTCGCAGCAACCGTCTTACCTTTTTCGACGGTAATATTCATGACCTTAAGGGCAAGCTGGTTCAGGTTGCGATCACGGAGGCCCGAGCCTTTAGCCTGACTGGTACGGCATTGGTTGAAGAGGTGGTTGGGAACCCTAGGTAGTCCTCAATAACCGCTAATTTCTTCTAATTTCTTCCTCTCATGTTCGCAACTTACAACGATCACCTCAAACTCGCGCCCCAACAAGCTGAACAGCTGCTCTCACTGAGTGTGCAAGAATTTCTCAGCCAGAGTAGTGTGCAGGCTCTTTTGAAGAGCCTAGATGTTGAGCTGCTCAGGCAGACTCTACCCACCGCTGGGTCAGTCTTAGCCAGGCAACTGCCACCCTTTTACAACTGGCTCAAATCCGAATTAGGTGTGGCTAATGTTCCAGACACACCTGACCATGCAACTAAATGGGTTGTGAACTTCTTGAACAACCAGGAAAGCTTAGCGAGACTGGTTGAGTTACACCGCCCAGTTCCCCAGCCTGCGATGGAGCGAGCTATCCCTAAATTGGTCGCAGCTTTTGACGATGTAGAAAACGGCACCCGACAGGAATGGCAGAAGGCAGTGTCGGCCCTCTGCCTACTCCTAGCGGTTGCCGCTCGGGATCGAGATCTTCACAGTAGCAATGCTTAGCTGCTGGCTAGCTTGCCCACAGAGCTGTGGCCCAGGGAATCCTGGTTAACTTGACCAAGGCCAAGGCTAGCTTGATTAAGCAGCAGCTCCTAACCAGTTGCCTAAGCGCTCCCGCACTTCAGGCTGGCGCAATTTCTTCATTGCGGTTGTCTCAAGCTGGCGAACTCGTTCGCGTGAGACATTGAGCTGCTTACCGACATCGGCCAGAGTTAGGGGCTTGCCGCTGTCGAAACCATAGCGCAGTCGAATGACCTCCGCCTCACGCTCAGTCAGCACTCCTTCGAGCACTTGCTCGATTTGCTGCACTCGTAACTGCTCAGCTACATGCTCCTCTGGGGAAGCATTGAGCTTGTCTTCCAACAGATCGCCCAGCTCAGACTTCTCGTCATCGCCCACGAGCGTATTGAGTGAAATAGCTGCCTGATAAGAGCTGCGCAGTGAACGCAGAGTCTCCAGGTCAAAACCAGTGTAATCGGCTAGCTCTTGCTGAGTAGGGCCACGGCCTAGGCGTTGAGTCAACTCACGCAAAGACTTTTTAAGCTTATTGAGCTTCTCAACAATGTGAACTGGCAACCGAACCATGCGGCCTTGAGTGGCCAAGGCACGCGTGATGCCCTGCCGGATCCACCAGTAAGCATAGGTACTGAAGCGGAAACCCTTGGAGGGATCAAACTTCTCGACACCCCTCTCTAGGCCCAGGCTGCCTTCCTGGATCAGCTCCAGCAGGTCCAAGCCACGATTGAGGTACTTACGAGCAATTGAGACCACTAGGCGCAGGTTTGCCTCAATCATGCGCTGCTTGGCTCTCTGGCCCTGCTCCAAGCGCTGGTTTACCTCAGCTACATCAATGTCTAAAGATTCAGCAATCTCTGCAAGGCTAGGCTCCCGCTGAAGTTGCTCCGTCAGGTTATCCTTGGCATGGAGGCACTGCATCATCAACTGCACCTGACGGGCCAGCTGAATCTCCTCCTCGTGGGTCAGCAACTCGTGCTTGCCCATCTTGTGTAAGAACAGACCTACCGCATCGCGCTCCCGAAGGCCAGCGGCACTGCCCGACTTCAGAGTGGCAACTGCCATATCGACTCCTCTCTCTGCTGTGAAAAAACTTTGCAGCGGGTGGTGAAAAGTTACCCTAACCCGCCCTATCGGTGTTTCGTATTTACTTCTTAACAATACTGGCAGTTTCTAGGTCAGCATAGAGAGTCAACCGTACTTGGTGGGTTGGAATTGCCCTACCTATCCTCGTCTTGCACCTCGGCGGGTCTAGGCCATAGCAAGCGAACTGCCATCAAGGCAAAGCCTGCCGCGGCGACACCTTTGAGTAGGGCGGTTGGCAACACCTGTGCGGCTCCCTCTCCCGCCAATACACCAATCAAGCTAGTTAAAACCAGAGCCGCCGAAGCTCCCAAGAATACTGCACGGGGCGAACGAGAGCTTCCGCCTAAGGTCATAGCTGCTAATTGACTTTTGTCGCCCAGCTCGGAAAGAAAAACGGTTGTGAAGCTTAGCAGCAGTAAATGCCAGTTCATCGCAGCACCCCATCCCAAAGTAATGCCACTGCCAGGGCTAGAAAGCTTAAGCCAGCCAAGGTGTCCAGCACTTGCGGTGCGAATTTCTTGGACAACCACTGCCCAGCCATCACCCCCAGCAAACTAGTCAAAACCAGTGCCGGAGCTGCTCCCAAGAACACCACCCAGGGTTGCTGGGATTGAGCACTCATCATCAGGGTGGCAATCTGAGTCTTATCGCCAACTTCAGCTAGAAAAATCGTGGAAAAGGTTGCCAGCACAACCTTGGGATCTAACTTGGACACAGCTTGCTTGGGTGCAGCCTGCTTGGGTGTAGCTTGGCTGTGAAGCTCAGAGTGAGTCTCAGGAGGATGCAGAGGCAAGGGGCGAGTTGGTTCTTGAAGCTGCATCGTCGCTGCTAGGCCTCTATTATTTTCACTATCGTTTCATTTTTAGCGTGCCATCTGTACAAAATAGCGTCAAGTCAACAGAGGTTGACTATTAGTTGACCAATAGTCAACCAATAGTTTGGGTGAATTGCTCTAGCTCTGGGCTTGGGCTACCGTACACGCCTTCGATCTGCTGCTGACAGCACTCAATGGCGAACTCATCCAAGTCTTCTGGTCCAACGTCATAGAGGTCGCTGAAGACTTCGGGCGTTACCCGGCAGAAGCGAGGACGCTCAGTGTAGATGCGGCAGGTGCGGCTCTCGTGATCAAAATTGACGCACCAACCACCCTCACCGACCAAACTCAGGTAGAGCTGGAGTTCGTCTGGGATAAGGTAGTCTGCCAAGTCAGGGCGATCCGCCGGATCGAGGTGGCAGCAGGCTCCACATTGCTTGACACATTGCCAGGTTGGCACAGAATTTCAGGGCAACAGAACTGAACCATCCTAGCGATTAAATCAAGCGATTAAACTAGGAGATTAAACTGGCAGGGCCAGTAAACAGTCTTAATGGGCAGCGCAATCTGGATACCATAGACCATCTCTATAGCATTGCCAATTCGCCTAGAACTTCAAGCCGCTTATAGTCACTGAGAGTCGTGAATTGCTCAGCCAGCCTCTCAGCGGCACTAGGGGTAATCCAACCGAGCTGCCGCAGTGCGTGGATTGCAGCACCGTGCTTGGCCCGCTTAGCACCATCTTTGACCTTGATCGCTAACCCTAAGCCCTGCCCAACTCGCCCAATACACTGAACTCCTTCAGCTCCAGCCTTGCTGATCAATTCGCCTTCACTGAGGCGCATCAGCTCGGTGTCGAATTCGCCATCCCCGGCCACCATCTCTGGATAACGGGTCATCGCTCGCACGAGACACTCAAGATCCAGACGACTACCGGAGGCGAGATGAGCGTACAGCGTTGCCATCTGACTCAGTTGCAGGAAATATGTGGGAACTCCACAGTCGTCACGGGCGCTGATGAACTCAGCTGTGGGGATCCGTAGCAGGTCAGCTAGCTTCTCAAGCACGAGCTGCTGGACTGGATGCCGGCTGCTCAAGTAGCTCTCTAAAGACCAATTACATTTCTGACAGACTGCCAGCATGCCAGCATGCTTCCCAGAGCAATTATGTTGCAGTGGGCTGCGTCGACCTGTAGGAATTGGACAACGCAATTGACTGGGATCAACATCGCAACGCCAGAGAATATTGAAAACTTGCCGAGATTGGGTCACTGTTCCCTGGTGAGAGCTACAGATGACCGCTAGATCCTTGTCGGATAAGTTAAAGCGCTCTTTGGTCCCGGAAGCAACCACAGCAAGGGCCTGAATTGGCTTCAAAGAAGAGCGGATGAAGGCAGCTGTTTCTGGGTTACCGGCTACTGAGAAGACCCGTCCCCGCGTATCACAAACCACTGCCTCAGCATAATGGCTGGATTCAACAATGCCTTCGCGCAGGAGCCGAATTTCTAGCTCCTCAGTTTGAGTTCTTTTTCCCCTAGTCATGCGTAAAACTGTAACACCTTGGATGGGACGCCTGGCCTCAATCGCTAAGATGGAAGGCTGCATAACAGCCAAAGACATCACAGCTTAAGGACACTGCACGCCATGATTGCCCAATCGCCCCTTCCAACTCAACCGCTAGCCACAGAACTGCTGCCCTTTCTCGGCTCAGACGTTGCTGCTGCCTACGAACAGGCTCAAGTGGTGATTTTGCCAATCCCCTACGAAGCCACCACAACCTACAGAAAAGGCTGTGCTCAGGGTCCCGCTTCACTTTTGGTTGCTTCGCAGCAGGTTGAATACTACGACGAAGAGCTAGAGCGTGAAGTCTGGCCGGTAGGCATCTATACGCACGCGGCAGTCGGTGGTGATGTGCCCAATGCTGAGACTATGCTGCAGCAGGTGCGTGAGGCAGTCAAAGGCTGTGCAGACGATGGCAAGTTTGTGATTGGTATTGGCGGTGAGCACAGTATTACCAGTGCCATTGTGGAAGCCTATGTGCAAAGCAACCCGTCAGAGCCGTTCACCGTGGTTCAGATCGACGCTCATGGTGACCTGCGCCATGAATATGAGGGATCGATTCACAATCATGCCTGTGTGATGCGGCGCATTGTCGATATGGGCCTACCAACACTGCAAATCGGCATTCGTAGCATTTGTCAGGAGGAAGCCGACCTGATCAGGACGCAAAATTTAGCAGTATTTCGGGCGCGTGAACTTGCCAAATCAGCTAATTGGATCGACGAAGCTCTGGCAGCTATTCCCACCCGTAAAGTCTTCATCACTATTGATGTGGACGGTCTAGATCCAGCCCTGATGCCTGGAGTCGGGACGCCGGAGCCCGGTGGCTTAGGCTGGTACGAAACCTTGACCTTTCTACGACGCTTGTTTGAAGGCCACGAAGTCATCGGCGCAGACGTGATGGAACTAGCTCCACTAGGCGACTCAGTTGTATCTGAATTTACTTGTGCCAAACTGGTCTACAAGCTGATTGGATACCACACTCTGGCTGCCAATCCTTCATGATTAGCAACATCCAAAACCATAACTTTCCGTCCTCCTACCGATTACGGTGACTGGGCAGCAAGGTTAAGGTGCGTGCCAGGGTAGAGTTTTTGTCCCCGTCGCCCTTCTTCGAGGTTCCATGCACCAGCGTCCTACTGACAGCTTTGCGGATGATGTGTTTGACTTTGTACCCCTGTATGGAGTCCACACGCTAAGCGGTGTTGCATTGTTGGCTGTGGCGCTGGTGGACCTATCCGTCCTATACCGGCTGTTCCAGCAATGGGCTGGACAAAAGCTGTCCACTTGGGTTGCAACTCGTCCAGCTTGGCTAACACTACGGCGCTCACCGGCCTGCTAGTCTTTTCCCTTCTAGGCTGAAAACAGAGTAGGATCAACCCGATAGGTTGAGCCAAAGTGGGCATGGCAGTTAAACCGGAATGGTTACGGGTCAAAGCTCCTCAATGGGAGCGGGTTGGCAACGTTAAGGATATCCTGCGGGATCTCAGCCTAAACACAGTTTGTGAAGAGGCGTCCTGCCCCAACATTGGCGAGTGTTTCCAGGCAGGAACAGCCACCTTTTTGATCATGGGACCGGCCTGCACGCGGGCTTGCCCCTACTGTGATATTGACTTTGAGAAGAAGCCCAAAGCGCTGGACCCGAGCGAGCCTGAGCGACTAGCCGAAGCGGTTCGACGATTGGGGCTGAACCATGTGGTCATTACCTCTGTCAACCGGGACGATTTGCCGGATGGGGGCGCCTCTCAATTTGTGCAGTGCATTGAGCAGACGCGGACTGTGATGCCGGGAACCACGATCGAAGTGTTGATCCCTGACTTATGCGGCAATTGGCAGGCTCTAGCGGGTATCCTGAGTGCTCAGCCTGATGTGCTTAATCACAACACCGAGACAGTGCCACGCCTTTATAAGCGCGTGCGCCCGCAAGCTCAGTACGAGCGCTCATTGGAGCTTTTGCAGCGCGCCCGTGAACTCGCTCCTTGGGTCTATACCAAGTCGGGTATTATGGCAGGCTTGGGGGAAACTGATCAAGAAGTCGAGCAGGTAATGCGCGATTTGCGCTCTGTTGACTGCGACATTCTCACCATTGGTCAATATCTTCAGCCGAGCAACAAGCATCTAGGTGTACAGGAGTTTGTGACGCCAGAGCGGTTTGAGCAATGGCGACTTCTAGGCGAATCCCTTGGCTTCTTGCAAGTGGTTTCGTCACCCCTCACGCGCAGCTCTTATCATGCTGAGCAAGTACGAGCCCTAATGGCTTTGCACCCCAGAGTGAAGCTGGACGGTTTAGCTGCTCAATAATTGCTGCTCAATAACTAAAGTTCAGTAACCTCAGCAATTCGGCTGTTTGTTCAGGCTTAACTAAGCTATTGGCGCACAGAATGCCAGAGCCAGCCACTGCAGGAACACCAATACCAGGCATGGTGCTGTCGCCAACGCGATATAGTCCTGCTATGGGTGTGCGAGGTCCTGGAAATAAACCCTGTCCAGCTGCAATTGCAGGACCATAAGTACCTTGATGGCGGCGTAAGTAGTGAGCATGAGTTAAGGGTGTGCCGACCAGCTCTAAAGTGATTCGTGCTTGCAGGTCGGGAATAATCCGCTCTAAAGCCCGATATAGAGGCTGCGCTCGCTCACGTTTGCGATCCTCATACTCTGGGCCTCGCTGCCAGCCTGCATACGGCTCTAAGGTATAAGCATGGATGACATGGTGACCGGACGGGGCAAGCGAGGCATCCCAAACCGAGGGAATAGAAATCATGCAGGTGTTACCGGGCGCTGTGATGTCCTGCTTAGTGCTGTGAATAACGACGTGGTGACCGGTGAGATGGTCTAGGCCCTGGGCGCGGATACCCAAATGCAGGTGCATGAAGCTCTCGACCGCGGGAGTCGCGAGGGCGTTTTGCCGGTAGGGAGCAGGCAGGTCTTCAGGCTTAAGCAGTCTGGTGTAGGTATCCCAGAGACTAGCATTGGAGATGACAATGGGAGCCCGAATTACCCCACCATTCTGTAGTCGTACCCCTACTGCTCGCTTAGACTCCACCAAAATTTGCTCGACATGGGCTCTCAGGCGTAGTTCCCCACCCCAGCGCTCCAAACCGCGCACCAGTGCTTGCACAATTGCACCACTGCTGCCTACAGGGTAATCAACGCCAATACGAGAGCGCTCACCCATCATGAAGGCAACCTCAGGCGCGATTGTGCTGTGCGCCTTAAGACCGGAGAGTAGAAAGCATTCCAGGTCGATCAGTCGTCGCAACCAGGGATCCTGTACATCTCGATCCATGAGTTGACCGACTGAAGCCTGAACCACGCCAACTAGAGGCAAGAGTTTCAGTAGTGAGGGCCAGTAGTGCCTGAGCAGAACTGGCAGCAGATTTAGATCTGCTCGGAGAGCGAGGGTTGGAATGCCTCGTAAGGCCTCGTAGAGAGACAACAAGCGTTGCTCAAAGCATTGAAACTCAAGCGCCCCAGTTGGGCTCACTGCTGCAATGGCGTCTTGGTAGCGCTGAGCATCACTGTAGACTGGGAAGCTTCCTTCAGGAAAGTGGTAGTGGCCTAAAGGGTCATAGGTGATTGTCGCTAGCGATTCTCCTAGAACTGTTAGCACCTGCTGCAATGGGTTCAAGCTACGTGGGTTATTCAAGCCACTGTAGAAAGAAGGTCCAGAGTCGAAGTGAAAGCCTTGGCGTGAAAAGCTGTGGGCTGCTCCTCCTGCAATCGTGTGGCTCTCGCAAACCAGAACCCGTTTGCCATAGCGAGCGAGCAGTGCAGCTGCAACTAGCCCACCGATGCCACTACCAACCACAACAACATCTAAGCCATTTAAGTCATTCGAGGTCATTCGGGTTCTGCATGCTCTAGGTTTGGCAGGAAGATGGGCGAGAACGCTTGAATATTCGTAGTCGTAATGAGTATGATTTAGAGTAGTTGACCTAAGACAGAATGTAGTGACATGGCAAGAGTACAGGAGATTCCAATCCGGCAGATCCGTCGTCCTCTATTTCGGCAGAACGATCAGGCCAAGGTCGCTGCTTTGATGGAATCGATTCAAGAAATTGGTTTGCAGGAGCCAATCGATATCCTAGAAGTCGAAGGCCAATACTATGGCTTTTCAGGTTGCCATCGCTTTGAGGCTTGTACCCTTCTGGGTTATGAAACTATTCGCTGTAATGTCCGACGTGCGCCTCGCTCGGTTTTACAGATGCATCTAGCTTGATGTCTGAAGCGGCCTAAAGCGGCATTAGTGATTGATTAAGCAGTAGAGAATTACCTCAAGAGAACCAGCCCGAAAGAACCAGCTCCAATTGACCATAAAAAGCATCGCTAAAAAGCACGAAGAAAGAGGTAGGCTAGCCTACCTCTTTCTTACATATTGAGTTGCTTATTGAGCCTTTTATAGAGACTCCAACCCAAGCGTGACTACTTCATTTCGACAGGTAGTTTCAGCTCTGAACCGGGTTTATCGCCATCGGGCTCAATGGAGACACCTTCGATAAAGGAGCGGAGCATCCAAGCCATGTCTTCATGAGCTTCCATGATGCCGGTTAGGAAGTCAGCTGTCCCTTCGTCACCAAATTCCTCAGAGCAACGGTCTACATGGCCGCGCAAGTTGCGGATGACCTGCTCGTGGTCGTCTAGCAAACGAGCTACCATGCCGTAGGCAGTTGGGATGTCACCGGGATGCTCTTCCAGAGTGGCGTACTCCAGGAAACCTTTGGCTGTGCCCACAGGGTAACCACCCAGAGCTCGAACGCGCTCGGCAATTTTGTCTGAACTCTCAGACATAGCCTGGTACTGTTCTTCCCACAGTTCATGCAGTGAACGGAACTGTGGACCAACAACGTCCCAGTGGTGCTTCTTAGTCTTAATAATCAGTAAATAGGTATCTGCCAGATCAGCATTTAGTAATCCGATCACGCCTTCGCGTTGCTCAGGTGACAGACCAATATTTAACTTACGCATTATTTAGAATCTCCGTGGTTCCGCAGTACCTCTATCAGAGCAAGCTACGAACCTTAGGACATCAACCCAATGGCAGAAGAGGGCCAGATCAGCCCGCTGAGCCAGGAATGATTCTCAGACTGCAAGTTGTGAAAATTCTCATTAATCACTAATGCTGTTGCTATCAACACCTGCATCTGTCTGAAGGATTAAACTATTCTTTTGGTGAATTTACAGCTAGGTTTTTATTACTTGGATTGGTTCTTAATTTCCACTTCTTAATTAGAGATGAGCTGGCTAGGGACAGGTACAAGCTTGATGAGCTTAGTTAAGTGAATATGTTGATCTAGGTTGCCAACGAAACTCCTAAGACCTAAAAACCTCAAGAAAGTCGAGCGTTGAGATATTGACTGAAGACAAATTGACGAATGCTGAGTCCTGCGCTCCATCTCCGATCCTAACCTAGCTGCCAAAACGA
Organism: Leptolyngbya sp. FACHB-261; assembly: GCF_014696065.1. Classification (NCBI taxonomy): domain Bacteria; kingdom Bacillati; phylum Cyanobacteriota; class Cyanophyceae; order Leptolyngbyales; family Leptolyngbyaceae; genus Leptolyngbya; species Leptolyngbya sp. FACHB-261. The sequence continues at coordinate 104,281 of NZ_JACJPL010000031.1, read as the reverse complement.
CCCAGGCTTTGCTACTATTATCAATTGAACGCTGGCGTAGCTCAGCTGGTAGAGCAGCTGATTTGTAATCAGCCGGTCGCAGGTTCGAATCCTGTCGCCAGCTTCCTAGAGATTGAGTCCTGCGGTGCATCGGATCACTATGCCTCGGACCCCGGCCGCTAGCCGATTGCTCGGCTTAGCGGGTCTGCTGTTGCTCACGTTGAGCAGTTGCAAGCAGCAGGTGACCTGGGAGACTTATCACAACGACCGCTACGGTTACACCTTTCCCTATCCCAGCACCTGGCGCGCCGCAGTTCCTCCCAGTAACGGTGATGGACAGGCCTTCATCAGCCCCCGAGTTTCCGAGGTTCAAATCCGGGGCTGGGCGGCTCAAGTTGCGACTAGCGTTGAGGCATTGCCTCCGTCTAACTTTGTGACTGACCAAGGGGTACGCGGCTACCTCAAGCAGGAGTCAGAGCCGCAGACCCAGACAATCTATCTGAGCCTGGCAATCCAGCAGCAGGGGATTCGCTACAACCTTCTGGCTCAGGCGCCACAGTCAGAGTTCAATACTTACCAGCCTTACTTCTACTACGTTGCTAGAGGCTACCGTTTAGACCAGAAACCGTCCGGATCCTGAGAGTATCTCCGGCATCTATGATGATCAGGGAGCCTTTGACGCCAAGATAAAGGGCGCGAGGCCCGCCAGCTTAGATACCAGGAGAACGTCGGTAAAGCATGGGTGAACTATTCACTAAGGGTGGCCCGGTCATGGTGCCACTGCTGGTCTTGTCGATTTTGGCACTGGCCGCCATTCTGGAGCGTCTTTGGTTCTGGTTCAATATGTTGCTCAACGAAGGCCAAGTCATGGGACGGGTGCTAGAGGCAGCCCGACGCGACTGGGATGCTGCCGCCAAGATTGCCCGTCAATATCAAAACCAACCGGTGGGACGTTTTCTGCTGGCTCCAATGAAGCTGGAGAACCCAAACCCAGAACTATTCAGCCTGGCACTTGAGGGTGCGGCAGAAGACGAACTGGGCGCAATGCGTCGTGGTGAAAAGCTACTGGAGGCAATTGTGGCGCTGTCTCCCCTGTTAGGACTGCTGGGTACAGTCGTGGGATTGATCAACTCTTTGAGTTCGATCCGCTTAGCCGACTTGGGAACCTCGGCCACAGGTGGAGTAACCCTCGGTATTGCCGAGGCCCTGATTACCACGGCCACGGGCTTAATTGTGGCCATTGGAACCCTGTCATTTCACCGCCTGTTCCAGGGGTTACTGTTCAATCAGATTAAAGTGTTCCGCAAAGCAGGCAATGAGCTGGAGCTACTCTACCGGCAACACTGGCAGCAGTTTTACGGCCCTGAGCGGCGCAGTTCTCCAATCGAAAAACAAGCTCAAAGCTGATGAAGATTAATCTGCCTTTTATGTCAGGTGAAGAGGCTCGCATCGATCTGATTCCCCTAATCGACGTGATCTTCTGCATTCTGACCTTTTTTCTGCTGGCCGCGACTGTGTTGACCCGACAGCAGGGCATCAACCTAAATCTCCCCCAGTCCAGCAGTAGCGCTTCTCAAACCCAAAGGACATTGGTTGTGAGTTTGGATGCCTCGGGGAATACCTTTGTGGACCGCGACCAGGTGAGCCAACCGCAACTGGTGCAAAGAATCTTGGATTATTTGACGCTTAATCCTCAGGGGGTAGTGGTGCTTAGCGCAGACCGTAGCCTGAGCTACCAGCAGGTAATCTCAGCTTTAGATACTCTGCGTGCTGTGGGTGGCAGCCGCGTGGCGCTGGCTACTAACCCACCAGCAGGTGCACAATCAGGGCCACAATCCGGCGGTGGCATCACCGATCCCCTCAATCCTGGGGCGCAACCTGCTCCACAACCAGGTTTTCAACCCAATTTACTGGAGCAGAATCCCGGGCAGTTTTATACCCCCGCACCAGCTCAGCCTTGAAAAATTACCTCTTCCGTCAGCGGAGGCCCGGCAGCTAGCGCCGTACACTGTGGGGGTGGGTTGATCCAGACCGAGGCATTGACTGTTTGGCTGAGCTAAACCGTTTCGACCGCCCTCTGCACTCTGAACAGGGGCATAATCCGACACCTCAGCTCGTGCGACCCACGGGCTTGTTGGTGCTGATTGCTTATAAGCTGGGGCAGGCGATTTTGCTGACGTTTGCCTCAATCGCGCTACTACTAGCGCGTATTCACCACAGCACGATTCGTCAAATGGCTCTGCTCCTGGAAGACTATCCACTAGAGAGTCAGCAAGTAGTTGTCAATTGGGTGTTGGTCCACGTTGCTCAACTGAGCCCACACACACTGCTGTTTGCTTCTGTCGCAGCAGGACTGTATGCACTACTGAGCTTGGTCGAAGCTATTGGCCTTTGGCAAGAGCGAACCTGGGTACGCTGGCTGCTCTTGGTAGCTGTAGGGCTTAGCCTCCCCGTCGAAGTTTATGAATTATGGGCAGAAGCAACTTGGCCAAAGGTAGGGTTGTTGACGATAAATGCCCTAATTTTCTGGTACGTTCTTAAGCGCTTTCCAGACGCCCATAGTACAGTTAGCGGGGAGATATAGCAGGTAAGGCAAGCTCGGTGATCACGCTCTTAGCAGTACGGCTTTGCCCTCTCTAAGCTTGAAGCTTGCTCACTACGATTGAGTCATCACCAGTGAATTTCAAGATTTGCCAGGAGAACTGTGATGACTCTGATCCGCTTAACCCCTTCCGTTGAATTGGGTCTGATGCGCCGCGACCTGGATCGCTTGTTTAACAGCTTCTCTGGCACTGTTGCTCGTCAACAGCCCCAAGCTGAAGCTTGGCAGCCTGCAATTCAGGTAGTCGAAACCCAGAAGGCCTACGAAGTACGGGCATTAGTCCCGAACCTTGATCGCGACAGCCTAAAGATTGAGGTGACAGTTGAGCGCCTCGTCCTCAGTGGGCTTGTGCAAGACCTTGCTGCTAATGATGCAAAGGTCCACATCAATGAGTTTCGTCAGGGCAACTTCCGCCGCATCCTAGACTTCCCGTTGGCACTAAGCACCTCTGATGTTCAAGCTGCTTATGAAGGCGGTGTGCTCACCGTGCGTCTGCCCAAAGCTCAAGCTGCACGCGTTGTCAAAGTTAACCTCCTAGACGCTCAGCCTGAAGCTCAGCCTGCTGCGCCTGTTGCCGCTGAAGCCCCTGCGACTGAAACACAGCCTGCTGTCTCTGTAGCGCCTGCACCTGTTGCCACCGAGGTTTCTGCTTGGGAAGCTCAAGCTCAAAGCCAACAACCCAAAGCTGCTGAAATCCAAGACATCTGGGCCTAATGGTTCGGGTCTAAGTTTCTGGGTCTCAGCTTTCGGGTCTAATTTTTGGGGTCTTGCTTGAAACAGACTGAAGCAAACTGACGCGACACCTGTACGTTAGTCCACCTCACTCATAACGCTTGGGGCTCATACCAGAGAGATGGCAAGTCAGGCATCTCTCTGGTATGAGCCCCATTTTCTGTTGCTAAGTCACTCTAGATCTGTTCCAGAGCCATTTCAGAACGGCTAGAAGCTTAGCGTTGGCTCAGCGTGAGTTGAGTTGGGTTGCTCACCTCGTTACCAGTACGAGCTGTGGCTCGCACGATGTATTGCGTACCCGACGTAGGCCTGCTGGGCAGAGGGACTTGAACCTGAAAGCGACCATTGGCATCAGCGGTGACTTCTTCATTAAGCAGACTTTGACTGCCGAGGTTGATCAGCCCGCCTAGGACCGACACTCTAGAGTTCACATTAACGTTAACTCTGGCGTTGGGACGGGTTTGACCTACCAGGGTAAAGGAACCGCTCACCTGGCCCCCTTCCTGGTGACTAGTGAAGCGGGGTTGCAGTGCTGCTGTGCTACCGGTTGAACCAGTGCCAGTACTGGTGCCAGGGCTGGTCGAACCTCCCGTTGAGCCCCCAGTTGAGCCACCGACCTGAGGCGCTTCAGTAGTGCCACCAGCACTGGTACTCAGGACCACGGGTTGCGCAGCGGCTGCATAGGTCACTTGGTTTTGGCGTAGCAAACGACCGACTACGACACCCTCAGCGACCCGGTCACTGGATTGAACATTTAGGGTCGCGACATAGACACCTGAAGACACTTCTTGAGCAGGCAGCTCACGCACAGTACGGCCATCCTGAATCAAGAGAACCGAGCCCCGTGCACCGGGTGTACCGTTGACGGTTGCTAGAAAAGTTGAGCCTGGCCCTAAGGGATTGCTGGCGGCGTTGTGGGTGACTGAGGTGATGCGTACTGCTGCCTGGGGCTGCTGCACAGCAAATGACCATTCCACCACGCGACGCTGACCATTAACGCTGGCATACTCCACTCGAACCCGGTTCTGTCCTGCAGGCAGGGCTTGGTCGGGGCGGTAGCTGAAGAAGTTCCGCGTAACCACACTATTGTTGGTGACGTCCCGATCGTTAACCAAGATCCGGACCGAATTTACATCCACAGCACCGCCATCAGTGGAGTTGAACTGACCCGAAATCGAGGTGCTGGGTGAGACGTTTTGGCTATTGAGATCTGGGCTGACATCTACCACGCGTTGCGCCAGTGCTGCTGGCGGTAAGGCCAAGGGTGCAAGCAGCAGGCTGGAGGCGGCAGTTAACGTCAGTAAGAGCTTTTGCATGATCAATTCGAGCAGACAGGGATTATCTCTTAAGAGTCCCTGGATCTAGCCTAAGTTCCGCAAACCTCTCAAGGCAGAGTTGCTCTTGAATCAAAACTGAAGTAGCTCATTGCAGGCTTGATGAATTTAGAGATGCCTTAACTAAGAGTGTCTCTAAGGTCGAAAAGCTTTAAGAGCTTATTGGCCTTAGCTCTGAAATTGAGAGGCTCTCACAGGCGTGGCAGGAGTAAATCTGACTCCCAGTAGCCCAAGCAGCTGTCTTCTTGGGTCACCGTGAGTGAATGGCGGCAAGCATTCAGTGTGAGCTGTAACCAGAACTCCCGCAGCATAGATTGCATAACGATTACAGGGTAAAGGCTGGCACCAAAGGCAATGCGTAGGAAGCAGTCTTGGTCGGCCAGATCCTCAAACTGCACAAGGCCCCCGTAACCCGTCTCGTTGATCTGCACTGCTAAACGTTCGCTCAACTTAAGGGAGCTAGCACAGAGCTGAATGCCTATAGTGGGTGCTGGCCCTGGTAGATGACTACTCCGAGGACACAAGGTGCGCAGATAGTCAGCCTCGGGCTGTGACAGATAGAAGAGTTCTCCCCAGAAGGGAACCCCCTTCTCCCAACGCTGCAACTCTGGCATCACAAATTGCCCGTGGGAAAGCTGGTCGCGATAAAGCTGCTGGAGACGTAGGGAGGGAGTGACATCACCCAGCATGGCCCTCATCCTTCCAGGGAATCAACTTGCGAACGTCGGTTGCGACAGCGGTCAGAGCAGTATTTCACCTCGGACCAGCACTTTTCCCACTTCTTGCGCCAGGTGAAGGGACGGCTACAGACCGGACAAACTTTGGTTGGTAGGTCAGACTTCAACCGTTGCTTCGCCATATGCTACCTTTCGCAACCGAATTTGCAACCTAATCACAAGAGCCTTGAACTGTCATCATAATCTTCAGCCTTCTTAATAATTTAGCGTTGATCTCGAACCTACAGGTTGTGTTAGTCGAACCCGCTGGGCCGCTGAACGTTGGCTCAGTAGCGCGGGTAATGAAGAATCTGGGTTTCTCGTCCCTAGTCCTTGTCAATCCCCGTTGTGACCCACAGGGACCAGAAGCTCGACAGATGGCTGTGCATGCGGCTGATCTTCTCGACCAGATCCAGGTTGTGACCTCACTACCCGCAGCCCTGTCCGCTTCCCAGCGGGTTATTGGCACGACAGGTCGTTCGGACCCACTGCCTGTGCCACCTCAATCGCCAGAGCTAGGTCTCGGCTGGCTAGTAGAACTTGATGCAGGGAAGACTAGCTTAGTGTTTGGGCCTGAGGACCGGGGTTTGAGCCGGGATGAACTAGCTTATTGTCAACGGTTTGTGACCATTCCAACCAGTTCTGCTTATACCTCGCTCAATCTGGCCCAGGCTGTTGCTATCTGCTGCTACGAGTTGCAACGCCTCAGCCAGAACTCAGTACAGATATCAGCTGCCGTTGAGCAGTTGCCAGGCCAACTACCTCAACACGTACCTGAACAGCAGCAAGCAGAGATCGCAGCTTTAGAAGACTATTTCGCTGAGTTGCAGACAACCTTGCTGAAAATCGGATATCTTTACCCCCATACTGTCCGCAGCCGGATGGCCAAGTTTCGGGCTTTGCTGAACCGGGCCCATCCTACCGCTACGGAGGTAACCATGCTGCGTGGTATTCTGCGTCAGCTGGATTGGGCGCTGTCCCACCCAACTGAGTTGGGCGATTGCAGTCGTGAGCCTCGTGAGGAATGAACGTTGGTTGAGAGATCCCCCCTACGGCCAATTCAGTGGAATGCCAGTGCTGTAGCGCGGGCAGGTGCAGAGGCCGACCAGAGCACAACTCAGAATCAGGGCCGTCGGCTCCAAGCTCGCACCAGAGAGGGCAAAGAGGCAAAAGAGGCGAAGAAGTCTCCAGAGGCAGTGCCCCAACGCTCTCTACGCACAACCCAGGCTCGCAGCCGCAGAGAGCGTCGCAGTCTGTTGTCGGGGTCGCTTGACTCAGGGGTTGCTGCCAACAACCTAGCCCGGAAAGCAGACGAAGCACGCCCACCCGAGAACCGCCCGCCTCTGACCCGTTCCTCTCGTTTAAGGACTCGTTCTGAGGCAAAACCACGCGATAAAGTAACCCCTGAAACTGAGCGGTCTAACTCGCGCCAGCGCAGCCGGAAGCCTCAGCCATCGTCCGTCGCTCCCGCGCCGCGCACTCCAGCCCGTCTACGCACCAAAGTTCAGGCGGTGCCCCCTCTGCTACGAGCGCTACGCCTGTTGGTGGTCGGTGTTGGACTGGGTGCTATTGTTGGCACGCTGATTTCGATCTGGAATCCTGATGGCACTCAGCATGCTAGAGCGCAGGACTCCCATCAGCCTAATCCCCAGGCTACATCGCAGTCGGGAAAGGTTTTAACACCCTTAGAAACTCAGCAGGAATTGAGCGATCTCAAACAGCAGCTTCAGACTTTAGCCACCGCTGAACCTGATCTCAGCCCAAGCGTGTTTGTGCTGGATTTGGATACCAAAGCTTACGTTGACCTAGCGGCTACCACGCCGTTCTCCGCAGCTAGCACGATCAAAGTGCCGGTTTTGGTTGCCTTTCTTCAAGACGTGGACGCGGGCAAGATCCGCCTGGATGAGCTTCTCGAAATGCGACCGGACCTGATCGCCTCTGAGGCTGGAGATATGCAATACGAAGCTCCAGGCACCAAGTTCACGGCTCTGGAAGTGGCAGACAAAATGATCACGGTCAGCGATAACACTGCCACTAATATGCTGATCGACCGCTTGGGTGGCATGGCTAAGCTCAACGAACGCTTTGCCTCTTGGGGCCTTGCTGCAACAGCTATTCGCAAACCCCTACCTGATCTAGAAGGCACCAACACCACGAGCGCTCGTGACTTGGCAACCCTGATGAACTTAGTCAATCAGGGCGATCTCCTATCCCTGCGCAGCCGTGACCGCATGTTAGAAATTATGCGGCGGACTGTAACCAATACCTTGTTGAGTCCAGGTTTAGGTGAGGGCGCTATCATTGCCCACAAAACGGGAGATATCGGCTCGGTGGTCGGGGACGTTGGCCTGATCGACATGCCCAATGGCAAGCAATACTTGGCAACAGCTCTGGTCAAACGTCCTCATAATGACCAGCGAGCTAATGAGCTGATTCGTCAAATGTCAGCTGCGATTTACACCTACTTGAACCAGTCGCCGGGAGCCAAGAGTTCTACTGCCACGCCAACAGCCACGCCTGCAGCGACACAAGACGTACAATGAGAAGCGTTTTATTGCCGTCCCTTGCAGTCTCATGCGCTTTTGGCTTGCTCTGTGTCTTAGTCTTGTCCTGACCTTCTGGGCGGCTGGCCCTTCCTGGGCAAGCTTGGCTGATGACCATTTCGATGGCAACATCTTTCCGCTCTATGCTGGCAATGGCTCTTTGGTGCCGCCGAGGACGACACTCGCGGAATCTTTGCGACGCCAACGCCCAGCACTGCTTGTCTTTTATACCGACGACAGTCGCGATTGCAAACAATATTCGATTGTTGTGTCTCAGCTTCAGGCGTTTTACGGACGCGCCGTTAGCATTATGCCTCTGATCGCAGACACCATCGATCCTGACCACAGCCGTTATACGCCTCAAGATGCTGGCTACTACTACCGAGGTCAACTGCCACAGACGGTGTTGATCGGCAGCGAAGGCCAAGTCCTCCTTGATGAGGTTGGCCAAGTCCCTTACGAGAAGACTGATGCAGTTTTGCGCAAGGTGTTTAGCTTGCCGGAGCGCAATGCTCAGGACGAGACTTTAGTGCCTCGGGCCTTCAACGAATTCAATAGCGAGTTGGCCCGCCCGGACGACAAGCGCAAGTGAATATACCCGAGTCAAGATAAGTGAGTAAACGCAGGTAGGGGGTGAAGCATCAGGAACCAGTTGAACGAGTTGAACTGGCGTCAGAAATGAGGGTCAAATGCTAGTTAAAGGCTTCACCCTTTCCCTTACAACAGCGGCTTACACAGCTAGAGTACCTGCTGCATAAACCCCGGGGTTTAGAGGCCGATTGATCAACGATTGTGGACCGATCAAGGTACCTGCGGGTAAATGTGCTTTGGGACCCAATTTTGCCTGTTCTCCTACATAGCAGGGACCTTCGAGTTTTGCTGCTGGATCAACTTCGGCGCTATTCGCTACCCAAACTCCAGGGGCTCGTTCCTGAGCAGTAGCCGTTAAGGCGTAAGGCATGTTGCCCGTCAGGATATCGAGTTGAGCTTGATAGAACTTGGCTGGGGTGCCTAAATCCATCCAGTAGCCTTCCCAAACAAAGCCCATCATCTTGCCATTGCCAGTCAACAGTTCTGGAAAGACAGTTTTCTCAAAACTTAAGGGCTTACCCACTGCATAAGGTGCAAAGAGCTCGGGTTCTAGAACATAAGTTCCGGCATTAATCGTGTCGATGCCTAAGGCAGCAGCTTCTTCTGCGGTTGGTTTTTCGCGGAAGGCTAGAACACGATTCTCAGGTGTTAACTCGACTAAGCCAAAGGCCGTCGGATCTTCTACACGAGATAAAGTCAGGGTGGCTTGGGCCCCGCTGGCCTTATGAAACTGAATCAAGGCGTTCAGATCTAAGTCGGTCAGAATGTCAGCGTTGAAAACAACCAGTGATTCGCCAGTGAAGTATTGCTCCGCCAGCTTCATTGCACCCGCAGTATCTAAAGGCTCAGCTTCCTCAACGTATCGGATCCGTACACCGTAAGCACTGCCATCGCCGAAATAGTCACTGACTTGATGGGCTTGGTACTGCACGTTCAGCAGGATATCCGTGATACCCGCTTGGCGACAGCGCTCGACCATCCACACCAAAAAAGGCTGGCCCAGCAGGGGCAGCATCGGCTTGGGGCAGCCGTAGGTTAGGGGACGCAGACGTGTGCCTTTTCCCCCAGCAATGATGACGGCTTGCATAAAACCCTCGGGCTATAATCGTCTGTGCTCAGTATACAGAATGATACATTTGTGTCCGGAGATAGGACTACTTACGCCGCAGACTTAAACGGAGTGTTAGTAGTTCTGGATACAGGTATTCCCTTGTGGCGAAGCGCAAGGCCCGGTGACCCATTTAAGGTTGCCGATAAAGGTCTGGGGACACACACAGCAGAGGAGTGACACAGTTGGGTAGTTCGCAGATTTCCACGACTGAAAGTGCTTCGCAAACAGAGCCAACCGTCACTCCACTCGCGTCCGACCAGCCCCCTCCCCAGTGTGAACGGTTTGCTCCAGAGTCAGACACGATTGTGGCCGCCCCCGAGGTAGCTGTAAAGTCTAAGCCTTCAGTCGTTGAACAGAATGAACCCGTTGAACAGGCTGTTGTAGCCAGCGCAGCTCCAGAGCCTATATCTACGCCTATACCAACCTTATTAATTGAGCCGCCGCAGTCGGTTGCAAGCTCCAAGCCTCGCTTACTTGACTGGTGGCATTGGAAGCTGTTACTGAGTGTGGTTGCCCTGCTCTCGGTTGGAGCTGGGACTTTGTTAGCGGTGGTTAAACCATTAGGCGGTCTGCCCTGGAGTGCTCCGGAGCAGCGGTCGCAATCCCCCTTAGATTTTCTACGCAACAGCTTCCGCTACCAGCTGTCGCGTCCAGTCACTGTGCTCGTTATGGGCATTGACCGAGTCCCAGATGCACCTGCTGGCTCTAAGGAGGTTTTTAACGGGCGCAGCGATACGATGCTGCTCTTGCGTTTTGACCCAGCTGGGAGTTTGGATCCAGCCAATCCTGATGCCAGCGCTAAAGGTGTGCCAGTTCTTAATCTTCTGTCAATTCCACGCGATACCAGGGTCGATATCCCAGGGGTCGGTATTAGCAAGATTAACTCGGCTAATGCGGCCGGTGGTCCTACCCTAGCTGCGCAGACGGTTAGTGAAACCCTGAACGGAGTTCAGATTGACCGCTACTTGCGTTTGGATACTAGCGCTTTAGTAGACTTAGTAGATCTCCTGGGTGGGGTACGAGTATATGTCCCCAAGCGCATGCGCTATGTGGATCAAACCCAGAAGCTCAATATTGATCTGCAACCGGGTTGGCAGACTCTGAACGGGACTCAGGCCATGCACTTCGCCCGCTTCCGCCAGGACGACTACGGCGATATTGGTCGGGTGCAACGGCAGCAAGTTCTACTGAAAGCGCTGAGTGCCAAGTTAACGGATCCAACGACGCTGGCCCGTATTCCGCAGGTACTCTCGTTGATGCCGAAGTATCTCGATACCAATCTCAGTGCTCAAGAGTTGCTATCTCTGGCTTACTTTGGCATTGCCCTAAAGTCAGAACAGATCAATATGGTTATGCTGCCTGGTGAGTTTGGCTCTCCTGCAACCTATGGAGCCAGTTATTGGCTGCTGGACGAAGCAGCTCGAGACCGGGTTGTAAAACAGTTTTTTGAGGTAGAACCAGGCAGCGACCAATCAGAAGTTCGTCCTCAAGAGTTGCGCATTGCCATTCAGAGCGCCAGTAAAGCTCCTCAGGCTGCCCGTAGCTTGGCTGATTACCTGGCTTCGCAAGGGTTTTACAATGTCTCAGTTGCCCCTGATTGGCCTGAGGCACAGTCTGAAACGGAGGTTTTGGCCCAGCGTGGTGATGTTCAAGGCGCCGAGGCAATCCGCAAGGTTTTGGGTTTAGGTAAGGTGAGCGTTCAGTCCACGGGCGATATCGAGTCGGATGTAACAATTCGGGTTGGTGACGATTGGCAGCCCCCTCAGGCTGAACCAACCCCTAAAGCTGAGGCTTCCTAAGCCTGAGGTAGGGATGGCCTGGTCTAGCGGCTGGGCACTCAAATAACTGCATCAAGTCTGCTGACCAAGTGCGCTCATACCGTGTTAGTATCAGAAATGTCTTGATAACTCAGTCTTCTGTTGACTGATTTTTCAAGCGCTTATTCCAAGTGAAACCTCTTGAGTCACTCGGGTAAGGTGCGGCGGGCGTAGCCAAGTGGTTAAGGCAGTGGATTGTGGTTCCACCATTCGGGGGTTCAAGTCCCCTCGCTCGCCCTCTAAGCGTTAAATCGCTAATAGGAAGAGGGGAGCTGATTATTCAATCAGCTCCCCTCTTTGTTGGCATATAAGGAACAAATGGGTTAATTTCCCAGCTTCTGTGTGCTGTCCTTGTCTAGAAGAAGATATTTAGTAGCCCGATAGCTTGACCAGAACGGCCAAATTATCGGGCTTCATAGATGGGCGATACTGGATTCGAACCAGTGACCCCTTCCGTGTGAAGGAAGTGCGCTACCACTGTGCTAATCGCCCATGGCCAACACTGACTCTTACAACCTTCTTAAGAAGGTGTTCAGTGTATGACGCATCTCAGCTTAGCAAAGAAAGGCGCAAATTAGAAACTGACTTTCCGAGACAGATTTTACTCCTCCCGTAGGCCACTAGAGAGAGCCTCTCTTAGGCTGGACTACCCACTCGAGCCTGCTGATCATTAGCTCGATCATAGATGAAGCTGACGAAGCCTTCCGCTGTACCTCGGATTTCAAACTTGCGCTTACGGTCGGACTCCAAACGGTTAAGGGCATTGGCCAATTCCTGAGCCAAAGCCTCAAACTCAGACTGTCCAGATGGACGGCGCTTCAGACGCTTGAGATCGACTCGGTTTTCCCATAAAGGAATCGCTTGCGCGAATGCCTCCGAAACCACCGTAGCCTCTGTTAGCGCTTTGCGGATCTTGGCCGCCAAGTCTCGGTGGTAGTTGAGATTAGGCACACCTCGAACTGGCCCAGAGCGAGGCTCTGTCGTTGTCGGTTCAGATGTTCGCTCAAGCGGTATGGGAGGCATCTCGATGTTGACGATTTCAACAACTTCTTCATGCAGTTGAGAGAGCCGCCGCTTAATTTTTAGCTCGTTCTCTACTAAACTGCGGTACTGCTCCTCTAATTCAAGGTCAGCCCGAAAGTTTTCGATCTGCTCAATTGACTTCTGCTCAGCCTCAATCTGACGGAGGACTTCTCCTAACCGGGTACGATATTCTTTCTTGATTTCGGAAATTCTATCCTCTCTGCGCCGCTTATAGTCCGCATGAGGACGAGATTTACTAGTATCGACAGAATCCTTCTTACGGACGCTCCAAATCATAGACTCCGGCTTATCTTCAATATTTCCTGTTCACTCAAATTTAAGAGAGCTGTTCACTACCTATAACCAGGATTTTATCATAGTAAACCCTAAGATACGGTTTTCCTGAGGCAGTCTCTAGGCATTTTCTGCTTGGTCTCTAGGCATCTGGTGCCTAGTTGAAGGTTTTATACCAGGTCTTCGGTAGAAATAGAACAGACACTGTTATGATGTCTGGACTTCAATCAGCCACTGGTACTGATTTGCCCTGCTCTACAGCCTGGGCTCTGAGTCCTGCAATTTACAGTCTTGCCTGAAGGGGCAGCGACTGCTGGGGTAACTGTTTTGTTCCGACTCATCCTGAAGAAGTACTAGAACCAGCCACTACACTCCAATTGCCTATAGGTTTGATCGTAGTTTTTCATTCCCCCCTCGTTGCTCTTAAGCAACTTTTCTAATCTATAGAGGCAATATCAGGATAAGGACATCATCCAATTGGGTCAGAATATGATCCTTTTCGCTCAGTTCATGCAAGATTAAGCGTAAAGATTATACTGACTGGCGTATTTGCCCTCTGTAGACTAACTTTCGTCCTGTGACTTATCGTAACCCTGCTCCAACTGTAGATATCATCATTGAGCTGATCGACCGACCTCATCGGCCACTCGTGCTAATCGAGCGTCGACATGAACCACTGGGTTGGGCAATACCTGGTGGCTTTATAGACTACGGTGAAAGCGTAGAAGCAGCAGCTCGACGCGAGGCTCTTGAGGAAACCTCACTCGTGGTGGAGCTGTTGGAACAGTTTCAAGTCTACTCCGCGCCGGAGAGGGATCCTCGCCAACATACAATCAGTGTTGTTTTTCTGGCGACTGCGGTAGGCGAACCTCAGGCAGCAGATGATGCTAAAAGCCTAGCAGTCTTTGAACCTTGGCAGCTTCCCAGCAAGCTCTGCTTTGATCATAGCCAGATTTTGCGAGATTACTTGCGCTATCGCTACTACAGAGTCCGTCCTCGTCTGGATCAGCAAGGGCAAGCCTGAGCTCGAATTTCTCAATCAACTATACGGATGCGACGCAAATTACCTGAATGATCAGGCATTGCTTGGGCCATATCCTTGATGGCTGCGCCCTAGCTCGCCTTTGCATTCGTGCTTCTATATTCGTGATGGAGATTTAAGAACATGCGCTCACAGGGTCTGGAGTCTGCCAGTCATTCCCTCGGGCGAGGCTACACAACCTCGCTGGAATTGGCCTGTAATGAAGTTTGTCAGACCGATGTTTTCCAGCAAACGGTCACGCAATTGCAGGCCCAACTGGGCAGTGCCACCACCGAAGTCAAGGAGTTGCTCGAACAGGTCGCTCTAACCTCTGCTCAGTTAGGCTTTCACCGAGGACTGGCGCAGGCCCAGGCCCACGCTCCCATGTCTAATGCCATGTCTAAAGTCAAAGTTAGATCCAAACCCGCTCAGGCTAAGCCTCAACCTCAGCCCCCACAACAACCTCGCCTCCGCCGCAATCAAAGCCGGGAAGCTATTCAAGCCACCCAGAGTGAGGCCCTGCGCCGTCTAGGTGAGCAGCTCCGCGAAGCCCGTTTGGCTCAAGGGCTGTCTTTGATGATGGTACACAGTCGTACGCTAGTGCCCCTCTATCACCTTGAGTCGCTAGAAACAGGACAAGTGGAAAAGCTACCAGAAGTTGTCTATGTGCGCGGCTTCATCCGTCGGATCGCTCCTTTATTGGGCTTAGACGGCAATATGCTGTCCGCACAAATTCCCGATTCTGACCCGGTCTATAACGTTGTTCCCTCCTGGCACCACCCATCGGTTCAAGCTGACTATTCGATCTATGCCTACGCCTGTTGTGTAGCTGTGACCGTGGGTGCCTTGGGGAGCGTGCCCTATTTTGCCCAAATTGAAGCAACACCCAATTCCGATAACGGCAGCCATCAACAACAGTTGCCTGCTCAACCCAGCATGGCTCCAGATACTTCAGAGCCTTCTGCTATGGGTGTTACAGCACCGGAGGTTATTCAATCTTCTACTCCAGAGCGCTTGCGCCTAGGCTAGATAGGCTCTCATCTGCCTGAGCTTATCCGTCTAAGTTTGTCCTCCTCACTGACCACCCAACCGGGTGGTTTTTTTATCGTGACTTGTCAAAATCTATCAAATATAGTACAAATGTACTAACAAGGTCTTTGCTCGAACCGAGATTTTGTTTGCTCTAGCTTCCCATAGGTATTAGGTCCACAGAGCTCTGGGTGCACAGAAATGAGCTGCTGTTCGAGAGGTGCTGTTCGAGATTTTGTTTGAGACGCTACCAGTAGAGGGATGCTCAATGCTTTATGCCATTTCAAGAGCCAGGGCAAATGCTGCTAGGCCCTCTCTGCCTAGGCTACCGGTCTTGCAATCTCTATCTCCCACTACTGCTACGAGTTCTTCACTCTTGGCCCTTCAGGAGCAGTCTCCTCTGACTACAGCGCTGGTGACTGTACCGCTCATTCCTGGCGCTGTGCCTATAGATGGCAAAGGGTGGTCACTTCTGGTGCAGCGTTTAGCAAGGTTGCAAGCGCAACGCAGTGCTGCACTCACCTGTGGCGATCTCCCGACTTACTTACGTCTGAACGGACGCATTCACAGAATTCAGCGACGCTTGTTGAGCCAGATACGGGACTCTCCATTAGCACCGCGACGTCGGCAGCGGGTCGGTAAGCTAAAGCGGCTCATGCTGCGTCTACAGCAATGGTTTAAGCCTAATGCTTTGCACCCTCGCTCACCCCAAAACCGGTTGAGCTATCCCAGCTCCGGTCGGAGCTTCTAGCAGCCACTCGCCTGGCGTGGGCTGGACGGCTGTTGTTTGTTGGTTCTGTTACCCTTGGTACCCACTATGTTTCAGCCTGTTCCGACCTCTGCGCAAGAAGTTGCTGCCAGCTCTGTTCTCAAGCGATTTGTGGTCAGCCCTAACCGTTCAGCCCCTTTAACCTGGGTTGTTTCTGGATTAGCGGGCTCTGGTAAGAGCAGCTTGCTGTTGAGTTTTCCTCGTCCACTCGTCATCGACGTGGAGGGTAGTACCCACCACAAACAGATCCCTCCAGGCGCGACTGTAGCGGAAGTCCGCAATTGGGCTGATTTCTGTGCCCTGGTCGAGGCGCTGAAACAAGACTGCCCGTTTGAAACCGTTGCCTTAGATACGTTGGATGCGCTCTGGGTCTTGCTTGCAGGTCACGATCCCCAGTGGCAAGAGCATGGGCGCTTGTACACGTCTTTTAAAGGGACTTTGGAGACATTGCGCGGCTTGGGTGTACATCTAGCTCTGAGTGCACATGTACAGCGCGTAGTGGTACCGGGTCGATCTGGCAGCCGCGAGCCGTTGCGTCAATATCGAGTCGATCTGCGCGAAAAACTGCGCTTGTGGCTAGAAGGCTGGGCAGATGTGGTGCTGTATCTCTCAGAAAGCAGCGGACGTTATAGCTTGATCAGCCGCCCTAGTCAGGAGGCCTTTGCCAAAGACCGAACCGGTCGCCTGGGACGCACTCTACAAGGAACACCCGAAGAGAATCGGGCAGCGTTGTGGAAAAGCTTGGGGCTAGATCGAGTTGACGTGCCAGCCAAGCTAGCTCCTAACTCCCAGCTTTTAGCCTCAGTCGAACCCGATCTGCTGGAGCTATTTAATCAAGAGCGTCGCCGCGCAGGACTCAGCATTGATGAAGTGCGGGCATTTCTCAATCGTCGCTTTCAAGGGAAGACTGCCCGCGATCTCAGTCCTCAAGAGTGCGAACAGTTTCTGACCTGGCTGCGCTCTCAAACGACTAAGGCGTCTTAGCGGTGCCGTTGGAGCCTGCTTTCTTAAATCAGGTAACCAACCTGGGTGCCTACCTATCAGTACTCAGGTTGCCTAGACGACTGGAGCATGATGAGAGAGGAGAGCAATCTTTCAATCTCAATCGCTAGCCCCGGACGAGCACATCAGCATGAGTACAGCAGACAGTGAACAAAGTAAAAGCGCTCGCGGTACAGCCGCTCGCATGCGTCAGGCCAAAGCACGCCGTAAGCGGCTGATTGCCTTGGGTGTTGCTGGTATCTCTACCGCTCTAGTTGCCGTGGGCGCGGGAGTTCTGCTGCAGAAGCAGCAAGAGATATCTAAAAGTACACCCCAAAACGCGATTGGCGAGAATGCTCCGGTTGAACGCAATTGGCCAGCTGCTTGGGCCAGTAATGCCTCCGCTCGTCCCTTAGGCACCGAAATTAATGGCATTACTTGTGATGCTGCCGAAGGGGTAGTCGAGCACACTCATCAATATTTGAACTTTGTGGTGGACGGTAAGACTGTTTATGCGCCGGCCAACGTTGGAATCAACCCGCAAGGACCTTGCCTCTATTGGTTACATTCTCATAGCCCAGATGGCATTATCCATGTCGAAGCTCCTCAGAAACGTTCGTTTGTTCTGGGCCAATTCCTGGATATTTGGCGTTCCACAAACACGGTAGACCAGAACCTACTGAGTTCGGTGGTGGCTGCGGCAAAGCCCAGCCAAGTTTGGCTCAATGGCAGCCTCTATCAGGGTAATCCTTGGGAGATTCCCTTGACTGAGAAGGCGCAAATTACTGTGGTTTACGGTAAACCGATTACGCAGCCAGTGCCCTTTACGTTTCCATCTGGGCTTTAGTCGCGCTCCCTTCCTGATTGGCTGGAAGGCAGTGAACTGGAAGTAGGATAGCCAGCAGTGAAAATCTAGGAGTAAAAATTAGGCGTGGGCAGCTGATCATTGAGAGCCCAATCGCCCACATCCCGCACTTTGTAATCAACAGGATCGTGCAGGGTGAAGGTGCGCAGGTTACGCCAGTAACGATCAAATCGGTATTTAGCTGCCGTGGACCGGCTGCCCATGACCTCAAAGATCCGGCTAGTGACGTCCAGGCCAATGCGGGTGGCTGAGATTTTAGCAATGGCGATCGCGAGGGCACATTCTCCTCGCTGCTCAGCCGTGAGTTGCTCTCCCTGCTCCCAAGCCGTTTGTACCAACTGGGTTGCTTTATCGACTAAGGCTTCAGCTCCACTCAGATTCGTCCACATCTCGCCGTAGTGTTGCAGGATGTAAGGATCTTCAGTGGCCTGCTCGACCCCTGAGGTCAACCAGGGTCTCGTGGTGCTGGCAGTGTACTGCTTTGCCGCAGCAAAGGCACCCTGAGCAATTCCTAAATAGATATTGGCGAAGGTAATTTGTGTCAGGCAGGAGCGCAGAGTGCCAAAAGGACTGCCGAAGGGACCGGGCGGTCCCAAAATTTCGCTAGCTTCAACTAAAACGTTGTCGAATGTAATGCTGCCACTATCCGTTTGGCGCTGACCCATATTGTCCCAGTCGTCATGGACTGTGATACCCGCACGCGCCGTAGGCACAACTACAACGGCCAATTTGGTGTCGCCCTCGCGCACGGCTGACACTGGAATGAGATCGGAATCTTTGGAGCCAGAGCAAAAGCTTTTGGTCCCATTGAGTCGAAACTGTTTTCCCTCTGCTGTTAAAGTCACACGCCGATCTAGAGGGTTAAATGCATTGCACCAAAACCAATTATTGCGGGTGGTTTGTAAGTAGTAGCGCTCTTTCTGTTCGGGAGTACCAAACAGGTGGGGGACCACTACGCTGAGGTGATGGTAGGAGAAAATATGAGCAATCGAACTGTCAACCTTGGCAAACTCCCGCACGATGCCCAAGGTTTGAACCCAGGTTGTCCCTATCCCCCCATATTCTTGAGGAACCATGAGCTTCAGTAGGCCGCTCTGGCGCAATTGATCGCGTTCATGCTGGGCTGTGCCTCCCTTGGCATCCCGTTCTGCCGCTGTTGTGGCAAATTCCTGGGCTAAGGCTTTTGCCACAGCGTTGTAATCTGTTAACTCTTGAGTGGCTAGTTGCATACTGAAAATACGGTTATGAGTGCAGCGGCGGCTTGGGCCCAGACCATCCTACTTAGATAGGCTTTCGTTGGAGTTTGGGAGGTGGAGGTTGGCTAAACCTCAGCCAAGGGTGAATCAGTAAACGATAGATCTAATTCGCTCAGTAGTCGTTCCTTCCAATGCTGAAAACTCAGCTCGGTTCGCTTGCGTGGCCTGGGAAGGTTGGGCACAAACTCTTGATGGATTCGGCCTGGATTGCCTCGCATAACCACAACTCGATCGCTCAAAACTAGAGCCTCTTCGATGTCGTGAGTCACTAGAATCATGGTTGGCTGATCATCTTGCCAAATTTCTAAGAGATGTTCCTGCAACTTCATGCGAGTAAAGGCATCCAGAGCGCTGAAAGGCTCATCCAGTAGCAAAATCGAGGGTTGAGTTACCAGAGCTCTGGCAATCGCAGCTCGTTGGGCCATACCACCCGACAGCTGACGCGGTAGGGCCTGGGCAAATTCGACTAAGCCTACCTTGGCAATTGCCTCGTGAGCCAGTCTTTCCTGTTCAGCTTTGACTAATTTTCTCAAACCAAATTTTACATTTTCTTGCACCGTTAACCAGGGCATTAGCCGAGGTTCTTGGAAAATAATGCCGATCTCAGGGTGGGGTTCAATAATAGCTTGGTTACCAATCCAAACTCCTCCTGAAGTTGGCGTGTCCAGACCTGAGATAATGCGCAGCAAGGTGCTTTTGCCACAGCCGCTTGTTCCCACTAAGC
The DNA here is from genome assembly GCF_014696065.1 of Leptolyngbya sp. FACHB-261. Lineage (NCBI taxonomy): Bacteria > Bacillati > Cyanobacteriota > Cyanophyceae > Leptolyngbyales > Leptolyngbyaceae > Leptolyngbya > Leptolyngbya sp. FACHB-261. Next base: position 84,894 of record NZ_JACJPL010000031.1, on the reverse strand, counting down.
TGACCACTTCGCCAGGCTGGACTCGCAGATTAATTGATGCCAAGGCAGTGAAGCCGTTGTCAAATTGTTTGTGAATCTCGTCCAGCCTCAGCATAAATTTCTCAACAAATTTTGCATAATTTTTTAGTTTGCCAGCTCTTGATTGACCCTGGATTTTAGGAGCGTGAGCCGTATGAGTCTTGCCACTTCAGCAGGCGCTGTCCAAAATGCGCGAGAACTGCATCGGTCAATTTGCCAAAAACAGCAAACAGAAGAATGCTCGCCAGAATCATTGCGGGGCGGCCTGTGGCTTGTCCATCAGTCATCAGGAAACCTAAACCCTGACTGGCCCCCATAATTTCTGCCGCAACCACGAACATCCAACCTAGCCCTAATCCGCCCCGCAAACCGAGAATGTAAGCGGGCAGTGTTGCCGGTAAAAAAACACGGCGAACCAGCTGAAATCCCTTCAAGCGGTAGATGCGGCCAACCTCGACTAGCTTGCGGTCAACATTCTGAATGCCGCTCATTAAATTGAGATAGATCGGAAAGAAAACACCCACCGCAATCAAGGCTATTTTTGAAGTTTCATAAATGCCCATCCATAGAATAAACAGCGGCACCCAGGCCAGCGAAGGGATATTGCGCAGGGCTTGCAACAGAGGATCTAGTAACTGACGCGCAGCGTGCGAATAACCAGTTAGCGCGCCTAAAATCGTTGCCAAACCCGCACCCACTAAAAAACCTAGCAAGAGCCGAGAAAGAGTAGCACCAATGTGGTGTAGTAAATCGCCGTCTACTGCTAAGTCAACAATAGTTAGCAGCACTACCGAAGGAGCTGGCAGTAAATTGGCTGCAAACACGCCAGTTCGCGACAGAATCTCCCACAGGATCAGCAAGATGGCAGGCACAATCAGCCCAGTTGCCCAGTTCAACCTTGAGCTTTGTCTGCCTTTGCGTTTGCTCAATAGTTGTAATGGGTTGGATGCCTTGGATAGAACAGTATTGCTTGGGCGCGGGCTTGAAAACCATCCTGCTGATTTACGGGAGTTGCTCATGCTCGGTTCACTTATTGCTGAGAAACTTTGGTGACATATTGCGGATCAATCAGCTCGTCCACAGTTTTTTGCACGTCTGTGGAGGCTTGAATCACTCCACTCTTTTTCAGAACATCACCAGCCGCGTTGATCGCCTGCTTCTGGGTGTCGCCAATTGTTGAGTTGTCTAAACCAACGCGTTCGAGCTGCTTAGTCGCAACTGGGTCGCTGAGCTTGGCCTCTCTGGCCCAAATTGCCTTGAGGTCAGCGCGATTTTCTAGAGACCACTTGCGTGCCTTCTCATAGGCTCGAATCACCCGCTCGACTGATTCTGGATGCTCTTTAGCGAATGCTTCTCGCACATTGAGTACACCGTAAGTATTCCAATCCGGGTTGCGGAAGAACAGGCGAGAGCCTTTTTCAACTTCCGTCTTAGCCATATGCGGATCTAAACCAGCCCAAGCATCCACATCGCCTTTTTCTAAGGCGGCTCTGCCATCCGCATGCTGCAGCTGAATCAGCTCAACATCTTTCTCACTTAAGCCAACACTGTCGAGGGCCCGCAGCAAGAAGACATAGGGATCTGTGCCACGGGTAGCTGCCAGCCGTTTGCCTTTCAAGTCTTCCAATTTGTTAATGCTGGAATTGGCTTGAGTAACTAACGCGGTCCATTCCGGCTTGGAGTAGACATAAACAGATTTGATCGGGTTGCCATTCGCTTTGCCAATCAAAGCTGCGGCACCAGCGGTGGAACCGAAATCAATACTGTTGCTGTTGAGAAACTCCAGTGCTTTGTTGCTGCCCTGACTGAGGACCCACTCAACTTTGACGCCGTCTTGTGCAAACTCCTCTTCCAGCCATTTCTTCTCTTTCAAAACTAGGCTGAGCGGGTTGTAGTAGGCATAGTCTACGCGAACTGTGGCTAGCGCATCGGCAGTTGAACTACGGCAACCACTCACTACACTGAATACAAACGCCGCCGCTAAAAATAGACATACGAATTGCCGCTTGATCGGCAAAATTAGCTTTCTCATCGTCTCACGTCCAACAGATTTTGATTCAACAGGTCATTCAACAGGTTTTCGAAATCCAGTCCGTGCTCCCCATGAAATGGGGTGAGCTACAAAGCTATTGCAACCACTCCCCTCTAGGTTTTCACCGCTCCAGCTAGAACAAGATATTTTGCAGGAGCAGAACTCAAGGATTGGTCCCTCATGCTGCCCTTACTGCTGGGCCCAGTGGCGTAGGTTTTGCTAGCCGTCGTCATCGTCGCCCCACAAATGAGAAAAACTGTGCCAGTAGCGCCCCCCTCTGCAGATGTGTAATACCTGTGGGGCGGAGGATAATCTACGGTAATATGGGCGAAATACCGTGCTTATCGCAGGGTCAAGCGGCAGTTTCTCACAGGCCGGGGCAAAAAGCAAGTGAGAGTTATACTCGAACTGAATTGTTGGCCCGAATTACCGGCTGAGTGACCGTTCAGCGGCCAGAATTGGCTCTAGGTCCATTTACAGCCGCCTATATAAATGTAGAAGTGCTGGGCAATAACAGGATGTGGATTCTGTAGCGGAAGTCCTTGCGCCAAAAATTGGGGCAAACCCGAGAGATTGTCCCAACAGGGTTTTCTCAAGCCACAAGGGCATAATTCGCCCGTTAAGCTGTAATTCTAATGAGTTGACGTTTAGCTTCCAGAATTCTCCCAATCGAGATTGCTTAAGCAGGAGCCAATTCCGGAACAGGGAAGGTTTCGCCGCGTAGGTAAGCCTTGAAATGACGCTTAAAATAGAACCACGACGTCATATTTTTCTGCGCTAAACGTAGCTCTGGCGCATTGCGATACAGAGGAATGCGCGTGTCAATTTCTTCCTGTATTACCTGAGGTAGATCGGTGAATTTTTCGACTTTGCTGCCGCAGGCACTATAAATTAGTTGTCCCTGTCTAGCTCCCATTTTCATCCAGGGCAACCAGGGGCCGAGCCGATGCCAGGAGATTGAAACGTTCTTAATTGAAATTGTCTGAGGATCTAAAAGCTCTTGAGTCGGTACTGTTAGTTTAAAAAACTCTGCAGCTTTATAGTTTGATTCTGGGCTGTACTCCGAGAAGCGCTCATCCCCAGCCAGGGGATTGGGATAATCTAAAAACATATCGAAAATAAAAGTGGTCGCATCACCTGCCACTGTTGCTGGGTAGTTTCCCTGGAGACAAATCTGTACCGGATTGTTGGCAACATGCACGACTGGTAGCCACTCATCGGTCCAGGGATTTTGCCAGTTCCGTACAATTTCGCCTGTGTGAATATCAGTGTAATAAGTTAGCTCTCGCGATACAAAATTCCAGGTGCCATCCTGATTCTCAATGCAGCGCCCCACGTTCATGCCAACAATGTTGAAGAGATGCTTTCGGGCTTCGCCAGGAACCAGAGCGTAGAGAGAACCTGTCCAGGTAGTGAGTACTTGTGTCTCATCAATTGCACCACGGACCTTAACGAGGTCTCTAGCGCTGAAATCGCAGTTGACCAATGATTGGCTCATGACACACTCCAAGATCTCTTGTATTGACAAGCCCTATCAAGCTAGTAGTATAGCAACAAGTTTTACAATTCTTTACATTGGCCTTTAGGGGGATTTAGCGGCGGCATAGAACTTAAGGGCTAGCCGTTGTCCCCCTCGTATCAACCAACTCAGCTAGAACTCAAACCTCAGTAAGAAGCAGTATGGGCCTATAGGTAGAGGACTCCAACTGCAAAGCCTCAAGCTTCTTGCGCCTAAGGAGCAGTCAGAGTCGATGGACCCGAGTTAAAGCCTTGGCTATTCAACTAAAACAGGAGAGCCGTAGAGGTCGGGTTGCTGAAATAAGCGCATTTTGCCGGGGTTTAAGATACCGCGTGGGTCCGTTCGATGCTTGAAGGATAGTTGAACTGGATTGCCGGCATCATGCCCCCCGTCTTCAAGGATGTAAGTGTGCGGATTGTAGACAAAGACACCGATTGACTCGCAGTAATCGATCATTTCTTGAAGTCGTTCCCGAGTGCTGTAGCGGATAATCGGCAGCGCCCAGCACTGCACGTTGCCCTGAAATCGCACCATCTCACTGTGTAGCAGGAACTCATCGCCAAATTTGGTCTTCAGCAATTGCATCTGCTCTAAACTGCCTGTGCGATTGGCGGTGAAGCCACACTGCAAGTAGGTCAGGGCGTCATCCTGTTTTTTGGCCCATAAAGTAGTGTGGTTCCAGGTTGCGTCACTAAAGGTTGGGCTGCCTTTGCCATATAGGGGAGCTTCACCGGTCACTTCCCCCCCATGTTCAGCAACTAGCAACTTGGCTTCAGGCAGATCTGTGGGTGAGATCAGCAGCAGCACAGTGTGCAAATCTGGGTTGGCGTAGCCAGCAATGGGCTTTTCATAGGCCACGATCGGCTGCTCTAAGCCTGCAATCATGCGCTTTTGAATACCAGTGGCGCAGGCAACAGCCCAGGTGAAGTCGTGCGCCGCCTGCCAGCTGCCAAACCCAGCTGCCAACTGCTGCCAGTCTACCCGAGGGGCTAAAGGCATATCGACTTGAGTAATGATGCCGTTGGTGCCATAGGCATGAAGGGCTTGGTCGATCTCGGGTCCCCGCAATTCCAGAATTTGCGGCTCGGCTTCAGCTGTGATCAGACGCAGCGCACGCAGGTTGCCTCGATCACGCAGGACACCGTGAGCAATACTACCAATGCCCCCACTGCCACCAGCCACAAAGCCACCAATACTAGCTGTACCGATGGTGCTGGGGTACATACGCAGTTCTAGACCCTGCTGACGCCCCTCCTGCTCAATCGTGCTGAGTTTGACCCCTGGCTCAGCGATCACGCCGCCGTTACTGAATGCCAGGATCTGGTTCATCGGCTTGAGATCGAGCAGAACCCCGCCATACAAAGGCACAATCTGGCCGTAATTGCCGGTACCCAAGCCTCGAGCAGTGATCGGCACTCGATGCTGATAGGTCAAGCGCAGCAGCGCGACGATTTGCGCTTCTGTGGTGCATTGCACCACAACATCGGCCCGCTTGTCGGCCAATTGCTCTTTCAGCCAGGGGCTGTACCAGTAATAGTCTTTGGATAAACGCTCCAGGCTACCGAAATCGGTGAGTATCGCTCCAACCGGAACAATATCTTGCAGTGCCTGAAGAAATTCAGCAGAGACGCTCATGGACCGACCCTCAGTTGCCTTTTAAGTACACAATCTCACATGTACCTGTGACACTAGCTTTGTGCGCCTTTAGCAACTGATATGTGTGATACGCAAAATTCTGACGGCTTGGCACACCTCCCAACCAAGGTCGAGTGCTCTGTTCTGCCGCCAGAATTTTGATCAAAGTTAAATCAAGACACGACCAAAGTTGATTAAGAGTACAACATATGATCCCGCATCATGGACCGAGCATCGGAGGTCAGCATTTGTTCTCTGCTCATCGAGCTAGCATCAGCAGTCAGCATGTGATTCCTGCTGGAGCCAGACTTGCCCAAGCCACGTACATCATACTGATTGTCAGAAGGGTTAATCACACTTGAAGCCGTCAGCATATGCTTCTTGCTCATCGAGTCAGCATCAGCCGTCAGCATGTGATTCCTGCTGGAGTTTGAACTATCAGACTGGTTAGGATTGGTCACATTTGAAGCCGTCAGCATGTGCTTCTTGCTCATCGAGCCAGCATCAGCCGTCAGCATGTGATTTCTGCTGGAGTTTGAACTATCAGACTGGTTAGAAGACCTAACGCTATCTGAGGCCGTCAGCATATGGCGTACGGAAGGAGTTTCGCTTAGTTGGATTCCTTGATTCACAGTGACTGCGCCAAGGCCAAGTAAAGCGGCAAAAGCAAGCGTTTTGAAAGTAATTTGCATTGAAGTTAATGTCCTTAAAGCCACAAACGATTTGGAAAACATGAACACGGTTTAAAGCGTTCTTAATGTACTCAAGATAACCAGTTTGCCACTCCCGCTTCCTAAATCTTGCGAGATAGATTAAGGGAATCACAAGGAGGATCCAAGGCACTGAAAGCCGGAATCATCCGAAAAATGTTGGTTGATTCACCCAAGCCATTGATCAAAACAGACCAAGCAAGATGAGGTGGGCCGGGGAAAAGTAGCTCAAAGTATCCTGTTACCTCTGCCCTATCGGAGGGCAGCTAATCACGATTTAGAACTGACATCTATGCACTTGCCCCTTCTCTTGAGGGCCACTACCTGACTCATGTCCCGGTAGGTTCAGTTCCCTACAACTACCAGATAATAGCCCCTTCTTAAGAGCTGTAGATTTGATTGCTGAACAGCCAGCAGTGAGAGTGATACAACCCGCTGTAACGGGCTACACCTCAGCAATTGGGAAAGGGTCTAGCGGAGTGCGCTGGATCTCAGTCAACTCAGCCGTGGCACTGTAACCTTGACTAGTCGCACTGGCGATCAGTTGCGGATGATCTCTAACTCAACAGGGCTGCATCTAAGTGTGAGCTTCAACCAATAAGCCTATGATTGGAGCCAACTCTAGCCTGTCAGGCAAAGTTCTCAGATCCAGCCAGAACAAGGTAGGGGCAGCTTCCAAGACCGTAGAGGCGGCAAGCTCACAATCAATGACGGCAGACAAGATGGCAGACAAACGGTCGGAGCGACTTTACGGGCAACGAGCCCGTCTGGCACTGATGACCCTCATCTTAAGTCTTTGTCTGAGACTTCATTTGCCATGGCAAGACACACGCTAGGTCTGAACGGTCTGAAATTTTGCCATAACCTCCAGGTTTGTTCCTGGGGTGAGCAAAAACTTCTCAGTTTGCCTCTAGGATTTCACAGAGTCTATACATATCCTTCCAGTGATGTCTCCTATAACAGTAACGATCGACTGCTAGGTAGTTGACACAGTATGCTGTCTGTTTCCTCTGACTGCCCCAACTCATCCCTACCTGCCGTCTCGGTGATTGTGCCGGTATTTGACGGGGCTGTCGATCTGCCCGAGCTATTGGCAGGGCTAGACCGTCAGTCCTACCCAGTGGAGCAGTTGGAAGTCCTCATAGTCGATAACAATTCCAATGACAGCAGCCGTGAGCTCGTCACCGAACATTGCCGTCAACGGCCTCACTTCAAGCTGTTGAGCGAAACAGAGATCCAGAGCTCCTATGCTGCCCGTAACACCGGCATTCGGGCTGCTCAAGGTGAGATCTTGGCTTTTACTGATGCCGACTGTCGGCCTGAGCCAGGTTGGCTTTCGGCTTTGGTTGCCCCCTTTGTCGATCCGGCAGTTGGCTTGGTGGCAGGAGAAATTTTGGCGGTAGCCAGTGAAGGCTTGCTCGAACAATACGCGGAGCGGCAGCAAGTGCTATCGCAACGACACACGCTCGCCCACCCGCAAGGACCCTATGGACAAACTGCAAACTTGGCAGTGCGGCGAGAAGCGTTGCTAGAGGCTGGTCTGTTTCGACCCTATCTGACTACCGGCGGGGATGCAGACCTGTGCTGGCGGGTGCAAAACAGTGGGCAATGGCGCCTAGAAGCGGCTCCTGAGGCTGTGGTACGCCATCGGCATCGGACTACCCTATCGGAGTTTCGCAAGCAGTGGCGACGGTATGGACGCTCCAATCGCTACCTGCACAGCTTGCATGGCATCCCGTTACAGCGTGAGCCGACTTTGCAGGAATACAGTTACCGGACACTGCGTTGGTTGCTGAAAGAGCTGCCGCAGGCTAGCCTCAAGCTGCTACGGGGTCAGGCTGGTGTTGTCGATCTGCTTGGCACCCCTATCGATTTAGTGGGACGGCAAGCGCGGGCCTACGGCCAGAAGACAGCACAACTACCAGATAATGCTCGCGAAATTCCATCGCTAGCCCTGCCCCCCGCTTCAGATCGCCAGTCAACGCTCCGTGCCGACCCTCTGAGCTTCTCCTCATGACCCGACCTGCTATGGCTGCTGGCTTGCAATTCAACCGCTCCCGGGTGCGTCTGTCGCTGGAATTGCTGCTGGTAGCGGCGATCGTGATCGGCGTTGTCCTGCGTCTGCTCAACTTGGGCACCCGCGAGTTTTGGTATGACGAGGTCGTTTCGCTCAATATTGCGGCAGGCCAGCTCAGTGCCTATGACGGACCTAGCGCGATTCCAGCCCCGACGCCCTTGTCAGACTACTTGACAGTTTTGGGATTGCCGGCGGAATCGAGCTTGAAGGATAGCGTCAAAACCCTAGTCGGCCTGCTCAAGAGTCTGCTAGGAGGCGAACCTCATCCCCTGCTGTTTTTTCTGAGCCAACACTTCTGGCTTCGCCTATTTGGCAACAGTGAGGTTGCCACTCGCAGCTTGAGCGCTTTGTGCAGCATCGCTGCTATGGGCTGTGCCTATGGCTTAGGCCGAGTCGTCAGCGGTCATCGCAGCGGTTTGTTGCTGGCGGCACTGCTAGGAGTTAATCCGTTTTACTTTTTCCACTCACTCAATCTGCGCATGTATGCGCCGGTTGTCTTGTGGGCAACGCTCGGCGCTTGGGCGCTGCTCTATATCATTAAGCACCAGCAGACATCCTTACTTAGCAGCTGGCCACAGCAGCTCCTTTGGAGCGGTCTGCTCGCAGGATCAGTGGCGGCTGGTTTGTTAACGCTTTACCTGTTTGCCTACTGGCTCATTGCCCTAGCCGCAGTTGTGCTTTATCTAGACCGACGGCATTGGTGGCAGCACGGCTTGCGTTTGGGGGCTGGGGTACTGCTAACAGTGCCCTGGGCGCTGTGGGGAACAGTAAAGCAATTACGCAATGCTGATGTGGATCGCTTCTCAACTCCGGCTGGATTCTGGGCTGCTAACCTGGAGCATTTGCAAAACACCGCGCAGGTTCTAGGCATTCACCTGCTTGTCGGGGACTGGGTGACTAGTCTGCCTGACTGGATGACGACTTTGGCAGGCGTCTTGGTTGGGAGCGCGTTCCTCATAGTCAGTTGGAGTCTCTGGCAACGGGGCGAGCGACAAATGCTGATCGTGGCCCTGTTGCTGGGACTGCTACCTCTGGGCCTAGCCTTGGCTGTAGACGTACTGGGACGCAAGACAACCCTGGGCTTTGGCATGGGCCGGGCCATGATCTTCATGCTGCCAGGCTGTCTGCTGCTAATTACCCTAAGCGTAGAACGATTGGCTGGACGTTGGCGTGAGGCCGTAGCACTGGCTTTGGTGCTGCTGTACTTGACAATTAGCGTTGGTGACTTCAGCCTCAGACAGCGTCAAGGAATGCATGTTCTGGCTGATGTCATCGCCCAGGAGCCGACCACTCCCACGCTGATTGCCATGAGCTCACGCGCACGCGGTCATATCTTGCGTTTGGCCTATTACCTCGACCCATCAGCTCCCGTCATGTTGCTGGCCCAGGCTGCCCCGAAGGTAGTGAGTGCACTTAGAACCGCAGCAATTGAGTATCCTCGCGTTATTTGGCTCGATAGCGTGAAGCCCTCATTCTTTGATCAGCCAGCGACCGAGGCCGAGCAGCAGGAGGTTCAGCAGATTCTCAAAGCGGCTGGGCTCCAGCCAGTCCAGAGTCAAATGCTGACGGGTACCATGCCTCTAGACGAATTCAAGATGAGCCTTTATAGCCGCCCGCTCAACTGAGGATCCTCAATGCAGTTTCGATTGCCCTCCCTCATGGCCGGTTCCCCATGCCCTTAGCTCTCAAGAAAACCGGAATGTCACCTTTACGGGTGCTAACCGTGGCTGGCCTGCTATTGATCTCGGTGGGCAGTCTATTGTGGCTGCGCGGCACCCTGTTACGCCCTAAAGCGGTGGCTTCTGTAGCTGTGTTTTATCCAGAAAACATTGGCAATGACCCAGAGAACGCTGAAGCAAGCTGTCAGACTACGGTTCGCCTCTTGAGGGAAGGCCAATTACCACTGGCTAAGGATTCGACTGCAACCATCAGCCTGAAACCCGATTGGAGAGCACAGACCGGGCGTTCCAAGTACTTCATGTTCAATTTGCACAGCCTGCGCTTTCTGGAGTGCTTGGTTCAGGCAGGTGAAACAGGCGATACTCAGGCTTTAGACCAGGCCAAGCAGGTCGTCCTCGATTGGCAGGCCCAAAATCCCTTGAAGGGAGCAGTGACAGACTGGACCTGGAAAGATAACAAGGACGGCTGGGAGGAGCACGCCACCTCGTGGCGCTCGATCCTTCTGAGCTATCTGTACCGGGTTTCGGCACAAGCTCCCCAGGCAGATCCAGATTTCCAGAAGCGGCTGAGCGACTTAGCTGAGACTCAAGGGCAATTACTCAGCCGCAACGAAATTTACATGCCTGATCACAACCACGGCCTCAACAATGCCATGGCGCTCCTGGCTCTAGGCACAACCTTTCGGGAGCTACCCGAGTCCAGAGGCTGGGTCGATCTGGCTCTGGAGCGGGCTGAGCAACAGATGCGCGATAACGTCGCCCCAGATGGCATTCAGTTAGAGCAGTCAGGCGTTTATCACTTCTACACCCTGCGGACATTTCTAGAAATTGCCCACGTCGCCGAAGCATTAGAACGACCCATGTCGCTGGCCTATCGCCAAAAGCTCGATCAGATGCTGGGGGCTGCGGCTCTTATGGCAGGGTCCAATGGCAAGGTGGAGGGTTTACCTTACAGCGAGCCTGACCAGAACTTGACCGATCACTACCTCAAGCACTGGGCTGAGCTAGATCTAGGACCTGATACGCCTGGACGGCGGCTCTTAGAGCAGGTCAGACAAGGCAAGACACAACGACGGTTAGCCGTCTACAAAGAAGGCGGCTACAGTTTTTTTGAGGCTCGTCCCGCTCAAGATTTAGAAATTGTCTTTCACACGCGAATTCTGGATGCGCCCCATGCTCACCAAGATGCACTTGGGGTCACTGCCATGCTTGGCGACCAACCGCTCCTAGTCATTCCCTCTGCCAACTTGCCCAAAAGTGATGACTATTTCCTCGGGCCTCAAGCTCACAACACTGTGCAAGTAGGCAAATTAGAGCAGAAGCCAACAGTCAAAGGACCGCAGGGCCCATTGGTGTCCTTTCTGAAGTGGAATAAGCTTCAGGGTGCCGCGCAGAAGCTGGGCTTGGATGATTGGCTGTTGGCAGAGCGTCGCCGTTTAGGTGCAGATGAATTGTCATTGCGACAGAAAGCGGTGGACAACGGTGGCAAGGTCTTGGCCTTTGGTAGTAGCCCCAGTCTGGACTATGTCACCGCTGAGCAACGCACCTATGACGATGTGACCCATATCCGCAGCGTTGCTCGGATTGGCTCACGCTATCTCTTGGTTTGGGACCGGCTACAAGGCAAGGAAAGCCACGACTACACTCAGACCTTTCACTTCAGCCCCCAAGCGCAGATGCAGGTTGAGGGCAGTACGGGTAGCGCCCAACAGAATGGACAAACCCTTGCTCGCTTCGTGCAACTACAAGCAGGGGTAGGCAGCAATCTCTGCCGGGGTCAGCAGACTCCTCAACCTTGTGGCTGGTATCGCGACTCGACCGGGCATACTCAGCCCACAGCTGCCCTGCGCTACACCGCTCAGGGTGAACAGGCAGAGTTTCTTTGGGTTCTATCGGCGGAGGCGGAGCCCTTCACCGCTCAAGTGAAAACGGTAGGAACTGAGAAACCCTACCAAGTCCTGACCCTGTCAGGTAAAGGCGGTAGTTTCCAAATTCGTTTAGAGGACTTGACCTTGAGGCTAGAGAATGCATCGAGATAAACAGCCCTGCTTAGCGGGCAACCTAGCCTGATTTTGTCTGCCCCTCCTAAGTACCCACCCTCGCTCCTATAGCCATGAACCACCCCCAATCACTTCTGGTTGCTGAAACTGGTCCGTTTCAGGTTCCCAAAAGTCCTATCACTGACCAAGCATCGTCTGCTGTACGTTTCTCTCTGGTGGTTCCCACCTATAACGAGGGCAAAAACGTCAGAGCTATTGTGACGATTCTCTGTCACTTGCTAGACGAAGCTTTGCCTAATGATTACGAGCTGATCATTGTTGATGATGACAGCCCCGACCGCACCTGGGAACTGGCGCAAGCCATGACCCCTGAATACCCCCAGCTACGCGTGATTCGCCGGCAGGGAGAGCGGGGACTATCAACAGCGGTGATTCGCGGTTGGCAAGCAGCTTCGGGCAAGATTTTAGGAGTGATCGACGGCGACCTACAGCACCCACCTGAGGTGCTGCTGCAAATGCTGGAATCGGTGCAGGGTGGGGCTGACTTGGTGGTGGCAAGTCGGCACGTCGAAGGCGGCGGGGTGAGCTCTTGGAGTCTGACGCGGCGGATTCTATCGCGGGGGGCTCAAGTTCTGGCGCTGACCATCTTGCCGGGGGTAATTGGTCGGGTGTCTGACCCTATGAGCGGCTACTTTATGCTGCGCCGTAGTGCCATCGCTGGGCGAACCCTTAGTCCTGTAGGCTACAAGATTCTGATCGAGGTGATTGGGCGGGGGCGCATGAACACTATTGCCGAAGTTGGCTATGTGTTCCGCGAACGCCAGGAAGGCGAGAGCAAAGTGACTTGGCGGCAGTATGTAGACTATCTGCACCATCTGCTGCGGCTACGGCTATCACTTGGGCGGGTCGGACGAATACGTCGCTCTCTATCTCAGTGGCAGTTAGGACGATTTGTGCGCTTCGGTTTGGTGGGTTTGACGGGGGTATTTGTAGATACGACGTTGCTCTACCTGCTTCACGACCCTAGTGGGTTGGGTTGGGCACTGACCCGGAGCAAGATTATCGCTGCTGAGTTCGCGATTATCAATAACTTTCTTTGGAACGACCGTTGGACTTTTGGCGATATTTCTAGTCAGCAACGGGGCTGGCGCAAGCGATTCAAGCGGCTGTTGAAATTTAACTTAGTCTGCCTGATTGGTTTGGGTTTAAATGTGGTGCTGCTCAATGTGTTGTTCAACAGTTTGAAGGTCAACTACCTAGTGGCAAACCTGCTGGCTATTGCCGCAGTCACCATTTGGAACTTCTGGATCAACTCGCGCCTAAGCTGGCGAGTTACCGAAGTTACCCGAGAGGACTAAGCGAAATCGGGACCAGGTTAGCCCGCTTGGGAATCTGATCTCGCCATTACTTTAGCCCGATCTTTTAAGCATGCAGAGAACCTACGGAAGGACAATATGACGATCAGCGTTGTGACCGGTGCGGCTGGATTTATTGGCTCTAATCTCAGCAAAGCGCTCCTAGAACAGGGCAAAACAGTGGTTGGGATTGACCACTTCAACGACTACTACGATCCCTCACTAAAGCGCCGAAATATCGAGTCACTACTGGCCTATCCAGGATTCAAGCTGATTGAAGCTGATCTTAGTCAGTTCGACTGGCAGCCCCTCCTTACAGATACAGATGTGGTTTATCACCAAGCTGCTCAAGCAGGGGTGCGGGCTAGTTGGGGACAGGGCTTTCATGCCTATACCGAGCGCAATATCACGGCAACCCAGCTTCTACTAGAAGCAGCCCGTCAAGCTCCCAACCTGCAACGGCTAGTCTATGCCTCAACCTCTTCGGTCTACGGTGATGCGGAATGTTTCCCCACCTCCGAACAGGTGGCCCCTCAGCCGGTCTCACCCTACGGCATTACTAAGTTAGCAGCGGAGCGGTTGTGTTTTCTTTATCAGCGTAATTTTGGCGTGCCAGTAACGGCGTTGCGCTACTTCACGGTATACGGCCCGGGGCAACGACCCGACATGGCCTTCCACAAATTCTTCCGAGCAGTGCTCAAGGATGAAGAAATCCCGATTTATGGAGATGGGCAACAAACTCGGGATTTCACCTACATCAGTGACGCGGTTGCTGGCAACCTAGCAGCTGGCAGTGTGCCGGCGGCGGTCGGACAGGTCTTCAATATTGGCGGCGGTAGCCGAGTTGTACTAAGCGAGGTTCTCGACACTATCGAGCAAATTGTCGGTAAACCCCTGCGACGTCGTCACCAAGAGAATGCGATGGGTGATGCTCGCCACACGGCTGCTGACATTAGCCGCGCCCGTACTCTGCTAGGCTATGAACCGAAAGTGGGCCTAGCAGAGGGGTTGGCACAGGAGTGGGCCTGGATCCAGACCCTCTATGCACCTGTCGTCGTTGCCTGAGTTGTCGTTGCCTAAGTTGCCCTTGTACAAGCGGCCAACTCGGCATTGACATCACGGAGACAAAACTTTATTGGTTACCGCGCCGGATTCACAGATTTTACACAGACGAAGCAGACTTAAGCTTCTATAAATGTACTGTTGGCAAATAGTGGATCCGGTGTATTTACATCCTTCTTAGCTGCGCGGTTTCCGATTGTCACTTTACCGCCCTGCTTTTGGTTTACCCATTTGCCGAGAATGGCGGACTCTCTCTGGCCCAAAGGTCAGCTTAAACAGCTCGTGCCCATTCAACCTGATTGCAAAACGCGATGAACACCCTGCTATCCTCTGGCCTACCTGGGACCTTACAATCCTCCAATCCTGAGCTAGAACTCTCAATTGTTGTGCCCATTTACAACGAAGTTGAGAGCTTGCCCCATCTAGTCAACACAATTGCTAACACCCTGGTAGGACAGTACCGCTACGAAATTATCTGCGTGGACGATGGATCGCGGGATGGTTCAGTCGAGTTGCTGAAGGATATGGCGCAAAGCCGCTCTGACTTACGGGCTGTACTGCTACGCCGTAATTATGGTCAGACGGCAGCAATGGCAGCTGGTTTCCGCTACGCCAAGGGACGCGTCATCATCACTCTAGATGGCGACCTGCAGAATGACCCGGTTGATATTCCCCGGCTGCTGGCAAAGCTCGATGAAGGCTACGACCTAGTGAGTGGCTGGCGCAAGGAGCGTCAGGACGCGGCCTTGACTCGCCTGTTGCCCTCTAAAATTGCTAACTGGGTGATCGGGCGAGTCACTGGGGTTCAGCTGCACGACTACGGCTGCTCACTCAAGGCTTATCGATCTGAGTTAGTGGCAGACATGAACCTTTACGGTGAGCTGCACCGCTTCTTGCCAGCCTTGGCTTTTATTGAAGGGGCTAGAATTGCTGAGCTGCCAGTGCTCCACCATGCTCGTCGCTTTGGCCACAGCAAGTACGGTTTGGGACGGACCTTCCGCGTGTTGATGGATCTGCTGACCATCTACTTCATGAAGACGTTCCTTACCCGTCCCATGCACGTTTTTGGGTTGTTCGGGCTGGCTTCAACGGCGCTAGGTACAGTGCTGGGCCTTTACTTGACCTTCTTAAAATTTGGCCTGGGGCAGAGCATTGGCGACCGCCCTTTGCTCATTCTCACCGGTGTCCTGATCCTGGCTGGGGTACAGCTCTTCAGCTTTGGTCTGCTGGCAGAACTCTCCATCCGCACCTATCACGAATCTCAAGGCCGTCCTATCTACCGAGTTCGCGAGGTTGTGGAGTCAGGTGTGGCAGAGTCTAACGAAAGCGACTAGATTTTCCTATCTGTAAGTTGGGGGCTTGGCAATGCCAAGCCCCCAATTTTTGCTTGCTAGTTAATCGCAAGTGTTTAAAGTCATTGCCGTTTACTCGGCTGGTTTGCGTTCGCGCTTGAGTTCAGCAAACAAGCCCAAAGCGCCCAGAACCAGAAAGCCCAATATTGAGGCTGGTTCTGGGACAGAGGTTGGTAGATAGGCAATGCCAATTGGACGCAACAGTTTATCGTTGGTGGGCACAAAAATCGGCCCAGCATTGCCCAAGGACGGCAGAGGTGCCCCTGTTGTGCTGTCGTAGCGCAAAATAGCCCCCAATTCCCCTCCAGTTGGTGAGTTGTCAAAGCCTACGGTGTAGAGAAGATTGCTGGCACCGAAGGTTAAATTGCCTACGAAATTGCTGCTGGGAATCGTATTGGTGTAATTGGTCGATAAGGTATCTACCAGACTGGCGGTCGATAAATCGTAGCGGCGAATGTCGTTGGCAAAGTCGCTCACAAACAAGTCGCCCCGTGGACCGAAGGCCAAACCTAAAAAGCTGACAAACCCGAAACTATCGGGTGACGGTGACGGTTGTTCAATAAAGACAGTCGAGTTCTTCGTGGCGATATCAAAGCGCAAAACTTGACTGGGCAAGCCAGGAAAGGTTGCAGTTCCATTAACAGCAATGCTGCCTTGAGTCGTGACGTAGAGGCTACCATCTGAACCAAACAGCAAATCGTTAGGACCGTTGAGGCCACCAGCCAGCCCATTGCCCGCCGCAAAGACATCTAGAAAAGCGCCAGTGGTGCCGTCATAGCGCAAAATTTGATCGGAAAGAAAGCTACTGACATACAGGTTGCCATCGGGACCAAAAGCAGAGCCGTAGGGACGAAACAAGCCGCCACCTGAGGCAAACACATCAATAAATTGGCCTGTCTTGGCATTAAAACGCAGGATTGCCGATGAAGCAGCTGTTTTGCCACTGCTCACGTACAGGTTGCCGTCAGGACCAAAGGTTAGGTCATCTGGATCAACCAAGCCACCACTGCCAGGGGCAATAAAGTCACCCAGAAACTGGCCGGTGCGCTCGCTGAAAGTCACCACGTTGTTACCACGGGTGTTACCGATTAGAAGCGCTGCCTCCGCTTTGGGTCCCTCTAGATTGAATGCTGCTAGGGTGCCGAGTAAGAGGGTAGCTCGCAGCAGAAGTAGTGAATTGCGCATAAGAAGTCAGTATTTTCTCGGAGGACAGCGTCATTTTCAGCAAGAGTTTGCGGGAAAACTGTCCCCGTACACACTAAAGTCCGGAGTCTACACGTAAAGATTTCGTGAAGAGTGGAAGCCAATAGATTCTGATCTGCCCACAGCTCAGACAAGGGTGGGTAGTGATCTAGGTTTTCGAAGCTGTTATTAGTGGTCGGTTTGGCTTGACAAGCCTTGCTTTTAGGGGGCTTGCCGTGGATAGATAGGGAGATAACAATGGGCTATTCCTTAAGGAAGCTCGCGATTTAGGTCGGTTTTAATGCTGCTTGAACTAGCTAATTATTGGCGGGGGGCCTTAGGGCTTTTACAGAAGCAAGATATTCAGAAGGTAGAGCATTGTCTCGCACAGATGGTGCCCCAGACCGAAGCCAAGATTTTGCTGGGTGATGATTGTGCTGCCATTCCTGAAGGTGATGGCTATTTGCTTTTAGCTGCCGAAGGAATGTGGCCTTTACTGGTAGAAACAGAGCCTTGGTTTGCCGGCTGGTGTTCGGTTCAGGTCAATGTCAGTGACATCTACGCCATGGGTGGCCGTCCCCTAGCCGTTGTCGATACGCTTTGGAGCAAGAGCACTAGCGCGGCTGAGCTCGTTCTGAAGGGAATGATCGCTGCGGCTCAGACTTATGGCGTGCCAATTGTGGGCGGGCATACTAACCTCCACAGCCCCTATGAAGCTCTAGCCGTTGCGATTTTGGGACGAGCCTCTCGCCTGCTGACTAGCTTCAATGCTCAGCCTGGAGATACCTTGCTAGCTGCGGTCGATCTGCGCGGACAATCACATCCCCAGCACCCCTTTTGGAATGCCAGCCGTGGTGTTGAACCAGCCCGATTACGAGCCGATTTAGAACTATTGCCTCTGATTGCTGAAGCAGGTTGGTGCGATGCGGGCAAAGACATTAGCATGGGTGGCATTCTAGGCACGCTGCTGATGTTGCTAGAAACTTCTGGCTGTGGAGCGGTTTTGAATCTAGATCAGGTGCCTAAGCCCGCCTCTCTGCCTCTAGAACGCTGGTTACTCTGCTTTCCTAGCTATGGTTTCTTGTTGAGTGCTCGGCCTGAGCAGGTGACTCGCATTCAAGAGCAGTTTCGACAGCGTGATCTGGTGTGTGAGCCGATTGGTCAAGTCCAAATGGCTCAGCAATTGGTGTTGCAAACTGGTGATGAACAAATGACTTTTTGGGATCTGGCCCAAGTTCCCTTTATGGGTTTCTCACCCAAATAACTGAAGATAATCTAGCTGGTTACGCTAATGACACCATTGTCGCCACTTCGTATTGCCTTATTAACCTATGCAACTAAACCTAGAGGCAGTGTGGTTCATACGCTGGAACTCGCAGAAGCCCTTCAGGATTTGGGCCACCACGTATGCGTGTATGCACTCGATAAGGACGGTAGTGGTTTCTATCGAAGCCTGCGTTGCCCTCATCAAACCATCCCAGCTCAACCCGTAACTGGTAACATTGATGCTTTAATTCAACAGCGCATTCAAGAGTTTGTAGATTTTTTGGCTAACATAAACACAACTTACGATTGTTACCACGCCCAGGATTGCATCAGTGCTAATGCGCTTCTAAGTTTGAAAGAGAAAGGAAGCATTCCTCATTTTTTGCGCACCGTTCATCACATTGAAGACTTTAATAGTCCCTATCTACAGCGTTGCCAAGATCAATCTATTCGCCGTGCTGATCGGTGTTTATGTGTAAGCTTGCATTGGCAGGTTGCTCTACAAGAGGGTTACGGGATTGCTGCCTCTAGAGTATTCAATGCTGTGGACAATCAACGCTTCTCGCCTCACTCAGATGGCCTTGAAAGCGAATTGAAGACTCGGTTAGGATTAAGTGGCTGGCCCATCTATCTCACAGTCGGCGGTATTGAGCCACGCAAAAACTCTCTAACTCTGCTGCATGCCTTTATCCAGCTGCGACAACAGTATCCGCAAGCACAGCTAGTTATTGCGGGAGGCGCAACTCTATTTGATTACGAAGCTTATCGCCAAGAGTTTTTTGCAGTGGCGCAACAGACAAATTTACAAATTGGCAAGTCGCTGATTCTACCCGGGGTAATTACTGATGCAGATCTGCCTGCTTTGTATCGCTCGGCGGACGCGTTTGTGTTTCCCTCCTTAAAAGAAGGCTGGGGCTTAGTTGTGCTAGAAGCAATGGCCAGTGGCCTGCCAGTGCTGGTTGCTGATCAACCTCCGTTCACAGAGTTCTTGACTGCTCAGGAGGCGTTATTGGTTGATCCTAACGATCCGCAGGCACTGGCAACAGAGATGGCTAAGCTGCCTAATCCTCTAATTGCCCAAAAGCTTAGTGAGGCAGGGTTGCGACGTAGCGCTGACTATAGCTGGGCACGTTCGGCCTTAGCGCATGCTGAAGTCTATCACCAGTTTTTGCAGTCCCAGGCAGATCAAGAACCAGTTCCAGTTAGGAGGTAATATGCCCGAGATTCACTTTCGCGTGGAATGGCCCGACGGTCGTCAGGAAAATTGTTACTCGCCTTCTTTGATTGTCAAAGACTATTTTGAAGAAGGTAAGAATTACAGCCTTGATGATTTTTTAGAACGCAGTCGAACCTCACTGAAAATTGCTGATCAGCGTGTTTTTGCGAAGTACGGGATGCACTGCACAGCTGCAATGTCACAACTAGACAGAATTGAAAAAGCGGTGCTTGAATACCAAGCTCAGCCTGCAGGCACAGCTCAACCTGCGGGCACAGTGCGCTTGGTTCAGTTCATTACCTAGAGCAGTGCCAATCTTGCAACAGGATTGCAGTCTGTAGGCCAAGATATAACCACGGGCACACTCGCAGGCTAGGAGCAACTGCCTCTAGCCTCGAGTCACCAGGTTGAGCAGGCAGCAATGTCCGTTTGCTCGGCTTCTGACGTTTGCTGCGCTACGAACTGGCCTCCTGTTATGGTGTTGAACTCTCTGCTGCGGGTTGCGAAGGATTCCCGGAAGATGCCAATCCGGTTCGTCCTGGTGGTACCTTTTGTCCTTCAAACTTTTGCTGCGGTAGGTCTGACCGGTTGGCTCTCGCTGCGCAACGGGCAGCAGGCGGTGAGTGATGTCGCGGCTCAGTTACGGCATGAAGTGACGGCCCGAATTCAGGACCGGCTCCAAACCTATCTGAGCACACCCCACACGATCAATCAACTCAATGCCAATACCATCCGGCTGGGACAGCTGAATATACGGGACATCCGGGGCTTACAGCAGCACTTCTGGCAGCAGATTCAACTCTTTGACTCGGTCAGTTACATCTCTCTGGGCAACCAGCAGGGCGAATACATTGGCATCGAACGCGCCGCCCAGGGGGATTTGCGAGTCGTTGTGACCGATGCGTCTACGCGCGGGGATGGCTATAACTATGCCACCGACCGGCAGGGTAATCGCACCCGAATCGTACAGATCAATCGCAACTACGACCCACGGGTTCGGCCCTGGTACACAGCAGCAGTGAAAGCAGGTCAGCCGACGTGGAGCCCGGTTTACCCGGTATTTGCAGAGCCTAGATTAACGATTACCGCAGGTCAACCGGTCTATGACCGCCAGGGAAAATTGCTTGGAGTTGTGATCACCGACTTGGTGCTGTCACAGATCAACGAATTTCTGCACAACCTGCGGATTGGGCGCTCGGGACAAACCTTTATCGTGGAACGCTCAGGTCTGCTGGTCGCCAGCTCGACTCTGGAGCAGCCCTCCCTCGTTGAGAATGGGGTGACCAAGCGCTTGGCCGCGACCGACAGTGGCAACCCGTTAGTGCAGAACACGGCTCGCTACCTGACTCAGTATTTCGGCAATCTGGAGCGTATCAAGGACAGCCAACAGCTAACCTTCAAGCTGGGCAACGAGCAACAGTTTCTTCAGGTGACGCCCTTGCGAGATAGCCGGGGCATTGACTGGCTGATCGTTGTAGTCGTGCCTGAATCAGATTTTATGGAGCGAATCAATGCCAATACCCGCTCCACGATTCTGCTGTGCTTGGGAGCACTAGTCCTGGCAACCCTACTCGGCATCTTCACCGCGCGACGGATCGTGCAGCCCATCCTGCGTTTGAGTGTGGCGGCGGAGGCGCTGTCTGAGGGGCACTGGGACCAAGCCGTTCCTCTAAGACGGGAAGACGAACTTGGGGTGCTAGCTCGGGCGTTCAACCGCATGGCGGGGCAGTTGCGTGAATCCTTTGTCGCTCTAGAGCAACGCAATGAGGAGCTGGAGAGCCGAGTGGCAGCTCGTACGGCTGTAATCTGGGAGTCTAACCAACAGCTGCAAGTCGAGATTACGGAGCGCCAGCAGGCCGAAGAGGCCCTGCAACAAGCGAAGGAAACTGCGGAGGCTGCTAATCGAGCCAAGAGTGAATTTCTAGCCAACATGAGCCATGAACTGAGAACCCCGCTTAACGGCATTTTAGGTTACGCCCAAATTCTCAAACGGGAGCGAAACTTAACGCCTCGTCAGCAGGATGGCTTAGGCATTATTCAGCAGTGTGGGGAGCACCTGTTGGTATTGATTAACGATATTTTGGACCTCTCCAAAATCGAAGCCCGGAGAATGGAACTCCATCTGAGCGAGTTTGCTTTTCGCGAATTTTTGCAAGGCATTGCTGCTATTTTCCGGGTTCGAGCCGAACAAAAAGGTATTAGTTTTCTCTATGAGGTGTTGTCGCCTTTACCAATGGCAGTGCGGGGTGATGAACAGCGCTTGCGGCAGATTTTAATTAATCTGATTGGTAACGCTGTTAAGTTTACAAATCAGGGGGGAGTTGCCTTCAAAGTGGGGTATCACGGTAGCAAGCTTCGCTTTCAAGTTGAAGATACGGGCATTGGCATCGCCCCTGACAAACTGACGGAAATCTTTCTACCTTTCCAGCAGGTGGGTGAACAGCGCCATTTAACGGAGGGAACGGGGCTAGGTCTACCAATTAGCAAAAAATTAGTTGAGATGATGGGAGGTGAGCTTAAGGTCAAGAGTAACTTAGGCCAGGGCAGTTTGTTTTGGCTAGAACTAGAGTTGCCAGAGGTGGCTGATTGGTCCGCAACTGCCGCCAACCGTGAGCCAAATATCATCGGATTTCAAGGTCCCCAACGCAAGATTCTGGTAGTTGATGATAAGTGGGAGAACCGCTCAGTTCTAGTTAACTTTCTCACACCTTTGGGTTTTGCGGTAGAAGAGGCCAGTGACGGCCATGATTGCTTGACTAAGGCAGCAGTGTTTAAGCCTGACGTCATTTTGATGGATCTGATTATGCCAAGCATGAACGGATTGGAGGCAACCAAACAGTTACGCAGCTCTGATGATTTTAAAACAGTGGTTGTGATTGCCACGTCTGCCAGTGCCTTTGACTACGACCAGCAGAGCAGTTTAGAAGCGGGTTGCAATGATTTTATTCCCAAACCAGTCCGCACAGATGAACTGCTAGAGCGTTTGCAATTCCATTTGAATCTGAAGTGGAACTATGATGTGGAGCCGTCTCAGGATAAAGCGGTGGCTGAGGCTGGACTATGGGTTGCCCCTTCTCCGGAAACTACGGCCACTTTGCTGAGCCTAGCAATGATCGGCGATATTCGGGGCATTCTGGAGCAAGTTGACCAACTTGAGCAACTTGACGCTGGCTTGGCGCCTTTTGCAACGGAGTTACGTCAGTTAGCTAAGAGCTTTCAAATCAAGAAAATCCAAGAATTTATCAAGAAATATTCAACGGTTGGAGAATGAGCAACGTAGCTGACGATAAAAGCATTATCCTGATTGTCGATGACAACTCGACAAATTTAGGAGTGCTTTTCGATTTTTTAAGTGATTCTGGTTTTAAGATTCTGGTGGCTCAAGACGGCGAGAGCGCTATTGAGCAGATCAGTTATGTCAAACCTGACATCATTCTGTTAGATGTGATTATGCCGGGTATCGACGGTTTTGAGACTTGCCGTCGGCTCAAAGCCAGTGATTCAACCCGAGATATTCCGATCATTTTCATGACGGCCCTATCTCAAACTATGGACAAGGTGAAAGGCTTTGAAGTAGGCGCTGTTGATTATGTTACTAAACCCATTGAACATGAGGAAGTCTTAGCTCGGATTAACACACATATAACGATTGAAAACTTGAAGCAATGCCTTCAGGCAAATAATGATTCGCTACAGCAGGAAATTAACGAGCGTAAGCGCATAGAGGAAGCGTTACGGGTTTTGCTGCATGCGGTTTCCCACGATCTGCGCAATCCAGTGACTGGAACCTTGATGGTGTTAAAAAATCTGCTCAAGCGTGGTGCGAAAGCAGAGGCCAATCCGCTAGACCAAGACCTAATTCCAGTGCGCCGGTCAGTTTTAGAGCGGATGATCCAGGGCAGCGAGCGACAGTTGCACCTGATTAACTCCCTGCTGGAAGCGCATGCGAACGATGTGCAAGGGGTTGTGCTTCACTGTACCCAGGTGCAGCTCAGCTCACTGCTGCAAACCCTGGTGGCTGATTTAGAACCTCTGTTGGTTCAAAACCAGGCAACTCTGATCAATTCGACTCCTGACGATCTACCGCCAATTGAGGCCGACCCTACTCAGCTTTGGCGAGTGTTTGAGAATTTAATCACTAACGCCTTAAAGCACAATCCGCCGGGTTTGCAAATCAAGCTCAACGCAAGCCTTGAGGACAATTGCATTCGCTGCACAATTGAGGATAGTGGCATTGGTCTTGATCCCCAACAGTGTCAGACTCTATTTGATTTATATGTGCGAGGCTCCCAAGCTCGGCGCTCCCTGGGGCTCGGTTTGGGCCTTTACCTCTGCCGCCAAATTGTGACTGCCCACGGCGGGCAGGTCGGTGCGATCAGTCGTCCTGGGGCTGGGGCCACTTTTTGGCTGACCTTGCCCTTGGCGGCCAGCGTAGAGTGTCAAGGGTAAAGACTGTAAGTTACGACTAAACCTCTAAAGCCGGCGCTGGCAGTACACTTCAGCCGCCGCGCGGTGGAGCAGCGAATGACGGTAGGCCAGAGACCTAAGGTCATCGGCGTAGCCACCGCCAATCACACTAGCAACTGGGTATCCCTGACCAATACAGGTGCTCAAGACCTGCATATCTCGACGAAAAATGCCGCTATCGGTCAAAGCTAATTTGCCCAATCGGTCACCAATATGGGGATCGACGCCAGCATCGTAAAGCACCAGATCAGGCTTGAACTCTGACAGTAAATCAGGCAAGTAGGCAGCCAGGGTCTGCAGGTAGGCATCATCCTCCAGCCCTTCCGGCAGAGGGACGTCTAGACTGCTTTGCTGCTTCGTACCCGGAAAATTAACCTGACAGTGCATTGAGAAGGTAAACACAGTGGGGTCATCTTGAAAAATGAAGGCGGTGCCGTCCCCCTGGTGCACATCGAGGTCGACAATCAGCACCCGTTGCACTAAGCCCAGCGCTTGTAGAACCCGCGTCGCCACGGCCAAGTCGTTAAAAATGCAAAAGCCCGAGCCGTAGCTGGGAAAGGCATGATGGGTGCCGCCCGCTGTATTGCAAGCCAAGCCGTGAGCCAGAGCCAACTGAGCCGTCAGCACCGTTCCGCCTACCGCAATGCAGGTTCGCTGAACTAAGGCCGGGCTCCAGGGCAACCCAATCCGGCGTTGAGCTTTAGGGTCGAGGCTGCCTTCACAAAATGCCTGCACGTAATCTGCTGCGTGAACTTGCTCTAACCAGGCTTGAGAAGCTCGCTCCGGCTGCCAAAACTGATTGCTCTGAGCCACACCATCGGCTAGAAGCAACTCATAAAGCAAGCGAAATTTTGTCATCGGAAAGCGATGGCCTGCTGGTAGAGCGGCAACGTAGTCCGTGTGATAGATAATCGGCAAGGGCATAAGCAAGTTAATCGCGATCTAAAGCTCAGCGCTAATCTCAGTGCTACAACCAGCTTGAATATGCTAGCGACTCGGCCTATGAATCTCCATGGGCTTGAGCTCGCCTTGTCACATTGGTGTCATACCCCCTACTTAAATTAAGAACTGTTAGCCTGCAACTGAATTCAATCGCTTATGAAAACCATTCAGCCTAGTCGTGAAGTGAACGACGTTGAACGCAAGTTTCCCTGGAAGCAATCAACGATTTGTCTATCAATGCTTGTGGTTGGTGCAGGAGCAGCACTAATCGGTGATCGCTTGCTGCTCCAGAATTCAGAGCCAGCCTCAGCTCCCATTTCTCAGCTCTCCCAGGCACCCACACCAGTGGCCCAGCGTGCTGCCCTGCCGCTGACTGCAGACTCCAATTTTGTAGTCGCAGCTGTTGAGAAGGTGGGACCAGCTGTGGTGCGTATTGATTCTGCTCGCACTGTAGAAAGCCAGGGACCTAGTGCTTTCAATGACCCTTTTAGACAGTTTTTTGGATCGAATGGGTCAGAACAGCCGTCCCGACAGGTTGAGCGGGGAACTGGCTCAGGTTTCATTACCCACTCGGATGGCACCATTTTGACCAATGCCCATGTGGTCGATCGTGCTGACACAGTTATGGTGACTTTGAAAGATGGGCGTCGCTTCAAAGGCACAGTCCTAGGCAAAGATCCGGTCACCGATGTTGCGGTGGTCAAGATTCAGGCCAACAATTTGCCAAGTGTTAGCCTGGGCCGCTCTGAGCAATTACGACCAGGGGAATGGGCCATTGCCATTGGTAATCCACTAGGCTTAGACAATACGGTTACCACTGGCATCATCAGCGCTACCGGTCGCTCCAGCAACCAGGTTGGCATCAGCGATAAGCGAGTGAACTTTATTCAGACCGATGCCGCAATTAACCCTGGCAACTCGGGTGGTCCCTTGCTGAACGCACAGGGCGAAGTGATTGGCATGAACACGGCAATTATCAGGGGGGCTCAAGGCTTAGGCTTTGCAATTCCGATTGCTAAAGCTGAGCAAATTGCCGAGCAACTGATTGCCAAGGGCAAAGTTGAACATCCCTATCTGGGTATTCAGATGTTGGCGCTTACCCCTGAAGTTAAAGAGAACCTCAACAGCGACCCCAACAGTGCCATTACGGTTGAAGAAGACCAGGGCATTCTAGTTGTGCGGGTTGCCCCTGGTTCACCGGCGGCAAAAGCTGGCTTGCGGGCAGGAGATGTCATTCAAAAGATCAACGGTCAAAGTGTCGCGGACGCTGATGCTGTGCAACAGCAGGTTGAGGCCAGTTCTGTAGGCGGTAACCTACAGATGGAGCTGCGGCGCAACGGTCAAACGCTCAATTTAGGTGTGCGGCCTGGGGCCTTTCCTCATCAGCTTGAACAATAGTTTCTAACAGCCTCTGCCAATAGTCTCCAGGTTTTGTTTCTAGCTGTTACGGGGATTCTGCAACCGCTGTAGGAGGCAGGAAATGATGTTAAGTGATGCCTTAGCTGGTCAAGCAGTTCAGCTGCGTCAGGGCGTGGTCCTTCAGGTTAGCCACAGTCCAGGCTGCTCTCCAGCACTTGTTTTTCTGCATGGAGGGCTGGGCAACCGCTTCAACTGGCGCTCTCAATACGAGTTTGCCCAAGCCCAGGGCTGGGAAGCTCTGGCTTACGACCTAGCAGGACACGGCCAGTCCAGTGCCTACCGCCGCTATTCCCTAGGACGGCACCAGCGGGACCTGAGCCTCCTCCTACAGCGCTTTGACATTCGGGCCCCGGTTCTCTGTTGCCATAGCTATGGCGTGCCTCTAGGTCTGGAGTGGGCACATCGCCACAGTGTGAGCGCTTTGATTGTGATTGGTGGCGGTACCCATGACCTCGATCCTTGGTGGGAGGTACCGCTAATAAAATTTCTAGCTTGGGGCGGTCGGTATCTTTATTACCTGCCAAGTGTGCAAAAGCTGACCAATCGTCTGTCTAGCCCTTATCACCACAGCGTGATGGAGCGTTTTTTTGCCGAGAGTCCACTTCCTACCCAGCGTGCGCCTTATACAGCACTACAGATTTTTTGGGGTTACAACTTTTTTAGACGTCATCTAGAGCCACTCAATTCTCAGGTGCCCGTTTTAGTGATTAGTGGTGATCAAGATCCAATGTTTATGCCCGCAATGGGAGCAAGTTTAGCTTCGCTATTTCCCCAGGGTAAACATCTCAATGTTGCTAATGCTGGACATTTAGTAATGGCTGAGCAGCCCGAAATCATTAATCAGGCGATTGCTGAGGTAGTTCAGTCGGTTGTCAAAGTTTAGTCAGCAGCATTATTAAATTAATCCTGGTTTCGCTTGCATAGAGCTGTTGCAGCGTAGACAGGGCATTGCTCTTGTTAGAATTGAACCAATCGGTAGGCTCGGCATAACTCCTTAAGAACTAAACCTAAGATGCGCTAGTTATCAGACAGCCAGAGATCTTAGTGATGTTTTAGAAATGTCTTGGTAAGGAATTGCCCAGCTATTTTAGTTTAGTACTATTTAAGTTTTGACCTCGAGCCGAGACTTTTTGCTTGGGCGCGATAGTCGTCCTGGCAAGTCTAGCCAGGCATATATAGCTTGATACAAAGCCGTCTGATTGAGCAACCACAATAACTGCAACACCAGAGCTAACAGAACCCAGACGGGTTCACCGTGCTGTAAAGTATTTAGCAACTCCAGTTCATCAACGAAATGACTGGCGAGCAGCACACCAAACAAAACAATCAGCCCAATGAGTACAGCTCGGCGCTAGGTGATCATTGGTTAGGAGCCTGGTTTAAAGTAATCAAGTAGCCGATCGCCTGAATCAGCCCGCACCAGCCCAACCACGACATCTGGTAACGCAACCAGGCTAGGATAAACGAGATAGCGAGGCTGCCATTGGGGATGAAATTTTTCTTTAAAGGCATGTAGCCCTTTGAAATTGTAGAACCGGTTTAAATGTTCATAGAGATATTTTAGGACTCTTTCAACTTGGGGGGCTTCCTTCGTGTTACCAATCCCTCTAAACTTAGCCGTGATAACAGCGCATCTGAGATCGGTGGCTCATGAAATTTAATCTCATGACCTAGTTTCTTAAGTCGATTTAAAGGGGTTCTTAAACCCTTGCCTGCTTTGCCCTCTAAAGTAAACTCTTTGAGGTTAACAACCGCTTCTTCCCCAATCTGAAGAGTTTGGAAGCCTAACTCTCGGTATAGGTCCAAATCATCAGGTAGAGTCTGATAAAACGCAGGGTACCAATCGTTGCGCTCACAAAACTGTTGAAAGCCAATAATCGTTTCTCGGCGATCTTCTTCAGGGCCAATGGGATCACCTAAAGCAATGGCACCACGCCCTTTCGGAACATAAGCAATCAGGCTGTGGCCCGCTGGGCTGAAATAATAAGTCTTATCTTCAAATAGAGTCATACGGGCTAAGGAAGAAGGCCTAGACTGCTCCACAATTGCTTGGGCTTGTTGTCTTTCCCCTAGACTGACGACATCACGCCAAAGCACCGGGCGCAATAACATAACCAGCACATAGAGGAACGTTACGCCACCGATCGCGTAGATAGAATCAGCAAAAAACTGCCCAAAACGTGTCGTCGGTACAAGCCCACCACTATCATCAGTGAAGAACATTGCTATTGTTTGAACGATAGCTGCTTGCAGACCGAAATTGACTTTGTAATGGTTATCTAGAAAATAAAAACCGGCTGTTCCGTAGGCTAAGGTAAACAGCAAGGCTCCGATTACGGTTCGGATGCCCTGCGCAACTGAGGGGCGGTCGGAGCGAGCGGTAAAGACCTGGCGCAGGAGCAGCAGTTGAATCAGGAGTACCGTAGAGAGCAGACTTTCCTCGTAATCCAGTCCTTTGAGTAAGTGGCTAACGATTGAGACGACGAGCAGCACAACCGCTAGCCACCAAGCAACTCGTTTGCGCCGCAGAATATTAGTCGCTAAGGTTAGCAATACAAAGCCAGTAATCGCCGCAAACAAGTGTCCACCGGCTCGCACCTCGAATGGCAGAAATTCCCTTAGCCACTCGCTTCGGTTATGTAGGTTGGGGGTCGCTGCCGAGAATAGATTGACCACACCCACTAAGCCAGTTAACAGAGCTGTTAGCCGGAGCCCAAGGCGAGTACGCGGTGTCAACATAGATTCGGGTACGCCGTCTAATAAAGAACACTATCGGTTACTGACTGGAGGTTCGGGACGGAGGTTCAGGCCAGAGGTTCAAAGCTCGCAATTGTGAATTAACATAACGAACTCGAATATCCTCCTCAGCCTTTGAGGCCAGATATCTTGTCCGATCCTCCTCCAGGCAAAAATTGCAGTTAGAAAATTACGGTTGCTCAAAAACCAGGCGAGTGTCTGTCATTAGGGAAAGCCTCATTCGCTATTCATTAGAGCCTAAGGTTTGCCTGTTGCATTACTATGCTGGGCTTGTGGCATGGGTGTGTAGTCTCTGGGCTGTGTAATCTCTATGCTGACGGCAACCACTAATGGCAACCGAGAAGATCTAGCTCAAGGACCAACTTCTGACTGTGCGTTCGTCGTTAAATCAGGCTTAATCTCGGTAGGATCTAGAGTATTGCAGCGAGATGGAGCTCATTCATTGAGTTCAGTCATCTCAGTTCAGTCATTTCAATTCAGTTATCTATGGCCCCCCAACACTCTCCCGCCTTCCTGGCCCTGGTTGAAGATGCTAAAAGCCGGATTCAGGAATGCAGCATTCAGCAGATCCGCGAGCGTCAGCTCCAGGGCGACCCATTCCACTTGGTGGATGTCCGCGAAGAGTCGGAGTGGCAATCAGGTCATATCCCTGGTGCCAACCATTTGGGTAAGGGGGTCATTGAGCGTGATATCGAGGCAGCTATTCCTGATAAAGACAGCCAGATTGTGCTCTACTGTGGGGGTGGCTTCCGCTCCGCTCTAGCTGCCGATGCTTTACAAAAAATGGGCTACACCCAGGTCATCTCAATGGATGCTGGGATGCGGGGTTGGCGCGAGGCGGGTTATCCAGAAGCGAAGCCTTAAGCGGCCTTAAACCGCCTTGGACTATTGATAAACCTTTAAAAGCCTCAAAGTCTACTGGAATAGTGTAGGTTTGAGCTGGAACCCTATTGACCTCAGACCCAGGAGCGGCGTCGGTGAGCATCTCAGTTAAGCAGGTCTCTAAGCAATTCGGTGACTTCAAAGCCCTTGACCAGGTCAGCCTGGAAGTCAAGGAAGGAACCCTAGTGGCGTTGCTTGGGCCATCGGGCTCTGGCAAGTCCACCCTATTGCGAGTCATTGCTGGTCTGGAGAATCCTGACTCAGGTTCAGTGGTGATTAACGACTGTGACACCACGAACCTAGATGCCCGTGACCGTAATATTGGCTTTGTCTTTCAGCACTACGCTCTGTTCAAGCACCTGACCATTCGTCAAAATATTGCCTTTGGTTTGGAGATCCGCAAGCGTCCCCGTACCGAGATCAAGGCCAGGGTGGAAGAACTGCTGGAACTGGTGCAACTGAAGGGACTCGGCAATCGCTATCCTTCCCAACTCTCCGGCGGTCAGCGTCAACGCATTGCCTTGGCACGGGCTCTGGCCGTTCAGCCGCAGGTTTTATTGCTGGATGAACCTTTCGGTGCCTTGGATGCCAAAGTGCGGAAGGACTTGCGAGCCTGGCTGCGCCACCTGCATGATGAGGTTCACGTCACCAGCGTCTTTGTCACCCACGATCAGGAAGAGGCGATGGAAGTGGCTGATGAGATTGTGGTGATGAACCAGGGGCGTATTGAGCAAATTGGCACGCCCGCAGAAGTCTACGACCAGCCGGCAACACCTTTTGTGATGAGCTTTATCGGCCCCGTCAATGTGCTACCCAGTGATGCCCGTCTGTTCCGAGACAGTGGTTTAGAGCCAGTGCACAGCAAGATGTTCATTCGGCCCCACGACATTCAGGTGCAAACTTCAGCCAATGGTGCCACAACGCCAGCTTTGGTTAAACGGGTAATCCATTTGGGCTGGGAAATTCAAGCAGAACTGTCACTGAGTGACGGTCAGATGGTGACTGCTCACATCACACGAGAGCAGTTGTCTGAGTTGAATCTGCAACCAGGGCAAAAAGTCTTTATCAAACCCAAGGATGCCAAGTCATTCCCGCTCATGGACTACTCGATTTGAGCTTGCCTTTAAATGCCTTCAACTTAAGGGTTTCACACTTAAAGGTTTCACAACTGGGCAAGGTCTTAAGGGCACCTTAGCCTGTTGCTGTTAGAGTACGGGGAATTTTAGAGCCCCAAGCCCAATGAAGCGCCAGTTTGCTCAAATCGCTGCCTGGATTTCTGGGCTGTGCTGGTGTAGCGGTCTAGTCACTGTGCTGCTTGCCTCAGCGGTCCAGGCTTCCTCCTTGGTTGGTCTTGATTTCTTGGGACAAGCTCAGTTTGCAACAGGAGCTATTACTGTCCAGGGCACTCAAGTCGGTGGCCTGTCTGGCATTGCTTACGACCCAAGCCGCAATTGCTACTACAGCATTTCCGATGATCGTAGCCAAATCAATCCGGCTCGGTTTTATACCCTCAGCATTGATCTGAGTCAGGGGGGTTTGTCGAGCGACAAGGTCGCCTTTACAGACGTGACCCTGCTGCGTGATCGCAATGGGCAGTTGTTTGCGCCTTTGAGCCTCGACCCCGAGGGCATTGCCCTAACGCGTAACCATACTCTCTGGATCTCCTCAGAAGGAGACGCGAATCGTTCGATCAATCCATTGGTTGGCGAATTTACGCTAACGGGTCAACAACTACGCACTCTGCCCATTCCAGAAAAATTTCTGCCCAGCTCGCCTGCTCAGGGCATTCGCAACAATTTAGCCCTGGAGAGTTTGACCGTTACGCCTAACCAACAGACTCTATGGACTGCAACCGAAAATGCTTTGGTTCAGGATGGGCCAGTCGCCACGTTGGACCTGCGTAGTCCATCTCGCCTGCTGAAATATGACTTGTCAACTGGCAAGCCGGAACAGGAATATCTCTACTTAACTGAGCCGGTCGCAGCAGCAGCCAAACCGACCACTGGCTTGAGTACCACTGGCTTAGCTGACTTACTCGCTTTGGATAACGAGGGCCATTTTCTCAGTTTAGAACGGTCATTTTCCACGGGAGTGGGCAATACAATCCAGCTGTTTGAGATATCTCTAGCGGGTGCAGATGACATCAGTGCGCTCTATAGCTTGAGTGCGCTTGACCTTAGCAAGCTCAAGCCGGTTCACAAGAAGTTGCTACTCAACTTGAATACGCTGAATTTGCCTCTGAATACCTCTCTAGATAATGTTGAGGGCGTCACGTTTGGTCCCCTCTTGCCCGATGGACGCCAGTCTTTGGTATTGG
Source organism: Leptolyngbya sp. FACHB-261 (assembly GCF_014696065.1). NCBI lineage: Bacteria > Bacillati > Cyanobacteriota > Cyanophyceae > Leptolyngbyales > Leptolyngbyaceae > Leptolyngbya > Leptolyngbya sp. FACHB-261. Next base: position 53,007 of record NZ_JACJPL010000031.1, on the reverse strand, counting down.
TGAGCGACAACAACTTCAGCTCCACACAATCGACTCAGATTCTGGCGCTGGGTGTGCGCATTCAAGCTACTCGCTCAAGCTCCAGGCCAAATTGGATGGGACCCACTTTGCTGCTGCTTGGTGGGATGCTTCTGCATAAACAGTCTCTTTTTCTGAACGGTGACTAGTGGCTGGCTCTGACAGATGGGATGAATAGTCGCCTCCGTCATCTGCCTTCTCCTGTTCACCGCCGCTCCTGAGCAACTGCCCCTGATCAAGATGGCTGTCCTTTACCCAGGTCGAGAGTGCTGGCGAAAGTGCTAAAACCACGTCTGGTCCTAGATTTGACGGCTCAACGCCAGCCACCTACTGAAGGCCTTCCCGCTCAGCGCCCGGACGACCTTTCAGCACCGAACAATGCTCAAACAGCAGTTTACTGGCCTCGTTTTTCCATTGCCTGTACCTTCTTGTTGAGCTGTGAGACGAACATCAGCAGTTGTTTGACCTGCTTTTGCAGTTCGTCCACCTTGGCATTGAGCGCGACTACGTCACCGCCAGCCCCATTGGCTGAACCATTACTAGCTGTTGCCACAGGTGCCGCTTGAGGACGCTTTTTGGCCTTGATCATGGCCTCTTTGATTGCGCCAACCAGCTCCCGTTGCTCAAAGGGCTTCTCAATAAACTCGAAGTACTCGAAGGGTTCCTGGATCTTCTCAGTAACCTCTTCGCGGCGACCAGACATCAGGACAAGGGGAATATTCTGAAGCTCTGGATGCTCCTGAAGACGCCTAAAGACCTCATAGCCACTCATGCGTGGTAGCAGAAAGTCCAGCATGATAAGGCTTGGGCGCTCCTGCTGGATCAGGTTCAGACCCGAAGTACCGTCAGCGGCTTCTAGAATTTCAAAGTTGCCCTGCGGAAGCATGTCCCGGACCTTCATCCGGATTACCTTGCTGTCGTCAATGACCAGTACCTTATGAGTTGCCAAACCTTAACCCCTCCTAGCACAGTTGCGTTCACGAAATGGACTTTCCAGCCCTGCCGGGTAGACACCCGCCGACTCTAGCCCCTGATGGACAAGATGTAGTGCAGTCATCTTTGCCCAAATCTAAACCCGACTTCACTGAATTTAAATAGATCTTGACTCATCGTTTTTCCCTAGATTCTAGTCTGTCTGGGAGCGCCTGGTATAGGTTCTAAACTGCCTGCCCCTAAACTGACTAGCTTTACACTGAGGGGAAGCGCTTCTGCCCTCGCTCTCCTTCGCTCTAAACCAGGAATGCCTCACGACCCCAAGGACCGGCGGCAATCTAGCCCAGTTTCTCTGCCTGACTGGGTTCGCCGCCCTATCGGTAGAGCCAGTGAACTCTCGACAGTGCAGCAAATTATCAAGCAGCGAGGCATCCACACGATCTGTGAGGAGGGACGCTGCCCCAACCGAGGGGAGTGCTATGCCCAGCAGACAGCGACCTTTTTGCTGATGGGGCCGACCTGCACCCGAGCTTGCGCCTTCTGCCAAGTCGATAAGGGACATGCGCCCCTGCCTTTGGACCCGCAAGAGCCGGAGAAGGTCGCGGAGTCGGTTGTGCTGTTGGGTTTGAAGTATGTGGTGCTCACCTCGGTCGCACGGGATGACCTGCCGGACCAAGGCGCTGGCTGGTTTGCTGCCACGCTTGCGGCAATTCATAGCCGCGCGCCTGAGACTCAAGTTGAGGTGCTGACACCGGACTTCCGGGGTGAATATCAATGCATCAAAACGGTGGTGCAGGCCGGTCCCGTTTGCTACAACCACAACCTGGAAACCGTGCGTCGTCTGCAAGGCCCCGTGCGTCGAGGCGCTAAGTACGAGCGGTCGCTGAACGTGCTGCGCACGGCCAAAGAACTGAATCCCCAGTTGATCACTAAATCGGGCCTGATGGTCGGTCACGGCGAGACTTGGGCTGAGCTAATCGAAACCCTAGGCGATTTGCTGGACGTTGGCTGTGATCGGCTGACCATTGGTCAGTACCTGCGCCCCTCGCTGGACCATCTGCCAGTTCAACGCTATTGGACACCTGCGGAATTTGAGGAGCTAGGTAAGGCAGGGCGCGAGATGGGGTTCGCCCATGTGCGCTCTGGCCCTCTGGTCCGTAGCTCCTATCACGCGGCTGAGATGGTTTAGCTGGTCAGAAAGTCTGCTAGGCTAAGCTGACGCTGATGGGGAAGTCAAGTAATTGCCCATGGAAGGACCGCAACAGGACTCCAAGCCACTGCCCTCGGAGAATCTACCGTTCCCGCACCTTGCCCCTGACGTTGTAACCAATCAGCCAGCAACTCGGCCAGCAACAGAGTCACAGCCTCGTTGGATGATTTGGGGTCTACTCATTGGTGCTGGCATGCTGGCAGTGGGAGCGGGTGCTTTACTGCTCAGCTCCGACCCTCAATCCCAAGCTCAGCAGAGCCAGACTGCTGGCCAAACTACTGGTGCCTCAACGACAGCTTCGTCAGGTGTTGCGCCTGTTGTCAGCGTTGTGCCGGTGCAAACGACTCAGGTTCCCCAGTTGCTAGCGGTCACGGGTTTCGTCAGAGCCGAGGTGTTGCTGCCCGTGGTTGCGCCTCTAACTGGTTTGCGCATTGAGTCTGTAAATGTTGAGAAAGGGGCGACGGTGCTGGCTGGACAAGTGCTGGCGGTCCTAGACACCACATCCCTAAAAACTCAGGTTCAGGAGGCTACTGCTAGCTATCAGAGAGCCGCTGCTGCGGTCGGTCTTCAACAAGCGGCCGTAGAGCAAGCTCAGGCTCGTTTAACTAAGATCCAGGCAGGAGCCCAACGCTACCAACAACTCTTGCAGCAAGGAGCCATCAGCCAGCAGGAAGCTCAAGCTCTAAGTCCCAACCTAGCGTTGCAAGAAGTTCAGATGGCGCGGGCTAACCTCGCTAGTGCTCAGGCTAGTGCGGCCAGCGCAGCTGACCGAGTTCAGCAGCTACAGGCACAGCTCGCCCAGGTCTCAACTGAAGTCCGGGCTCCCGTTGCTGGCACGATTGCTAACAGCTTTGCCAGTATTGGCGCTGTGACTTCAGGCAAGCAGCTTTTTCTGCTTGCCCGTGGCGATCAACTTAAACTCGAGGCTCAAGTCAGTGGCGGCGAGGCTGCCCGTTTACAACCGGGGCAGCCAGTGGAAGTGCGCTCTAGCAGCAATAAAGGACTGGAGATCAACGGCCAGGTCCGAGCCGTTGATTCGGCGGCCAACAGCAGTTCGGGACCGGTAACTGTGCATATTGCCCTACCACCGAACCCGCAGCTTAAGCCAGGCATGACCCTCAATGGCCGAGTGTTATTGGGACAGGCTCAGGGGATGGTGTTGCCGCCTAGTGCTGTTAACGCTCAGCCGGATGGTAGTCACCATGTTTTTGTGGTGGATGAGAGCAATGTGGCGCGGGCTAGAGTCGTCAAGCTGGGCATCCAGTCAACAGGAGCGGTCCAAATCACTGAAGGCGTCCAACCTGGAGATCGAGTGGTGATTTCTGGCGCTAACTTGATCCAGGATGGTGATTCGGTGACGGTTTCGCCGAATAATGCGGTGCCCAACATTGAACCTAATACGACTGTCCCTTAGGTCATCTGTCCGCTAAGTCAGAGTGTAATTAAGTCAGAGCGCGGTTGGCCCAAAGCTGTTCAATGGTGACAAAGCGGTAGCCTTGAGCCAATAGAACCGGCAGGAGCCGGGCGGTGGCGGCAGCAACATCTTGCCCACCACTGGGGCCATCGTGCAACACCAATAGGTCGCCGTTACCGGTTTGGCTCAAAACCCGCTCCACCACAACCTCTACACCGGGTCGCTCCCAATCAACTGGCACCACACTCCACATCACCGTCCTATAACCCCATTGGTTCAGTAGCTTTAGGGTTTGGGGCGTGAATAGACCGTTAGGTGGGCGCACATCTCGCACCTGCTGAGGCGACAGACCACAAACCTGTTCGATGGCTGCTTGGGTCCGCTCTAGGCTGTGACGGAGTTCGACTGGTGAGAGCCCAGGAAAAGAACGATGATCATAGCCATGCAAGCCAATCCAGTGACCCGCCGCAACAGTAGCTCTGGCAGTTGTAGGCGTGTGTTCAACCCAGGAGCCTAACCAGAAGAAGCTTGCAGTGATGTCATAGTGATCTAGAACCCGCAGCAGATCTGGGCTGTGCTCAGGGTGGGGGCCATCATCAAAGGTCAGAGCAATTTCACGTCGCTGAGAATTCCCCAACCACAGGCAGCCGGGAAACACGGGTTTGAGTACCTGATGTAGAAACGGCAATACGGGGGCCAGCATGAGCACACACGGCAGAATTTTCACTGTAGAGCTGAGTCCCAGCATAGGAGCCTGGAAGGCTGACAACTACCCACAAAGGTCAGTTTTTCAGCTGATTACTGCTCGAAAGTCGCTCTAAAATCGGTTTGGGATCAATTTGGTATCTATTGATCACCAGTGAGCCGAGTCTAGCGAGTTTTGTGGATCAGTGCTGTGGCAAAACCGACTCTTGGTTCCTCCTCCAGCCGAAGGCGTTCTAAGCGAGACTGGCGGCGTCAGTTTCGTTACTTTTACTGGCGGTTTGTGCGTCTGCGTTCGACACCAGAGGAAATTGCTCGCGGGCTGGCAGTAGGCGTTTTTGCCGGTTGGTATCCAATTTTTGGTTTGCAGATCGCTGTGGGGATTTTGCTGGCAACCTTAGTGCGTGGCAATCGGTGGGTCGCTGCTGCTGGAACTTGGGTGAGCAATCCTCTAACCTATGTCCCCATTTACGCTTTCAATTACCACGTGGGCCAGTGGCTCCTGGGCAGTAAAAATCAGATCTTTAGCGATGACAGTTTGCTGTCTTGGCAGAAGTTGACGCAGTTGGGAACCGAGTTTTTGACCACCTTGTTTGTAGGTTGCTTTGTAGTAGGTGCAATCTGTGCTTTTTTTAGTTACTTTCTAGGGTTATGGTTGGCCCATCGAGTGCAGCGGCGGCGCCTACAGAGACGAAGAGCGAAGCGGCTAGATTGAGGTCCAGGTAATCATCTCAATCTTGGAATCCTCTTTGGTTCCGCTAGTGGCTTGATGAAGATGAACAAAACTGCGGCGGACCAACTAACCTGAGCCGAATGGTCGGACCTGCCGTTCAGCATTGCCCCAATATGGCATTGACTTAAGGATCCTGAGTCGTTGGGTCAATGCGACGAAATTGGTAAGGACCTGCTTCTGCCCCCCAAACTTGCTTGCCTGTGGCATCAAAGCCTCGGTCCCATGAATCTAAGCCACTTCTAGATAACACAGCCTCAGAGGTTACGGTTGTGGCGCCTCTGTAGTTGTTAGGACAGCCATTGGCCGGGGTGCTGCCCACATAATTCTCGCCGGAGCGGCGGAGAAACACACTGCAGTTGGAACTGCCAATCTCACTCAAGTTGACCGCTCGTTCCGCCTCCGGTTTACCACACAAGCCAACCAGGGAAGTGACGTTAGTGGGCTCAAAGACTGCCGATTCAACTTGAAGACGATCAGCGCTGGGAGCAATACGCAAAAAACGCTGTCGGTAAGGTCGATCTAGAGCAAGAGATAGAGCTTGTTCTTGATAAAGAAAGGTTGCTCCAGAACTGTTAGAACGAGCAGGCATGTCTTCTACTTTGACTTGGCAAACTGTCAGCCGAACGTCTCGATAATCACGGTTTCCGAGCGCTTGGGCAGAGGAGTCCATTACCCCAATTAAGCGAGAGACAACTTCCTGTGCTTGGCTATCAATCGGTATGGCAGCCTGAGCGGTAACAGGCGCACTGATGGAAGTTTTTGCACCAATAACCAGGACGCCAGCAACCAGGATACCAGTAACCAGATTGTAACTGCTGATGATTGATGCCAGTCTGCCTCTGCTTGCCATAACTACTCCTCCCTGCATCTGAGTTGTATTTGAATAGATCTAGTTTTTGCTAAAAGTTCTAAGCAAGTGCATTTGGTGTTGAATTCAACCTATTGATTCATGCTGATTAATGAGGTATTAATGCTCGCAAATATCAAGCACATTTTTTAGTTTCTTAGAAGATCTTCAACAAATTTAAGGACTCCAGGATGAATTTCAGGTTTAGGAAGTTTCAGGCAAAGCCTGAGAACTTCGCCCAATCTTGTCGACGAGATCAGCTTGTGCAGAGCATAAAGCAATCGCGCTTGGTAGTCTGGATTAGCTAAGTTGCCAGACACTCATGCTGATCGTTCACATCCTGGTGAAAGAGCGGGTTGCCTCCGCAATAACCGAAACCGTTACCCTCACTTACGAAGAACGTTGCCGCCATCGTCAGCGGCTTGTTACTGACCAAGGACGAGAGGTGCATCTAGCTCTGCCTCGGGCTACGGTGCTTCGTCACGGAGACGCCCTAATTAGTGTCCCCGAACTGACGGTTGAGGTGGTGGCTGCACCCGAGTCGGTCATTGACATCAAAGCTTCTGATTGGCTGACTAGCGCCCGTGTTGCCCACCAACTCGGCAACTGGCATCGACCAGTGCAAATTTTGTCGGAAGGAATTCTGCGAACCCTGCGCGATGCTCCTTTGCACGACTGGCTCTCACGCTCTGGCATTCGCTTTGAGGAAGCTGAGCGACCTTTTCATCCCAACCTGCTAGGCGCTGGCCATCATCCTTAATCCGACCTAAGCAAACCGCCGAACCAAGTGGCCTGAATTTAAACTTCAATCTAAATCCAATCTAAAAAGGATCCGAGAGATACTAGGAAGGTATGCTGCTCGCTCGTTTTGAATGTCGATCTGGGAACTGGATTTCTACTCACGTCCGATACTGGACGACAACGGTAAAAAAGTATGGGAACTACTGGTTTGCACACCAGATCGCTCCCTAGAATACGCTCAACATTGTCCTGCTGGTCAGGTCAACGCGGCTTGGTTGAAAGCTCAGCTCTCTGAGTTGCTAAGCACCGCGTCTGACCCACCGCAGCGCATTCGCTACTTCCGCAAGGGCATGGCGAGTATTATCAGCCGCGCCTGCACTGACTTAGGGTTGCCGCTGGTGCCTTCGCGGCGCACCTTTGCGCTGTCGCACTGGATCCAAGAGCGCGAGCGTGAGGTTTATCCTCAGCACCCCAATTACCAACTGCCCGGTTTGCCTCCGGTTGCCATGGACCAGGCTAAACCGCAATCCCTGCCAGATGCCCTACTGGGTCAACAGTGGGCTTACGTCACCTTGCGGGCAGGTGACCTCGAAGAGTGGCCCACCGACTTTGGGGAGCAATTCGACCTGTCCCCTTTAGGGCTGGATCCTGACACCATCGTGCCCGGCATTGCCATCTTCTCGCCCCGCGCTATGGCGTTGGCAGCCTGGATGTCAGGGCTGGAACCGGCTTTTGTAGCGTTTGACGGCGGTCAGCGTCCGGGTTGGGTGCTAGAAACGGGCACTGATGAGCGCTGGCTGCTGTCTGCAGTGCGGGATGAAGGCGGCCTTGGGGAGGGCAAAGCCTTCGAAGAAGCCAAAAAACGAGCGCAAAACGTGCATTTCATCGCCGTGCAAGTTAACCCTAACCAGGAACAGCTGGCTGGCTTCTGGCTACTCCAGGAAACAGACTTATGAGTGATTCCGATTTATCTCAACGCGCTCAACAGCTACTAGAACTGGCGCGTCAGCAGGGCGCTGAGGCAGCTGAAGTTTATCTGTCTACCTCTCAGTCCCGTCCGGTCTACTTTGAAGCCAACCGCTTGAAGCAGCTAGAAAGCCTGGAGTCCGAAGGCATTGCCTTGCGCCTATGGAAGCAAGGCCGTCCAGGCTTGGCGGTTGCTTATGGGCCTGTGGAGGCTCAAACTCTAGTGGATAAAGCCCTGGCTTTGAGTGCGCTCAACGAGCCGGAAGACATCGAACTGGCTGAGGCTCGAACCGAGCGCTATCCTGACTTAGGCGAAGCTGTACCCGTAGAAACTCTGCTGGAGTGGGGGCGAGAGTCGATTGAGCGGGTGCGACAGGCCTACCCAGAGGTGGTTTGCTCCTCCCAATGGACCAGTGATCGCGAAACCACTTACCTAATCAATTCCAACGGCTTTGAAGCGGGATATGCCGATATCACGCTCAGCAGCTCGTTGGGAGTGGAGTGGGTGCGGGGTGAAGATTTTTTGGGCATCTACGATGGTCAAACGGATCGACAGCCACTCGACCCCAAAGCCCTAGCTGAATTAATCCTTCAACGCCTGCGTTGGGCCGAAGAAAACACAGCCCCTCCCCAGGGCAAAGTACCGATCCTGCTGACTTCTAAAGCCGTAGACTTACTATTTGGTACGGTTCAATCAGCAATTAACGCTAAGCAGGTCCTGCAGGGAGCTTCCCCTTGGGGAGATCGCCTGGGCGAGTTGGTGGCCTCCGAACAGCTCACTTTGAGTCAAGAGCCCCAAGCTGGCCCTTTTAGTTGCCCTTTCGATGACGAAGGGACTCCCACCCGGTCCCTTAGCTTTCTAGAGCAGGGGGTACTGCAGAACTTTTACACTGACCGCCGCACCGCAAGGGACCTCAAGCAGAGCAGCACTGGCAATGGCTTCCGACCGGGTTTAGGCAGCTATCCCACGCCAGGGCTGTTTAATCTGGTAGTGCAACCGGGCACAGGCAGCTTGGCGGAGCTGATTGCGGGTTTGGAAGATGGCCTGATCGTGGATCAAGTTCTGGGCAATGGTGCCGGAATTTCAGGAGATCTCTCACTCAACGTTGACCTGGGCTATCGCGTCAAACAGGGGCAGATTGTGGGTCGGGTTAAAGACACAATGGTCGCGGGGAATATCTACACTGCCCTCAAGCAGATCCTACGCTTGGGCGGAGATGCCGACTGGAACGGTTCTCTTTACGCGCCTTCCATGGTTGTAGGGGGTCTTTCTGTAACAGGACGTGCTTGAAGTCCTTAGATTAAGTAAATTTGCTTAGCTAAGCTGAGCAACCATAGAAAAGTTAAGTAGATACGCCTAGCCAAACTTAAGAAGTTATTAAGCAGAGATAGTCCGTTCTATCTACTCGCTAATCTGGCTAAACTACCTCCTAACTGCAGGAGACCAAGTACCTCCTAACTGCGTCCTCATCCCCCTGCCAGTCATGGCTTGGGGGATATTTCTATAAACCTTGTTTATGAAAACCTACAAATAGGCTCCTGCTTTGTATGAGTTGCCGCTTGTAACGAGTTCTGATGAGCTAGTCATTCAAGAGGAAGCTAAGGCTTGCTCGGCTCCTTGATTGCAGAGAACCCCATTCAAGAAAATATCTGCTAACCCTTCAGCCATTTCCTGCATCGCTCGGGGCGAAGTATCCCCATCCGTCAAGGTTTCATTGCTGAAGCCCGCCACGGCAAACATGCCCAGAAATACGCGAGCGACAACGCGAGGGTTCATTTTCCGATAGATGCCTCGGTCCATTGCCGTTTGGAAGAATGCCTCTGCCACATCAGTCATTTTCGAGATGACCTCCGCCTGAATGCGGTCCCGCAGATCGGGGTGGAACTGCGCTTCCATAAAACAAACCCGCATTAGATCGGCGTTATAACTCAGATTCATCATGCGTCGTCGCATGATCTGAGCCACTGCTCGATAGCTGGCAAGTTCGCTGAGTTCTGTTAGAAGGTCAGTGAGGATTTCGATCCAGCCCTGAGTGGCGACTTCGATTAATATGGCTTTCTTATTGGAGAAGTGACGGAACAAGGTTCCTTCTGCAACGCCTGCTGCCTCTGCTAAATCCCGCGTAGTTGTTGCGTCATAGCCTTTGCGGGCAAATAGACGCTGGGCCGAAGCCAGAATTTTGGTACGTGTATCTGGTTCAACGGGAGGCTTGGAGTTGAAAAGTTGCATGGAGAGCAAGATCCAATCACAGACTGCAAAACTGGCTTGATTCTTACTGAATTGCCGGGGATTGTCCACTCACAAATCTAATAAGTATTCTTAATAAACTTCGATATCTTCATGCTTTTGCACATCGCGAAATATAAGTTAAGACAATACTGCTCGAATTTCAGCTTGCTCAGGGCCTGGGTCAACTCTGCTCAGCTGTAGGTGGCCTAACTCAGGACCAGGTCTTGCCTGAAAACGGAGATCTTAAGTGGATCCGACTAAAATCAAGGTAACCAAGCATGAATCGTCACCTATGGCTGCTAACGACCCTACCCAATTTTTGCAAAAAGGCTTTCGTGTTGCCCTAGGCGGGGCAACGCTCCTACTAGAAGCGATTCAGGATCCTAGCAAACGGGAGACTAACCTCAGCAAGTTGCAGATGGAGTTTACGGAACTAGCTCAAGAACTAGAGGAAAAGGGGGCTGTAACTGAGCAGGAGGCCCGGACTTTTGTCGATGGTCTGATTGCTCAGCAGCAGGCTCAACGGACCCAAAACAACCCTTACGACCCTTCCTCAACTTCAACTGGCCCAACTGAGATTCCGATTGACTTGGACGACGGGCCATTAGGCTCAGCTACCTCCCCAGTCGATCCGAATGTCCAAGCCGATCTGCAAGAGTTGACCCGCCAGATCTCATCACTACGGACAGAATTAGAGCGGCTGCGCTCAGAGGAATCTGGCGACGGCTTATAGTTAAGCTCATTGCTAAGCCATAGGTCCGCGTGCGCATTGATATCGTGACGTTGTTTCCAGAGTTTTTCGCCTCGCCCCTAAGCAGTGGGCTAATGGGCAAAGCTCTGGAGAAAGGTATCGCTGAAGTTCAGTTCACTAACCCCCGTGACTTTGCAACCGATAAGCACCGTCGAGTAGACGATGAGCCTTACGGAGGCGGTGCTGGCATGCTGCTTAAACCGGAGCCATTGTTTGCTGCCGTAGAGTCATTGCCTTGTCTAGAGCCACGTCAGGTGATTTTACTATCGCCTCAGGGCAAACCACTAAACCAGGCATTACTCAAGGAACTGGCCAGCCAGTATGCCCAACTTGTACTGGTTTGCGGTCACTACGAAGGCGTTGATGAGCGAGTCTGCGAGCAGCTCATTACGCTGGAAGTTTCGTTGGGAGACTTTGTGCTGACCTGTGGCGAAATCCCAGCCCTCGCCTTACTGAATGGCGTGATTCGTCTGCGCCCTGGCACAGTAGGTAAGGAGGCTTCCTTAAAGGCAGAAAGCTTTGAAGAGGATCTGCTGGATTATCCGCAATACACTCGCCCAGCGGAGTTTCGAGGTTGGCGGGTTCCCGAGGTTTTACTATCTGGGCACCATGCCGAAATTGAGCGCTGGCGCAAAAAACAGCAGATCCAGCGGACGCGTGAGCGACGACCAGATCTGCTAGAGCGCTATGAACGGCTTGACGAACCAACGAACTAAAACCAGTTAGCTAAAAAGCCTCAAGCACTCGGGCCAGGTCACTTAAGCAAAAGTAAGCAAAAGTCCCAAGCCCGAACGCTACATCACGCGTTACTGGTTGCGCTATTGGCAAGCCGGACCTTTTTAGCAAGGCCAACTTTTTGCAGTAGCCAAATAGTCATCCAGGTCAGGTCAATTTCCCACCACTGTAGGCCGTGGCGGGCTGACTGTGGAAAAGCATGGTGGTTGTTGTGCCAGCCTTCACCATAGGTTAGGAGAGCCACCCACCAGCAATTGGTCGAGTGATCGCCAGATTGATGGCTTTGATAGCCGAACAAGTGAGTCGCGCTGTTCACAAACCAGGTGCAATGGAATACCAGCACCAAGCGGACAAACACGCCCCAGACCACGAAGGGCCATCCACCTAAGAGATACAGCACGGCTCCCAGAGCCACCTGAATTGGGATAAAGTACTTCTGAAAAAATTGGTACACCGGATCGTCAATAATGTCTTTGACGTACCGGGGAATATCCCCACGGCCTGGTAGCTCATAGAGCATCCAGCCCATATGGCTCCACCAAAAGCCTTGCCTGGAATCGTGCGGATCTTGAAGTTGGTCAGAATAAACGTGATGCATACGGTGTAGCCCGATCCAGTCAATGGGGCCACCCTGGCAAGCGAGAGTGCCGCAGAACACGAAGCAGTACTCTAGCCACTTGGGCGTCTGAAAGCTGCGGTGGGTCACTAGCCGGTGAAAGCCCAGCGTAATGCCCAAGCCTCCCGTTATCCAGTGCAGGAACAGTGCCAGCCCAACTGCGGGCCAGCTAAAGGCAAAGGGAGCGAACAAAGCTCCCAAGTGGATGCCAGCCATAAAGATAATGACTGGCCAGTCCAAGGTGAGTTGTTTTTGAGTAGCAGTTGTCATGCGCTGATTGTATCGGAGTATTAAGCCCTTGTATTGCCCTTTTAGCGTGAGTTAGCAGAGTTAATGATCAAAATGAATACCTCAGAGCCAGTTCAACAAGCCGAGCAAATCTTAGCGCCAGTTTTTGCAAATATCGACCGTCAAGTCAAACATCATCTCAAGCGCATCTTGACGGCTTATCGAGAACACCGCGTTGGCCCCCATCACTTCGCGGGTGTCTCCGGCTACGGCCACGATGATTTGGGGCGTCAGGTGATTGATGAAGTCTTCGCGCAAATCGTAGGCGCAGAGGCGGCGGTCGTCCGGATTCAGTTCGTCTCCGGCACCCACGCGATTGCCTGTGCCCTCTATGGGATTTTGCGTCCAGGTGATGAGTTGCTAGCGGTGGCCGGTCATCCCTATGACACTTTAGAGGAAGTGATTGGCCTGCGAGGCAGTGGCCAAGGGTCACTGCGGGAGTTGGGAGTCAGTTACCAAGAGCTAGACCTCACTCCAGAAGGCCAAGTCGACTGGCATGCGCTTGCTAGTTCGGTTACGGAACGAACGCGGATGGTTACAATCCAGCGCTCCTGTGGTTATTCCTGGCGCTCCAGCCTCTCAATTGCCGAGATCGAGAAGATCGTTCATCTGGTCAAGCAGCAGAATCCTGACACTGTTTGTTTTGTCGATAACTGCTACGGCGAATTCGTTGAGGCCCAAGAACCCACAGCCGTAGGTGCTGACTTGATGGCTGGCTCACTAATGAAAAATCCAGGCGGCACCATTGTGCCCACGGGTGGCTATCTGGCTGGACGGGCCGATTTAGTTGAGGCTGCCGCCTGTCGGCTGACCGCTCCGGGTATTGGCTCGTCCGGGGGCGCCACCTTAGACCAAAACCGGTTGCTATTGCAGGGCTTATTTCTAGCGCCCCAGATGGTTGCTGAGGCAATGAAAGGCAACCACTTAGCCGGTTACGTGTTTCGAGAGCTGGGCTACCGCGTTAATCCAGCCCCAGAAGCTCCCCGCCGAGATGTCATTCAGGCCATTGAATTAGGCAGCGCAGCGAAACTACAAGCATTTTGTCGAGCTTTGCAAGCTTGGTCTCCCATTGGCTCTTACCTCGATCCAATACCCGCCGCCATGCCCGGCTACGAAAGTGACCTGGTAATGGCAGGAGGAAGCTTCATTGATGGCAGCACTTCTGAGCTTTCGGCGGATGGGCCCTTGCGCGAACCTTACATTGTCTTTTTGCAAGGTGGTACTCACTGGACCCATGTCGCTTTAGCCTTAGAAGCGGTTGTGGCAGCAATTGGTCCCGCTTAGGAGACAGCAATGGCAATTGGCGTTGGCGTTCTTGGCACTGGCTTCGGCCAGAAGGTTCACATCCCCGGCTTTCAAGCCCATCCTGATACTCAAGTAGTCGCTGTGTTCAACCCGGACTTGAGCAAGGCACAGACAATTGCCGAGCAGTTCCAAATTCCCCATGCCTGCCAGCGGATCGAGGATTTGCTGGCGCTTCAAGAGGTGGAGGCGGTTAGCATCTCCACGCCGCCGTTTCTGCATTACAACATGGCCTGTGCAGCGATAGAGGCCAGCAAACATGTACTTTGCGAAAAGCCCATGACTCTGAGTGTCACGGAAGCGCGAGACCTCCACTACCTCGCTCAAGGACGCAACCAGATTGCCATGCTGGACTTCGAGTTTCGCTGTCATCCGCAATGGCAGTATTTTCAGGAACTGCTGCAGTCTGGTTGGATTGGGCGTAAACGGTTAATTAACATCAGCTGGCTAGTACAGAGCCGAGCTGACGCCAAGGCAGCCTGGAATTGGTATGCGCGCAAAGACCAGGGTGGCGGTGCCTTGGGCGCAATCGGCTCCCACAGTTTTGACTACATCGCCTGGTTGTTTGGTCCAGTCAAGCGCTTGTGCGCAAGTCTCTCAACTGCTGTGCCTGCGCGTCCTGACCCCAAAACGGGAGAGATGCGTCCGGTCGATGCTGATGACACAGCGACCCTGCTGCTGGAGTTAGCCGATGGCACACCCTGCACCCTCAGCCTCAGTTCTGCAACCTATGCGGGGCGCGGTCATTGGGTCGAGGTTTACGGGGAAGCAGGCAGCCTGATTTTAGGGAGCCGCAACCTCAAAGACTACGGCCACGGCTTCACGGTTTCCGCGGCTCAGGCCGGTCAAGACTTCGTCCCTTTAGAAACGCCAGACTATCTATTGCCCAAACAAACCTACCCGGATGGCAGACTGGCTCCTTTTATCGGCATCGTTGACCGTTTTGTGCAAGCTATTCGGGAGGGTAAGCCGGCGGTGCCTTCGTTCAGGGAAGGTGTTTACTCACAACTGCTAATGGATCTGACCCACCAGTCGCACGAGCAGGGGCGTTGGGTAGAGGTCCCAACGCTGGAGAATTTTCTGATTACTGGACGCTGCTAACCCTTAAGCCAAAGAAGCTCCACGTTTAGAGTGACAGTAACCTCACGGCACCACGATTAGTGATAGGTCTACTGTGTCAGGCGTAGGCTGTTCTAGCTCTGCCCGAATACCAGGACCAAAGAAGCGCTCGATCTTATCCCGGCGTTCCTGCCAACTAGCAAAGTCGATAAGAGGGGAATGTAGGCGCAACACTAAAGTATAGGCTCCCTCTACAATCGTTTCGCCCAGGTGAGTTAAAATCGGGCGTTCTTCATCCGTAGGCTCTAAACCTAAAGGTTTGAGGGACTCTTCTAAATGGGCTTCGCCATAGAGATAGCCCGTCGCCTTTTCACGCACTTTTTTCAGAGTTTCAGTTTGTTGTTTCTGGCGTAGTGCTAGTACTTCTGAGTTGGGCTGCATTAACAGTTGCACCGGCTTTGTTTCTGATGCCTTTAAGGCTGCTCCACCCAACAGAATCGGAATACCATAAAAAAATCCGATCAGGTTCAAAGTTGGATTGCCCCCAAAATAAGCCACGAAGCCCATCAGGGTCAAAATCCCGCCTACCGTCAGGCCCAACGACCCTAGTGAAACTCGACGCAACATAAGCCGCTTAACCGGTTAAGACTGTTTAGATTCTTCATAATTGCGCATTTTAGGCCGCTCTGATGACTACCTGCTGGATCTAGCTCTCAACCTGCGACCGCGGTTCTCGCTACTCTGAATTGAGTGAGGTGACCTCTAAAAACCTCTCGGTAAGCTGGAATCAGCCATTTTGCTGGGAATGCCTCTTCAATACCTGTGCCATCCTGGATGCATCCAGAGCTAACTTGTCATATCAAGTCCATGACATTCAGCTAGTTTTGGTGATAAATGGATGGTAAATGGTAGGTGCGTAAGCACTTGGCTCAGCCAATGCTGTTATTCGCTATTCCGGGCAAGTGTCTAGCTTGCCCTGGTAAGGCTTACTGCAGCTCAGTCCCCTAGGACTGTCAGCCCAGACCAAATTCACAAAATGATTGGGAAAGCGTGCATGTTTTGTGAGAAAGGCTACAATCGGAGGGCATTTGACTCCCTGAATACAGTTTCACATAGACTTGCTGGAAAGGCTGGTCACTGCGCTCCTCTCTAGCTAGACTAGTCAGTCTGGTAAACCCCGGAGTTTATTCGCGATCGCAGTTTAGACATCCCCCAGTTGCTGATAAGCATCGCCCCCATTCGATTCGACCAGTTCAACCACAAAGACGTAATTAGCAGGTAGTTTTCTCCTGTACTGCATTAAGGAGCAAGAGGAACGCGGCATGACCCAGGCCAACAACTTACTCAAGACCATCGGTAAACCTCTGGTTGCAGACCTAGAGCAACTGATTGATGAAGACGTGAGTGTTGTAATTGACGTCTCCGATGAAGGTGACGACATCAGTTCTGATTCTGATGATGATGAGGGAGGACGCTCCGGTAAAGCTCGTGCCTCCCGACGCCGGGGACCCGCGCGCAAAAAGCACTACACCGAGGACTCTATTCGTCTTTATCTCCAAGAAATTGGCCGCATTCGTCTCTTGCGGGCCGATGAGGAGATCGAACTGGCTCGTAAGATCGCTGATCTATTGGAATTAGAGCGGATTCGCGACAGTTTAATGGATCGGCTCGACCGCGAACCTCATGATGGGGAGTGGGCGAATGAAGTTGATATGCCGTTAGGTGCCTTCCGCGAACGCCTGCACAAAGGGCGTCGTGCTAAGGACAAGATGGTCCAATCCAACTTGCGATTGGTTGTCTCCATCGCCAAGAAATACATGAATCGAGGCCTTTCCTTCCAGGACCTAATTCAGGAAGGTTCTCTAGGTCTGATTCGCGCTGCTGAGAAATTCGACCACGAGAAAGGTTATAAGTTCTCAACCTACGCGACTTGGTGGATCCGTCAGGCTATTACAAGGGCAATTGCTGACCAATCGCGTACGATTCGTCTGCCAGTTCACCTGTACGAAACTATCTCCCGTATTAAGAAGACAACCAAGCTATTGTCTCAAGAGCTGGGTCGCAAACCTACGGAAGAGGAAATCGCTACCCGGATGGAGATGACCATTGAGAAGCTTCGCTTCATTGCGAAGTCTGCTCAGCTTCCCATTTCATTAGAAACTCCCATCGGTAAAGAAGAAGATTCCCGTTTGGGTGATTTCATTGAGTCTGATGGTGAAACCCCTGAGGATCAAGTTGCCAAAAACTTGCTAAGGGAAGACCTCGAAAGCGTATTAGATACCCTGAGCCCTCGGGAACGGGATGTTTTAAAGCTGCGCTACGGTCTCGATGATGGTCGGATGAAAACGCTTGAAGAAATTGGTCAGCTATTTAACGTTACGCGTGAGCGTATTCGTCAAATCGAGGCTAAGGCTCTACGCAAATTGCGACATCCCAACCGTAACAGTATCCTCAAAGAGTACATTCGTTAGTACTCCTGTTAGCTCACTATTGAGCCAAGGACAGTGGCCTTTCGCTGGCTTGTAATGCCTCTAACAGCAAACAAAGTTGTTAGAGGCATTAACTTCTAGGCCGCTTTAGTTCTGAGTTCTAAAGAATACTCGTAGCCATCAAAAAGCGGCAGGCGCTTGTCCTGCCGCAAAAACTCAGTCCTGTTGGGGCTTACATCAAACCCAGGAAATGTAAAACACCTTGGCCGGTAGCAAACTCGGTAGCCAGGGCTGCGACGAAGCCAATCATTGCCAGGCGACCATTCCAGTTCTCCGCTCCTGCGGTGAAACCCCAGTTCCAGGCATTGCGGTTTTCGGTTTCCATCGTTCAAGCCCTCTTTGTGTGCTTATGTTAAGCAGTGTAACTGATGCCTTGGGGAGCTGCAACATTGTTTTACATCTTGGGTCCGTGAGTTTAGCCCGCCTGCTCTGATCGGCTTGGAACTTGGGCAGCAGCACTCCAATACCGGCGACAACTCCACAAAAGCGCCACCCCTACAGCAACGTAGACTAGCCCCCGAATTTCGTAGCTGAGGCCTAACCTGCGCAATAGAACCCCCAGCCCCATCATTGCGGCAATCAACAATAGGGTTTTAGTGCCAAACATTTGAATGACACTTTTGAAGGGGTTGGGTTGGCTGAGTTCCTCAACTCGGTCAATGACCCGAGTGGCGGTACGATCCAGAACCAAACGCCCTTTGACCAGCCCAATGCCTAGGGCTAGGACAGCAAAGCTCAGATGTAGCGGATCGGCTAGCCCAGGATAGGAATAGCGCAGCAGAAACACACTGCCCATGGCGAGCAGCCCAGCTCCAACGACGGTCCAGATGCTGGCTGCGATCCAAAGGTGCTGGCGTCGGCTTAGCCCTGTACCAGCACTAGCAGGAGAAGCGTCAGTCATGACTCTGTAGCTCCAGATGTAGAATGCCTGTGCAAACACATCTTAAACCCAGGGGACCGGGGAAATTCTATGGTGAAATATCGCCCATTACCCGGTGGAACGCGAGGCCAGTTTAATCGAGGCAGCGCGCTCTTGCCAGCCTGGTTCTGGTTAGGATTGGCAGGTCTGCTGCTGTTATCAGTCACGCTGCATTTTTGGGACTTAGGCCGCTTTAAAGAACTCGTTTTTGATGAGGTCTACTATCCCAAATACGCCCGCAATTATTTGAAGGGCGAAAAGCTTTTTGACCCTCACCCGCCACTAGGCAAATACATCATTGCTGTGGGACTTTGGGTTGCTGATCGGTTTGGCTGGACTGGTCCAGTAACCTATCGCTGGACCGAAGCCTTCTTCGGCTCAATGCTGCCCTTAGTTGTGGCTGGACTGGCTTGGCAAATTGCTCAGCGACCCGGATTTGCCTTGTTGGCTGGCTTTTTTACCGCTGCCGATGGTTTGCTGCTAGTCGAGTCCCGATTGGGCTTGATCAATATCTTCCTGGTCTTCTTTGGCATTTTGAGTCAATGGTTCTTTCTCCTAGGGTTGAAGGTGGAGGGACGCCAACGTTGGGGCTGGTTAAGCTTGTCCGGCCTTAGCCTAGGAGCGGCCATCTCAGTCAAGTGGAATGGGCTTGGTCTTGCCCTAGCCATGCTGCTGTTGTGGTTGGTTGCTTGGGTATTGCGGCTCCTGCGTTGGGACAGAGGGCAGCGTACCACCAACCTCTCTCGTATAACCGAACTGAGCGCAGCTCAAATCCTGTTCTGCTTTCTGCTGATTCCCATTGGGCTGTATTGGCTGCAATGGATTCCACATATGCAGATCAACCCAGAGCCAGGATTATGGGGTCTTCATCGCCAGATGTTGGAATATCACCAGAGGTTGGGCGAAACGTTAGCCAATGGCAAACCAATACATCCCTATTGTTCACCCTGGTGGTCCTGGCCTCTGCTGCTACGGCCGATGAGCTACTACTACGAGACCCTCAAAGGAACTAATCCTGAGACTGTCTATGCCTTGCACGGCATGGGCAATCCAATTCTCTGGTGGCTCTCTACCTTGGCTCTGTTGGTTTTAACGGCTTCTCTGCTGAGCTGGTTCATCCATCCAGGACGGCGTCGCAAAGATGTAGAAGCGGCACCCTGGGGACCGCTTTACATCCTGCTGGGTTATGCCGCTAACTATCTACCCTGGAGTCTAGTGGGCCGTTGCACGTTTCTTTACCACTACATGTTGGCGTCGATTTTCAGCTTCCTAGCCCTAGCTTGGCTAACCGATTGGAGTTTCAGTCAGCCCCTATTTGGGTCCGGACATTATGAGGCACATCAGCAAAACCGCCGACTGCGAGGCTTGGGCCTAAGCGTTAGCCTCGCAGTCGCTCTGGGTCTGGTATTCTGGCTGCCCATCTTCATGGGTTTGCCCCTGACCTATCAGACCTTCCGCCTGCGCATGTGGTTGACGTCCTGGATTTGAAACGCGCCCCTTAACCCTGGCAGGGTTGGCGGCTCCAGGCTTCTAGGGATAGAGACCTCGATCAGCCAAGGCTTGGGCAACCCGCCCGACGCCCAAGGTGTAGGCGGCCAGACGCAGCGGCACCTGCCGTAATTTTGCCTGGTGAGTGACCTGTCGGTAAGCCTGTACCATCAGCCCCTCCATTTCCTGGTTAACCCGTTCCTCATCCCAAAATACATAGGAAAGCCCCTGGACCCATTCCAAGTAACTGACTACCACGCCACCGGCATTGGCCAGAATGTCAGGCAGTACGGTAACGCCACGAGCTTCTAAAGCTCGGTCAGCAGCCAGGGTCACCGGCCCATTAGCCGCTTCTGCAACGATAGTTGCCTGAACCCGAGCGACGTTTTCTTCGGTAATTTGGTTCTCTAGCGCTGCTGGAATCAGTACATCACAGGGCAGGGTCAGCAACTCAGCATTAGAGATGGCAATGCTACCTGGGAACCCTGCTAGGACTTGCCGGTTCTGAGCTACATAAACGTTTAAGGCTGGAATATCAAGACCAGTTTCACAAAAAATCCCGCCCCGACCATTAGACACGGCTAGAACTTTAGCGCCTGCATCATGGAGCAGTTGGGCCGCAGCACCACCAACATTGCCAAACCCCTGGATAACAACCCGCACACCGGCAAGAGACAGCCCTCGCTCTGCCAATGCTTCCCGAACTACGATCATGACCCCTCGCCCGGTAGCCAGATCACGGCCTCGGGAACCGCCAATGGACAGCGGCTTGCCCGTTACTACACCAGGTACTGCATGACCCACGTTCATGGAGTAGGTGTCCATCATCCAGGCCATTTCCCGTGACGAGGTGCCCATGTCAGGGGCAGGGATATCGACAGCCGGACCGATATCGTTAATCAGTTCGCTAGTGTAGCGGCGGGTAACCCGCTCTAGTTCGCCCACACTGTACTGATTTGGATCTAGCGCGATTCCCCCCTTAGCGCCGCCGTAGGGAATTCCTAAGAGCGCACATTTCCAGGTCATTAGCATCGCCAGCGCTGATACCTCCTGCAAGGTCACCGCAGGATGGTAGCGAGTGCCACCTTTGTAGGGGCCTAGAATATTGCAGTGTTGGACCCGATGCCCTACTAATACTCGGACTTCGCCACTGTCCAACTTCACAGGAACAGACACTGTAACGACTTTGCGTGGGCTGCTTAGGATTGCCAGTAGCCCTGAATCAAGCTGCAACTCTTTGGCGGCTTCCTCTAGATAGCTGCATGCTTGATCAAACGGGCAAATATGCGCTGGGGAGGGGGTTACCAGAGGTAGCAGCGATGGTGACATCATCGGGAGTCTCCTTGCAATTGCAGGAAGGGTATCTATGGGTAGGCTAACTCCCTTGCACAGGTTAGCCCCTGCTTTTGGTAAAACTCGTTACATTTTTTGAGCTCTGTGCTCCAAAAACTAGTGAAGAATTGTTGATAAAAGCTCACTAGTCGTGTTACATTCCTTAACAGGAAAGGCTAGATGGGTTCAGGTGGCGAGGAAAGTTGGCTCTATTTCTTGCTTTTGTGCCTGACCAGCGCCCCAGGCGTTTTTGGGTTTTCCTCCTCCCAACACAGCAAGCAATCGACCAGCCGGAGCCAGCGGCTGGTTTTTATTTAGCGCTGTACCGGACGGGCATGGTAGGGTGGTGAATGGCGTAAATGAGCAGAGAGCTTCTCTCCAGTTCTTTGCAGAGCAGAAGACTACGGCTGCTACAGTGTGAGCCATCCGTTCGCACCGCTTGCTTAAAGTTTTTGCAGTGGTTAGGGCTAGGCCAGAATCTTCACTCAGTTAAGCCCCTAGCAGCATGATTTTGGAGGCGTCAAGGCGAGGATAATAAAACTATGGCAACGTCGACTGCTCGGGCAGCGGGTGGTCCGGCGCTAAGCCTGGAAACATTACGCTTGAGTGTTGCTGCCTAAGTTTTTTAGCTTTGCCTCAAGTCCCGATTCCACACCTACCCTAGAGGTCACTTGCACATGTCTATTCGTCTTTACGTCGGCAATTTGGCTGAAGATGTTGATCGTCAAGCTCTGGAAAATTTGTTTATCCAGGAAGGCGAAAATATCTCGATTAAGCTAATTACAGATCGCAAGACCAATAAGTGCCGAGGCTTTGGCTTTGTTACCGTTAACACGGATGAACAAGCTGACCAGTTAATTGAAAAATTCAATGGCATGGTCTTTGCAGACCAAGCACTGCGGGTAGAGAAGGCTCAACCCCGTGAAAAGGGCAAAGATGAAGTGGCTCCTCCCGCGGCTGCACCTCAGGCCAGCAGTAGTGGGAGTAGTGGTGGTGGTAAGCGCAGTGGTGGCGGCAGCGCTAACAAGTCTCGCCGCTCTAGCTCTGGTACCGCTGGCACAACTTCTACCCCCTCAGAAGCCGCACAACCAGACCCCCGATGGGCGCAGGAACTGGAAAGACTCAAGCAGATGCTGGCGACCCAAACCACCAATTCCTGAGTCTGTGATTCCTCAGTTCTAGTTCAGCAAACTCTAGTTCAAAGGAAAGTTCTCTTTAAGAAAGCTGACAGCCTGCTCGGGTGTTGTCACCTCACCATCCAGTTTGGCTGCCAGCAGTGCGTCCAACATGGTCCTAAAGCTACGACCTGGTCGGTAGCCCAGTTGCTTAAGGTCATCTCCTGTTAAAGGCGGTTGAGCTAGCGACCAAGTCGTTAAATAGCACCAGAGGAAGCGACGCAAGGGAGGTCTAGACCTCGCTAGGAACAGAACTAGCGTGCCGAGATCAACCTCGCGTAGTGCAAAGACAATCTCGCTAGGACGGCTGAGCCTACCCAGGTATTGACAGAGAGTTTGCTCGGTCTGTGCCAGGTTTTCTAGCCGCTCAATACTGTCTGTGGTCAAATGTAGCTTCTGGGCTACATCGCCCCGTTGTTCTGGCTTTAGACTGGCGATTAGCAACTCTAAGATAGTTTGCAAGTGGTTCAGTCGCTGGGGCTTTGTATCGAAGCGCTTGAGCCAGCGCTCGGTGCGAGCAACTTGTTGCCAAAGGGCTGGCGTCATCTGCAACTCTGCATGGATGCATCGTAGAGCTCCTAAATTAGCGAGCAGCTTGAGGGCGGGACGCCAGTAGTCAGCCTCCAAGATGTAGTGCAGTTCACCCTTCAAGCGATCGCCACCCACAGCATCATGAAGCCCACTGTCAACGGCATGCCGGATATAGCCCTCAGTTTGGGGCTCAATCTGAAAGCCCAAGCGAACTGCGAAGCGCACAGCTCGGTATATGCGTGTGGGATCTTCGATAAAGCTGTTGGCATGGAGCACTCGAACCTGAGCGGCTTCCAAGTCGAGCATGCCACCAAAAAAGTCTAGCAACTCTCCTGCCCGTGGCCCGCTCAGGCGCACTGCTAGAGCATTGATGGTGAAATCCCGACGATATAGGTCCTGTTGGATTGAGCTAGCCTCCACTTCTGGATGCGCCGCAGGATAGGGATAGAACTCGGTACGCGCAGTGGCGATGTCAATCCAGACAGGTCCCAAAGTAGATTGTTCTGGCCAGAGCAGCGCCGCGGTCTGGAAGCGACCGTGCACTTGCAGTCTTGCCTCTGGATAGGACGCCTGTAGAACTTGGGCTAGCTCAATGCCTGCACCTTGCTGGAGGGTCCGGTGATCACCATCGACGACGAGGTCTAGGTCAATGACCATCTTTTCCTGACCCAAGAGCACATCCCGCACAGCCCCTCCGACCAGGTAAAGCTGCCAGCCCCGACTATGAGTCTGCTCTGCTGCTGCCTTGAGAATCGTCCATAGAGTTGGATCTAGTGATTGCTCTAGCTGCTTAGCCAAGGAGCGGTGAGTCAGCCCTGGAGGCAGCCCCAAGGGACGGTGAATTGCATGGAGTTGGCGCAAAACGTCGGTGCGCGTCACGATGCCGATCAGCTCAGAGCCATCCAGCACAGGCAGACGCCCAATGTCATAAGTCACCATCAGAGTCTCGATCTCGGGCAGGGGCGTGTCCGGTGTGATCGTGCGGACCTGACTGGTCATATAACCTCGCACCGGTGCATGACCAAAGCCGTGATGTAGCGCGATGTCCAGGTCTCGTCGCGAGATGACGCCCACTAGGGCACCTTGCTCATTCACCACCGAGAGGCCAGAGTGTCCGTAGCGCAATAGAACTCGTTGAGCCTCATCAATGGTGGTATCTGGACGAATCGTCCGTACCGGCGAAGACATGAGATCCTTCGCCTGAAGCGGCGGTGGAATCTGAGCCTTGAGCTGGTCGTAAACGGAGTTCAGGGTCTGTTGCGCATTGACGCCGCGAATACTAGCGGAAGCGGCTCTGGCATGGCCGCCCCCACCCAACGGCGCCAGCAATTCGTTGAGCTGAGTGATGTCTTTGCGGGCACGACCGATCAGGCTCAGTCGGTCTTCATACACTGCGCCCAAGAGCAAGGCATCCAAGTCGGCTAGTTCTTGAATCTGAGCTGCCAAACTGGACAAGCCACCAACGTAGCCCTGAGTGTGCACAAGCAACTGGGCCACGCTATAGCCATGAACCGTCTCAGGTTCCAGGGTCTCTAGAGCTTGGGTTAACAGCTCCTGCACTTGCGGCGATAAGCTCGGTTGCACGTATTCGCCAATCACCGGCAGGCTAGCGCCTTGACCCATCAACCAGACCAATGCCTGAGCATCGCGCAGGGTTGTGTGATCGAAGGTGAGCGAACCCGTGTCGACGTGAATCCCTAAGGCCATTACCGTGGCCTCATAAGGATTCAGCGTGATGTCCTGCTGCTGCAATTGCTCAGCAATCAAGGTAGAAGTGGCTCCTACCGCTTCAATGTGCAGTTCGGTCGCACCCAAATCGGACTCAGCTGCAAGGTGGTGATCGTAGACCCGAATCGGTCGTCCGCGCAGTTGATCTAGCCAAGCTGCACAGTTACCGAGACGGTCCCGTGTTTGAGCATCGACCACCACCAATTGCTGAACTTTCTCCAGATTGACGGAGCGAGCTTCGATTAGAGGATATTCGTCGCGATGAAGTGCTAGAAACTGCTGCACGCCAGGATGGGCACCCCCAGTTAGGACAATTCGGGCCCCTGGGAGCAAGCGTGCGACGCCAACCGCCGCCCCCAAAGTATCGAAGTCCGCAGTTGTGTGGCAAAGGATGAGGTCCATTAATCAAAGGGGGAGATTCCCTGGTAGCTTTATGAGGAGGGGACTGGCCCCATCAAAAGCAGCATTTCAAGGGAGAGGTTTACAATGAGCATTGTGTTTCAGCTGGCCCTGGCAGCGCTGGTTCTATTTTCCTTCGTGATGGTCGTCGCAGTGCCAGTTGCTTACGCGTCGCCCCAAAACTGGGGTCAATCCAAGAGCTTACTGCTGCTGGGCTCCGGGGTCTGGCTAGTGCTCGTGGTTGTGGTTGGTCTGTTGAACTTTTTAGTGGTTTAGAGAGATTGCATGGGGGTTTTTGAGGGGACATTCACTCAAACCGAGGACTTGCGTTTTGCCATCGTAATTGGGCGATTTAATGACCTGATCACTGGCAAGCTACTGGCAGGCACTCAAGACGCACTGAAGCGCCACGGCGTTGATGTTGATCCGTCAGGAACTCAAGTGGACTACGCTTGGGTGCCTGGCAGTTTTGAAGTGCCATTGGTGGCACGGCAATTGGCAGTTTCCGGTCGCTATGACGCGATTATCTGCCTCGGAGCTGTAATCCGAGGCGATACCCCCCATTTTGACTATGTGTCGTCTGAGGTGTCTAAAGGTATTGCTGCGATTGGTTTTCAGACTGGCGTGCCAGTTGTCTTTGGCGTTTTGACCACGGACACCATGCAGCAGGCTTTAGAACGGGCTGGCATTAAGAGCAATAAGGGCTGGGAATATGGCATGAGTGCTATCGAAATGGCAAGCCTCATGCGCAGCATCCGCACTGCCGCTAATCTACCTGGTGGCAATAGCAGTGCAGAGCGTCCGCTGCGGAGCGCTATCGGCGCTAATTTAGCCCTGGATTCGTCACCTGAAGGTTGACAAGCCTGAATTTCTCAGGCATGATGATAAAGCTCGAAAGAGCAAACGCGGGTGTGGCTCAGTGGTAGAGCATCTCCTTGCCAAGGAGAGGGTCGTGAGTTCGAATCTCATCACCCGCTTACTTCAACTTCAGTTCCAACTTCATCAGCGCTTGATTGCTGTTCGCTTCTCTGTCGAACAATGCCTACCAAGTGAATGATTGACAGGAAAACTGCAACAACGGCTAATACATAGCTGTGCAGTGCATACATGCGCTCCACTGTAGCTGTGCCAATAGCGCCCCCACCGGTCAATGTTTCTCTTAAGGTTGGACCGATGAGGGGAATAGATTGAATGGTGCTGAGTTCAATGTTGAAGCGCCAGTAGCCATCCTGGGTCCAGGGCAAAATCATCGCGGTCCAACCTAAACCAATGGCGACCAAAATGAGCAGGATGATGCTGACCCAGGAGCTGAGCCAGCTGGTCCGGAACTGCCTGCTCAAAAACATCACCACCATCTGCACTAAAGCCAGGCCGATCAGCCAGTTCCCCGCCAGGTTGTGCACAGTTTCGACTAACCAACCATAAGGAACTTGATCCGTTAGGCTTTGCAGAGAATTGAAGGCCTCGCCTGCAACCGGTTCGTAGTTGAAAGCCATCAGTACACCGCTTGACGCAGCCGCAAGCATTAGAGTCAGAATCATCAAGGCCAGGACAGTTGCCAGTCGTTGGAGTACCAGCGTGTATTGCATAAAAGCTTTGACAAGAAACTTTACACCCCAATCCTAGTCGGGCTTCCTCTAATCGGCTGGGTTTTCTGTCTTGGGAAAGAGCTTAGCGTCTGCGAGGTGGCGGCTCGGGCGGAGCCTCCGGTTCTGATTCAGACTGTCCAGATAGGGGCCGAATTACGCGGTTGATCGCCTCCTGCACAAAGGACTTCACGAACTGGTCGCGGCGGTTGAGCTGGAACTGACGTTGCACTACTTCAGTAATGCCGCCATCTCCCCAATCCTGGTCGTGACGGAAATATTCAATAAAGCTCTTACCAGCAATTCGAGTTAGGTAAGCGGCACTAACACTCTGAATCGCTGTGCCAACTAGAAAGCCAGCTACGCTCAATTGCAGGGCATCGGTAACTAGCTGAATGGCTCCCTTCACAACGCCAAGACTAGCCAGGGTTTTAGCTAAAGAGAAAGCGAGTTCCCGTCCTCGCTCCAGATTTAACTCACAGCCGTAAACCCGAGCAATTTCGACCACCATCTGCGCATTCACAGCTGCCGTAGCTAACAGGTCAATGCCGGGTAAAGGTGTTGCGCAAATCACTACAGCGCCAATCCACTGAAAGCGCTCCACTACCTTCTCCGCCTGCCTGAGGCGTTGCTCGTCAATCAGACGGCGGGCCTCCTCGCCTAAGCGCTGAGACTGTAGCAGAATATTGTCGGCGACCAGGTCTTCACCTTCAGCTCTCAGCACTGCTGCCATCCGTCGCAGCAGCGGTAGAATTTCTGGATCAGGTTGAAGGATTTCGCCAGTTTCAGTGCGAAAGGCGTTGGGGTTAGCGCAAATTGCTACGACATCTTCAGGGCTGATAAAGCGAGCGACTCGCTCTCGTAAGCGCTCCAAAATCAGTTCGCGGTCAGAGTCGGTGTAGCGGTCAATCTTATTGAGTACCAATAGCGAGCGTTTGCCGATCTCAGCTAGTGCCCGTAGGGGTGTGTATTCCGATTTTTTGAGATCATTGTCGACCACGAATAGCAGCAG
The DNA here is from genome assembly GCF_014696065.1 of Leptolyngbya sp. FACHB-261. Lineage (NCBI taxonomy): Bacteria > Bacillati > Cyanobacteriota > Cyanophyceae > Leptolyngbyales > Leptolyngbyaceae > Leptolyngbya > Leptolyngbya sp. FACHB-261. Next base: position 25,803 of record NZ_JACJPL010000031.1, on the reverse strand, counting down.
ATCGGCCTCGGTCGCCAGGTGACGGGCCTCCTGTTCCCGCTCAGTCCCCTCTGCTCCGGCCTCTAAGATGCCAGGACTATCAATGATCAAAATGCGACGTTCTAAACCCTTAAGTTTGAAGCGGTAGGTTTGACCGGTTTTGGTGGTTCCCATCGCGGCACCCACTTGACCCGCCATCCGGCCAATCAGGGCATTGACCAGAGAGGTTTTACCTGCCGAGCCTGTGCCAAAAACCAGAACCTGAATTTCCTTGCGGTTGAAACTCTCCTCGATGTCTTCAGAGCGTTCCAGGAGTGCCCGTCGCGACACCTCATCCTGGATCTGTGCAACTTGCTGGCGCACAGCCCGCAGCGTCTCTTCCGCGGCTTCTGCCTTAATTAACGAAACCTGGGGCTCTGGACGCCGACCTTTAGTAGGACGTTGAAATAGAAACCCATAGTAGACAAAGGCCGCAATCACCAGTGCCAGCAACATGATCAACAGCACCAACAAAATGAAGGCTAAGGGGGGTGCTGTGAATGAAACCTGGATGTAAAGCCGCCAAATAGAATTCACCAACCACAGCATCAGCCCCAAAATCAAGCTGAGACCGGCGATGAACAGCAAAAGGCGGGGCGGACGCATAGGACAGGCAGGCTGCTTATGTTGTGAGTGTAACGCCCTTACTCTGATGGTGTGCTCTGGGAATGGGTGTGAGCTTAAGCCGACGTCTATTCCTAAGCTCAATTGCCCAAACTATTGACAATGATCCGGGTCTAAGGCAGCATAGAATTTGCGCCCAAAAAAGCGCTGAACTCGGGGATATAGCTCAGTTGGTAGAGCACTTCAATGGCATTGAAGGGGTCAGCGGTTCGAATCCGCTTATCTCCATTGATTAACACTGTTATTTGTACGCTGGTTTGGCTGCTGGGGTTCCCTTGTCCGTTGAAAGCTGCACCAATTGTGGAACGGCTAGAGTTTATGGGACGTTACGAATTTCCTACAACTCAGCAGGTTCAGGGTACTGCCTTTGGCGGAATATCAGGTCTCGCCTATGCACCAAGCACCCAACGTTTCTACGGCGTGTCCGATGACCCACACCGCTCGCGCTTGTACCAATTGAGCCTTGATTACAGCTCTGCGGGCTTTAGTGCTGCCAGAGTTGAGGCGGTTGTGCCACTGAGCGTGGACTTGGATGGCGAAGGGATTGCGCTTTCCGGCCCCGATACCGTTTGGATCTCCTCAGAGACTGCGCCCTATCTCAATGCTTTTGACCGTCGGACTGGCAAATTACTGCGCAGCTTGCGTTTACCGGATGCCTTCACGCCTGGCCAGAGTCGAGGTTTGCGCAACAACCGCGCCTTTGAGAGCCTGACTCTGACACCAGATGGGCAACGGCTTTATGTAGCGACTGAACAGGCCCTACAACAAGACGGGCCAAGCTCAGATCTCCAGCAGGGTAGCCGCTGTCGTATTGTCGAGTTTGACCTGCGCACAGGGCAAGCAACCCGGCAATTTGTCTATCAAACTGAGCCGGTACCCAGCCCCAGCAATCCCTTCTTCAACGAGAACGGCTTGGTCGATCTGTTGGCCCTGGATAACGACGGGCACTTTCTCGCCTTAGAGCGCTCTGTTTCTGGTGTAGGCTTTGGCGCCAAGCTGTTCGAGGTCAGTCTAGGCAACGCTGAGGATGTCACTGCTCGGACCAGCCTTAGCGGTCAAGCAGTTGGTTCAGTTCAGAAAACGCTATTGCTCAATCTCAATACTCTGGCAGGCGCAGAGAATTTTATTCTCGATAACCTAGAGGGTATGAGTTTTGGCCCTAGCCAAGCCGATGGCAGTCGTAGCCTAGTTCTGATTAGCGATGACAACTTCAGTCGCCCCTTGCCTCAGCGCACTCAAGTTCTGGCTTTGCGCCTAGTTCTAGCATCAGGACCGCGCCGACCGTAACAGCTCAAGTTTAGTGTTTTCTTCCATACAGACATCACTGTGTCGGTGGGAAACACCCCATAAACTCAGTGAAGACAAAGATCGAATGCATCCTCCTATGACCAATGTCCTCCGGCCTCTCTCGTTCTCGGAACCTGCCACTAGTGTCAGGCTCTCCTATCAGGTTGCAATGCCCGAGCCGCAAAACCACTTGTTTGAAGTGGTACTGGTAGTCGATGGCTGGACAGGCGCACAGTTAGACCTGAAGTTTCCGGTGTGGACACCGGGCTCCTATTTAGTCAGGGAGTATGCCCGTAACCTTCAGGAATTGCGCGTGACGACCTCTGAAGGGCTGCCTCTACCCGCTCGCAAATGCAGCAAGAGCCATTGGCGCATCGAAACCCAGGGACAAACAGAAATCCAGGTTCGCTATCGGGTTTACGCCAACGAGCTCTCGGTACGAACTAATCACCTTGACAGCAGCCACGGCTATTTCAACGGTGCTGCTCTCTTTTTCTACATTCCCGATTATCAAGACCTGCCGATTCGAGTCAGCATTACTCCCCCACCGGGATGGCAAGTCACTACACCCTTGCCCCGAGTGGCAAACACAGAAACTACCTATGAGGCGGTTGACTTTGACACCCTAGTTGACAGTCCGTTCGAAATTGGCACCCATGCTGTCTATCCCTTTAGCGTTCGTGGCAAAGCACATGAACTAGCCGTGTGGGGTCAGGGCAATCTGAATCCCTCCCAGGTCATCCCAGACATTCAAAAAATTATTGAGGTTGAGGCTGATCTCTTTGGGGGCTTGCCCTACGACCGTTACTTATTTCTGTTGCACCTGGCTAGCCAGGGAAATGGCGGTTTGGAGCACAAAGATTGCTGCTCCCTCAACTACCCCCGCTTCGGCTTCCGGGATCGAGACCGCTATTACCGCTTCCTAAATTTGGTTGCCCACGAGTTCTTTCATCTGTGGAATGTCAAACGGATCCGACCCAAAGCCCTAGAGGTGTTTGACTATGACCAGGAAAACTACACCCCCTGCCTCTGGTTCAGTGAAGGCACAACCAGTTACTACGACCAGTTGATTCCGCTACGGGCTGGGATCTACAACGCCAGCCACTATCTCAAACTTCTGGGAGCATCAATCACTCGTGTGCAGGCGACACCTGGTCGCCATGTGCAATCGCTAACAGAGGCAAGCTTCGATGCTTGGATTAAGTACTACCGGCCCGATGCCAACAGTGCTAATGCCCAGGTTTCCTACTATCTCAAGGGCGAAGTTGTATCGCTACTGCTGGACTTGTTGATTCGCAACGCTTCTAACAGTCAGCGCTCACTCGATGATGTCCTACGTTTGCTCTGGCAACAGTTTGGCAAACGTGAAATTGGCTTTACGGCTGAGCAACTTCAAGAAAGCCTAGAAGCTGCTGCTGGCCTTGATCTCAGCACTTTCTTCAACCGCTATGTCGAAGGCACAGATGAGCTGGACTACAACCAGTACCTCGAACCTTTTGGCCTCAAGCTGAAGGAAACTTATGAAGAGCGCGAACGGCCACCTTACCTCGGGTTGCGAGTGAAGGCTGAGAATGGCTCACAGCTGATCAATTTTGTAGAATTCGGCTCTCCTGCTCAACGAGCAGGGATCGACCCTGGTGACGAACTGCTTGCTATCGATGGCCTGCGGGTTAAAGGGGATCGGCTAGCGGATCGCTTGCAGGATTATCAGCCTGGTCAGAGTGTCACTCTAACTGTTTTCCATCAGGACGAGCTGTTTACCCGACGCGTCACCCTGGGTAAGCCCTGTCCCGATGGTTACCAGGTTGTAGGGCTCACCAACCTCTCCGAGGCACAGAAGCGCAACTACCAAGCTTGGTTAGGCGATAGCCCTCAGCCCGGGACTGACAGTTAGGAGCTAGGGGCTAAGAGCTAGAGATTGAGACTTGGGCCACCAGGCAAAAACTACGAGGCCTAAACTGATATCAGTTTAGGCCTCGTAGTTTTTGCTAGATTTCTCTAGATTTCCAGATTTGGGTGAGCACAGTTTGGTATGATGGTTTTCCCAACCTTAATTGGAAGGGAGCTAACGCTAAATCCTGCGGACGTGGCGGAATTGGTAGACGCGCTAGATTTAGGTTCTAGTGAGGTAACTTGTGAGAGTTCGAGTCTCTCCGTCCGCATTGACTGCGCTATCTAGGTAGGGCAATGGCACCTACAGCGACAGCACCAGAAGGCAGCCCTGTTTCACCAGGTGCTGTCTTCGTTTTAGGTGACCCAGAAGGGGGTTAGGAGATCGAGGCGACTGTTGGTCTGGCTTCGGTGACTGGAGTCTTGTACTTCACTAGATTCGCGAGTTCTTGCAGTTGGCTGATTGCTTCAGCGCCCTCTAATTTCATCAGCTCACGATCATCGCGCATCTCCGTCCAGGTGATGCCGTAGTCAGAAACCAAGAAGCGGATCAGGTGGTCGTCGCCCAGGCTAGCCATGAAGGAAGCACTGTTCATTTGGCTGCCACAGGTATAGCAAGAGGCAAGGTAACCACGGCGCTCCAGAACGGTCGCCAGGGCTTGCAGGTCCATGATCAAGTCCTGCACGAATTGTTTGTGTTGCTCAGCAAGTCTTAGGAACATACCCATTCACCAGTCACCACACTATTTAACCACCTTAATGATTTTTTAAGATTCTCGCTACCCGGTTGGAGTCATGGCCTTTTCAACGGGGTCGACCAATGGGGTCAACTATTGATGAAGGAGCGAGTTAAAAACAGAAGAGCTTCCCAATTTTTATATGTTTCTTCAGCTTACCTATCTTTACACGAGGGATAAGCTAAACCCCTGCATAAAGCTTGTATTGATTAATACAAAAGGGTTCTAGGCATTGGAGGCATCAGCTGCGCAAAAAAGCGAGGTTGTGACCTGTGGATAGGTATAGCTGCGTGCATCCAGCGATCCCCAGTTGTTAGTTCGCACTATTGTCAGGGCTAGCATTCATTACGGGGATCAATCAAAGGAGTCAGGAATTGCAATGAAAATATATCAATTAAGGCTCTAAAGATCGGCCTCTGATTCCATGCTGAGGCTTCTCTAGAGCCAAAATGTTGCTCACTCGCGCCAAAAGCCCTGACCAAAAGCTTGGAGATGGGGCAACATTCTGAGGCTGGTTAAGAATCAGTTAAAGCTGTTTTTTTCTTAAAAAGTGTTGACCAAGCCATTACCAACCTGCTGAGAAGGGTTGGTAATGGCTATGAGCAAGATTAAACTGTGGCTGCTGCACGGGCTGTGCTTTGGAGCAAGGCTGCTTTGTCGGTTTGCTCCCAAGGTAGATTCAGATCCGTTCGACCAAAGTGGCCATAAGCCGCAACATCTTGGTAGAAACGTCCACCTCGCTGACCAGGCAATCGCTGCAAATCGAAGGCACGGATAATCGCAGCAGGCCGCAGGTCAAAGTTCTTTTGAACCAACTCCAGCAGGAGATCATCACTGACTTTGCCAGTGCCAAAAGTCTCAAGCATGATGCTGGTTGGGCGGGCTACACCGATGGCGTAACTCAGCTGAACCTCACACTTCTCAGCTAGGCCCGCGGCCACAATATTTTTGGCAACATAGCGGCTGGCGTAGGCTGCGCTGCGGTCAACTTTAGTTGGATCCTTGCCCGAGAAAGCACCACCGCCATGCCGAGAATAACCACCGTAGGTATCGACAATAATCTTGCGGCCAGTCAGACCTGAATCGCCCTGAGGACCACCAATTACAAATTTGCCAGTGGGATTAACCAAGAGACGAGTTTGCTCGTCAGGCTGAATCGCAACATCTGCAAATACTGGCTGAACTACAAAACTCCAGAGGTCTTCCCGGATCCGAGCTTGAATCGTTACCTCATCGCTGACGCCATCGATGCTAGCTGCGTGTTGGGTAGAGATCAAAATGGTGTCAATGCTTACAGGTCGGCCGTCTTCGTAGTGGACGGTCACCTGGGTTTTGCCGTCAGGGCCTAAGTAAGGCAGTTGCCCAGACTTGCGCACAACGCTAAGCTGACGAGCCATGCGGTGGGCCAAGCTGATCGGCAGGGGCATGAGTTCTGGCGTCTCATTGCAGGCAAAACCGAACATGATGCCCTGATCGCCAGCCCCGATCGACTCTAGAGCCGATTCCAACTCGGCGGGATCGCCTTCGCGGCTTTCTAGAGCTACATTGACGCCGCGGGCAATGTCAGGAGATTGCTCATCTAGAGCAACTAGCACCGCACAGCTATCGGCGGAGAAACCATTGCCCGCATTGACGTAGCCGATCTCACGGATTTTTCGGCGAGCGATGTCGGTGTAATTGACCTGAGCCTTGGTTGTGATCTCGCCGGTAATTAGGACCAGACCAGTATTGACGACCACCTCGGCTGCAACGCGACTCGTAGGATCCTGGGCTAGAAGTGTATCCAGGATAGTGTCCGAGATTTGGTCACAGATTTTGTCTGGGTGGCCTTCTGTCACAGATTCAGAGGTAAACAGGTAACGTCGAGCCAAGGTACAGATCCTCTCTGGTGCAGTTTGGGCAGGCAGGCTGGGTGGGAGCTGGCACAGATCTGCAAGGCGGGTTTGGGGGATGTACTCTCTTGCAGTTGGAGATCGTCAGATAGGACCCAGTGAGCCAGCTACTCGGTTTCTGGATCCATTTAAATACTGGCTGAGGCAGTTGACAGCTTACCATCCCCCCATTTGTCTGTCTAAGATTCTGGAAACATATAAGGTGGGAATTTCGATGTCTCAGTCCTCTGATACTGATACCCGTCAGTGGTACATCCTCAAAAGAGCAGAAGGACCTTGCCAGATCGTGGCCTTGGACCCAGCTAGTGAGCCAGTCGCTGACGGCGCTGAGGCGTTAGAGCGTTGGGGTCCCTTCAATTCTCAGGCAGAAGCAATTGCTCGACGGGTTGGCTTGATCCGGGCAGGTAAATGTCAGCCTGTGTGAGGAGGAGTGCAGCACTATACCTAGGTACATATATCTAAACAGCATTGTTTAGGCAGCCTACCTAGACAGCCTGTCAGGGCACTGGGCAACGGCCAACGTTCCTTCTCCAGTACCTACTCTTTCCCCTCGAATACCTAACCCTCAGCTCAATAAGCTCTCGAATACCTAGCCTCTTGAATACCTGAAATGAATGTGCGTGCTGTCTTCCAATTTCCCTGTATCCTGAATGCCCTGGGTCATCATCCATCTGAGCGGCTAGCGAAGATTGAGAGCACAAAGAGGCATCAATGCATCAGTGTTTAGCTCGTCAGCATTTAGCTCGTAACGCTCAGCAATGATTGAGGGGAGCAGAACATCCCTGCCAGGTAGATGACGCTGGTGCACGAGGAGTTCCAAATGTTAGTGATCGTATATCAATGCAGTTGCGCTTAGAAGGTTTTGGCTCAAGTGTCTAATCTGATTCAATCAATCATCGACAACGGTGAACAGGTCGATCTACGGGCGTTCGCTAATAAGTTACGACGACAGGAGAATCGCTATCTACTACGCAATGATATTCAAACTGCCTTCGAAGAATACTGTAACCAGCAGGAGAAGCCCGAAGACTTTCGTCAACAGTCCGCTTTGGGACAACTCATTCACTACACTCAGGAAATCATCCTTGAAGGAGAAGATCTAAATCTGATTATTCGACCGCAGATCGTCACTCGAGAGACTTTCCGGCTGCACATGGAAACACTGACCTTTGAGCCGGTTACTGACCGAGAATTACTCGCCTTGCGCGACCGTCTGACTGATCATTACCACCCCAATGAAGGCCGTCTTCTGGAACTAGATTTCGGGCCGTTTTATGATTATTCCCCTCAGATTCGAGATCCAAAAAATATTGGCAAAGGCGGACAGTTCCTCAGCCGCTATCTGTCGAGCCAGTTATTTCAAAGCCCTCAGGAATGGCTGGAAAGCTTATTCAACTTCTTGCGTCTGCACAAAATTGACAATCAGCAATTGCTGATCAATGAGCGCATTCGCACTCGGCAACAGCTTTCGGAACGTATTAAGCAAGCTCTCAGTTTTTTGGGTGGTCGGCCTGCTGAACAACCCTTTAGTGAATTCAAATTTGACTTACAAAACCTAGGCTTTGAGCCGGGCTGGGGCAATACAGTTCGTCGAGTGCAAGAGACGCTCGAAATCCTCGACCACCTGATCGACTCACCAGATCACCAGGCACTAGAGGAATTTATCTCCCGCATTCCCATGATCTTCAAGATCGTGCTGGTGTCGCCCCACGGTTGGTTTGGTCAGGAGAATGTTTTGGGCCGTCCAGATACAGGGGGACAAGTTGTCTACGTCCTTGACCAGGCCAAGAGTCTAGAGCAGCAGTTACAAGAAGATATTCATCTGGCGGGGCTAGATTATAAGCCCAAGGTGATTATTCTCACGCGCCTAATTCCTAATAATGATGGCACCCGTTCTAATGAGCGCTTAGAAAAAGTCCATGCCACAGACAACGCTTGGATTTTGCGCGTTCCTTTCCGGGAATTCAACCCACGCTACAGCCAAAGCTGGATGTCGCGCTTTGAAATCTGGCCTTATCTAGAGACCTTTGCGATTGATGCTGAGCGGGAACTTTTGAGCGAGTTTCTAGGCGTACCCGATCTCATTGTTGGCAACTATTCCGACGGTAATCTAGTCGCTTTTCTGCTCGCCCGTAGCCTGGGGGTGACCCAGTGTAATATCGCTCATGCCTTGGAGAAATCGAAATACCTGTTCAGCAATCTTTACTGGCAAGAATCTGAGGACAATTATCATTTCTCGCTGCAATTTACGGCGGACTTAATCGCCATGAACGCAGCTAACTTCATCATCAGCAGCACCTATCAGGAGATTGTGGGTACAACTGAGAGCACGGGGCAATATGAGTCCTACGATTGCTTTACCATGCCAGATTTGTACCACGTGCTCGATGGCATTGACTTGTTCAATCCCAAGTTCAACGTTGTGCCACCGGGCGTCAACGAAAACTTCTACTTTCCCCACACGGCAACTGAGCGTCGCTTACCCAGTGAAACAGAACGCCTGGAGCAGCTGCTCTTCAGTGAAACCGATCCGCTACACGTGCTTGGTTCGCTGAAAGAACCCCAAAAGCGGCCACTGTTCACAATGGCCCGTCTGGATCGCATTAAAAATATCACAGGTTTGGTGGAGTGCTTCGGCCGCTGCCCTGAGTTACAGGAACACTGCAACCTCATCGTCATTGCTGGGAAGTTGCGGACTGAAGACTCGCAGGATTACGAAGAAGCTGACGAAATTCAAAAGATGTACCATCTGATCGATCAGTACGACCTACATGGCAAGATTCGCTGGTTAGGAGTGCGGCTGTCGAAAGATGATTCAGGCGAAATCTATCGCATTATTGCTGATCGTCAGGGCATCTTTGTTCAGCCAGCTTTATTTGAGGCGTTTGGTCTGACGATTTTGGAGGCTATGATTTCAGGACTGCCTGTCTTTGGCACTTGCTTTGGTGGGCCGTTAGAGATCATTCAAGACAAGGTGAATGGCTTCTACATCAACCCAACTCATGTCGAAGAAATGGGGCAACTGATGCTCGACTTCGTCAGCAAGCTAGACCACTATCCTGAGCAGTGGCAAGAAATTTCTAAGCGAGCCATTGAGCGAGTTTACAGCAGCTATACCTGGAAGATCCACACTTCCCGTCTGTTGCGCTTAGCCAAAACTTACGGATTCTGGAATTACTCTTCTCAGGAGAACCGCGAAGACCTGCTGCGCTATTTGGAGTCGCTGTTCTACCTGCTTTATAAGCCTCGGGCCAAAGCCCTGTTAGACAAGCATATGCAGGCCGGTTAGGGTCTAGGCAACCTGGGAAAAGCGCTCGATTAGGTAGCTTAGGTTCCATAAATTCCATAAAGTAGGGCAAGACTGACCTTGCCCTACTAGTCTCTTCTTAGCTTCCCGATGCTCTAAGTTCTCGGTCTAGCTCTTCGCGCAAGAAAGCTTGCAAGCCTTCCTGCCAGATTGGGTCCAAGCCTTCCTGACGCAGACGCTGCTCGATCATTTGCTGCGCCCCGGTTCGATCAATCTTTTCTAGCGCCGCAATAATATGGAGTCGGACAGCCGGTTCGGGCTCAGCTAGGCATTGCACCAAGGGCTCCACCGCTGCTGGGTCATCAATTTGTGCCAGTCCGATGGCGGCTAGCTTTTTAACTTCTAAATCGGGGTGTTGCAAGGCTTTCAGCAGCACTGGCGTAACTTGGCTACAGACCAGCGAGTTGGGTCCGTCTTGAGCCATGCTGGCTCCCAAACGTCCCAAGACTGATATACCCTCACGCACAACTGCAACCGAGCGGCTATCTGCTGCTTGCTCCAAGTAGGTTATGGCTTCGGAGCTAGCAATTCTGCCTAAAGCCCGTAGGATTTCGCGTTGCACCGGCAAGGCAGCTCGTTCTAGGTGCGCTGCTAGGCGAGCTGCGGCAATATTACCCATCCGGCCTAAGGCCGTGGCAGCACAGCAGCTCACCTCCAAAGCTGGATCAGATAACGCTTCGGTAAATAAGTCCAGCAAATCCAGTTCCAGCGCCAAATCACTGCGCAAGCTCAAGCCAGTTACCGCTTCGGTTCGTACCTGAACATCTGGATCCTGGCTAGCTTGCACTAAAACTGCCGGGATTCGGGAGTCATGGAAGCTGCTGAGGGCTTCAATCGCACAGGCGCGAACCTGCGGATCCTCTGCCTGCACCACCCTGAGCAAAGGCTCAACGATTGCCCGAGTGCGGATTTGCGCCAGTGCCTTAACTACTGCCAATTGCCAGGGTCCATCCAGTAACTGCGTCAGAGGAGCTACAGCCTGATCGCCTAAGTTGGTGAGAGCTGCCGCCGCCATCTCCTGCAAATCGGAGTTGCCGCTACTACATAGCAGTTCAACCAGGGGTGGAATCACCTCTGGGCATTCCAGTTCCCCCAAAGTTCGAGCAGCCATCCAACGCAGTTCCAGATCGTGGTCGTCGTCCTGCATCAGCGCCACCAACGGTCTAATGGCAGGGGCACCAATCTCGCACAGCACTCGCCCGACCTCCCATTGCAACTGGAAATCGCCGTTCTCAAAGGCTTGCATCATCAGGTCGAGCACTGCCGCTCGCTGTTCCGGCTCCGTTTGAAAGACCTGGAGCAGGGAGGCGCAGTCAGTCAGAGATGAAGAAGTCATGGAACTTTGGGTAAGAAGTGCAGATGGCGCGGTGTCATTAGATGGGCAGCTTTTGTCTGGCCTTGGTTTGGCCTAGGTATCTGCCTGGTGTTTGGCCTGATTATTGGGCCTTTTTCTACTGTGTCACGGGTTCTCTAGGTTGTTTAACCCGGAGCGTTCCCTACTCTAGGACTCAATCCCAACCAAATACAAGCTGCGTATGGGTTCAATACGAAAACTACATAGCTTGCAATATTTGGTAATGCTCTATACGGTTCGGCACTGGTGAGTTGACTAACGTGACGGAATCAACAGCTTGATTCAATTTGTCAAGAGACTTAAGCCAAAATTTTGGGTTTCTCAAGTTGGCAGTTTGAGCAAGTTCATGTAGAGAAGGGCTCTCGCCATGGCTAACAAGTTTGAGGAATTCAAAGCCGCTAAAGATGGCTTGAAAATCAAAGAGGAGCTAGAGCGCTTTGCCAGTGAAGGTTGGGAAGGCATTGACGAAGATAACTTGCACCGGCTGAAGTGGATGGGTTTGTTCTTTCGTAAGATCACGCCTGGTCGGTTCATGCTACGTCTGCGTTTACCGAATGGCATCCTTACCAGCGGTCAGATGCGAGTTCTCGCTGAGATTGTGCAAAGCTACGGTACGGATGGGGTCGCTGATGTAACGACGCGTCAGAACTTGCAATTGCGGGGCATTCGGATTGAGGATGTGCCTGAAATCTTTCGTCGTTTCAAACAAGCCGGTCTGACTAGTGTGCAGTCAGGCATGGATAACGTGCGCAATATTACAGGTTCGCCTCTGGCTGGTATCGATGCCGATGAACTAATCGATACGCGAGGCCTAGTGCGCAAGGTCCAGGACATGATCACCAACAATGGTGAGGGAAACCCTAGTTTTAGTAATCTACCGCGCAAATTCAATATTGCCATCGCCGGTTGCCGAGACAATTCTGTCCATGCAGAGATCAACGATGTTGCTTTTGTCCCGGCTTACAAAGGAGGGATATTAGGCTTCAATATCCTGGTGGGCGGTTTCTTCTCGGCCAAGCGTTGTGCAGCTGCAGTTCCCCTCAATGCCTGGGTCGATCCACGCGATGTTCTCCCTCTTTGTGAGGCGATCTTAGTTGTTTATCGAGACCACGGCCCGCGCCTTAATCGGCAGAAAGCTCGCTTAATGTGGCTAATCGATGAATGGGGGCTTGATAAATTCCGGGTTGAAGTCGAGAAGCAATTGGGCTTCCCTCTAGCAACAGCTGCGGCCAAAGATGAGATCTGCTGGGAAAAGCGGGATCACATTGGCATTCATCCCCAAAAGCAAACGGGTTTGAACTTCGTTGGTTTGCATGTGCCTGTAGGCCGTTTGTACGCCGACGACTTATTCGACCTAGCTCGAATGGCAGATGTTTACGGTTCTGGCGAAATTCGTCTGACTGTTGAACAAAATGTGATCATTCCGAACATTCCTGATTCACGCCTAGAAGTATTTTTGCAGGAGCCGTTGTTGAAGCGATTCAGCACGGAGCCAGGCAGCTTAATGCGAGGCTTGGTGTCTTGCACAGGCAGTCAATTTTGCAACTTCGCGCTGATTGAAACCAAGAGTCGGGGATTGGAAATGATCCGGGAGTTGGAGCAAGAGTTATACCTCACGAGACCGATCCGTATTCACTGGACGGGTTGCCCTAACTCCTGTGGCCAGCCCCAAGTCGCTGACATTGGTTTTTTAGGAACCAAAAGTCGCAAGAACGGCAAGGTTGTTGAGGCTGTTGACATCTATATGGGTGGCAAAGTCGGGCGAGATGCACACCTGGGCGAATGTGTAATGCAAAGTATCCCTTGTGATGACCTAAAACCAATTCTACAACAGTTGCTCATTGAGCATTTTGGAGCACGGGTCCGTCAACAAGCAGCTCTAGTTTAGTGGCCCTAATTTAGTCCCGTTGGTTTTAGTACGGCCATAGGCCAGCGTTTTACCGCTCAAGTTTTGTCTCCTAGATCTTCTATTTCAGCTCAGATCTGATGTCTAGGCAGGACGCTCGGTTTCAGCTTGGAGGCTCTCTTATGGCTCCAAGTAGCTGTAAGTTTGCCAACCATCAATCACTAATCACGACTATCGACTGAGAATTGAGGAGCCATGACCAAATTTTCGAGACGGCAGTTCATCATCACCACAGGCATGACCGCAGCCGGTACCCTGTTAGCTCACGGTTGCAGTTCCGGTTCCAGTTCCACCGCTGCTAGTAATGCAACTCCAGCGGTCAATGTGGCTCCTGGTGACGCTCCAGAGGTGACAACCGCCAAACTCGGGTTTATTGCGCTGACCGATGCTGCACCTCTGATCATCGCCAAAGAAAAGGGCCTATTTGCCAAGTATGGCATGCCTGATGTTGAGGTGGTGAAGCAAGCTTCTTGGCCTGTCACCCGAGACAACATTGTGCTCGGTTCTGATGGCGGTGGCATTGATGGGGCTCACATCCTAACTCCTATGCCCTATCTGATTTCTACAGGCAAGGTCACCAAGGGCAATAAAGTGCCGATGTACATTTTGGCCCGTCTCAATACAGATGGTCAGTGTATTTCAATTGCCAATACCTACAAAGACTTAAAAGTTGGCACAGACAGCTCGGTTCTTAAAGATGTCTTTGCCAAGTCCAAAGCTTCTGGTAAAGATATCAAAGCTGCTGTGACTTTCCCTGGCGGAAATCATGACTTGTGGATGCGTTACTGGTTAGCAGCAGGCGGTATTGACCCTGATAAAGACATCTCCACAGTGCCAGTTCCCCCACCTCAAATGGTCGCCAATATGAAGGTTGGCAACATGGAAGCCTTCTGTGTGGGTGAGCCGTGGAATGCGCAATTGGTCAATCAAGAATTTGGTTATACCGCTCTCACAACGGGCGAACTTTGGAACAACCATCCCGAGAAAGCATTTTCCATGCGGGCTGATTGGGTTGATAAAAATCCCAAAGCCGCGAAAGCGCTACTGATGGCTGTGCAAGAAGCCCAAGTCTGGTGTGACCAGATGGAAAACAAGGAGGAGATGTGCAAAATCGTCTCCAAACGGGAATGGTTCAAAGTGCCAGATAAAGACATTGTGGAACGGGCCAAGGGCACCATTAACTACGGCACGGGCAAGGTGGTTGAAAATAGCCCTCACCTGATGAAGTTCTGGGCAGAAAACGCGTCATATCCCTATAAGAGCCACGATCTGTGGTTCTTGACTGAGGATATTCGTTGGGGCTATTTGCCTGCCGATACCGACACCAAAGCCCTAGTGGATGCGGTCAATCGAGAGGACCTCTGGAAAGAGGCGGCCAAAGCAATTGGTCAAGAAGCTGCGATTCCGGCCAGTAGCTCCCGTGGGGTTGAAACCTTCTTTGATGGCGTCAAATTCGATCCTGCCGATCCAAGCGCTTACTTGAAGAGCCTCAAAATCAAAAAGGTTTAGTCCTGTTGTAAACGGTTAGGGCTTGCCACCAAGCCCTAATCCCCTTTCGATCTCATAAGCCAAGGAGAGTTAGAGCATGACCGCAAGGCTAGACCGCCGTTTCAGCAGCAGGAACATCCAACAGATCGGCACTGGCGCTGTTCAGCAACTAAAAAAACTGATTCCTTCTGCTATTGCGCTGGCTGTTTTTCTAGGCATTTGGCAATTGCTGTGTTCTAGCCCAGATTCATTTTTGCCAGGGCCCTTGCAAGTTTTTACTGACACCTGGGACCCTCTGATCATCGATCCATTTTTCGATAATGGCGGAACAGATAAGGGTCTGGGACTGCAAATCTTCGCCAGCTTGCAACGGGTGGCAATTGGTTACTCGCTCTCAGCTCTAATCGGCATTGGTTTGGGGATTTTGATTGGCACTACACCAATCATGTATCAGGCGCTAGATCCCCTATTTCAAGTATTACGCACGATTCCACCGCTAGCCTGGCTGCCCATTGCCCTGGCTCTATTTCGTCAAGCCAACCCCAGCGCGATTTTCGTCATCTTCATCACGGCTATCTGGCCGATCCTGATCAACACAGCGGTTGGCGTTCAGCAAATTCCTCAGGACTATAACAACGTTGCCAAAGTGCTGCGTCTCTCGCGGCAGGATTACTTTTTCAAAATTCTGCTGCCTGCTGCCGTTCCTTACATTTTTACGGGTTTGCGCATCGCTGTGGGTCTGGCCTGGTTAGCCATTGTTGCCGCTGAGATGCTAACAGGAGGTGTTGGCATTGGCTTCTTTATCTGGGATGCCTACAACAGTTCTGCCTTGAGCGAAATTATTGTCGCTCTGGTTTATGTCGGGGTTGTAGGTCTGCTGCTGGATCGGTTAGTCGCCTTAGTTGCAGATCGAGTCGTTCCCGAAGAACGGAAATAGAAACTGCTTCGCGCTAGCCCTAGCGCAAACCTATCCCCTAACCGCTTGTCCTGCTACCGGTTACTGCCATGCCACCCTTTGTTGAAGTTGATCATATTGACCGGGTTTTCTCGCTACCCAACGGTGGTGAATACGTCGCCCTCAGAAACATTGAACTCAAAATCCAACAGGGTGAATTCATCTCGTTGATCGGCCACTCCGGCTGTGGTAAATCGACACTGCTCAATATCGTCGCTGGCCTAGATCAACCCACAAAAGGGGGGGTGATTTTGCAGGGGCGGCAGGTGACGGAGGCGGGCCCAGACCGTATGGTCGTATTCCAGAATTACTCCCTGCTGCCCTGGCTGACGGTCTACGATAATATCGCTTTAGCCGTCAATGGCGTGATGTCAGATCGGCCTAAAGCCGAGCGTAAAGAGATCATTGAACACCACATCAACCTGGTGGGTCTAAAGGCAGCTGCTGCTAAGAAGCCGAGCCAGCTTTCAGGCGGGATGAAACAGCGAGTTGCGATTGCGCGGGCGCTGGCGATTCGGCCTAAGCTGCTGCTGCTGGATGAGCCATTTGGGGCCCTAGATGCGCTAACGCGTGGCGGACTGCAAGAGCAGTTGATGCAGATCTGCGAAGAAAGTCAGGTCACCTGCATTATGGTCACGCACGATGTGGATGAGGCGCTGTTATTGTCAGACCGGATCGTGATGCTGACCAACGGTCCAGAGTCCTACATCGGCCAAATTCTTGAGGTTCCTTTCCCTCGGGCTCGTAAGCGTCTAGAGGTCGTAAATCACCCCAGCTATTATGGTTTGCGCGGCGAGATTGTTTATTTCCTCAATCAGCAGAAGCGAGACAAGAAGCGCAAGCTCAAGCAAACTGTGGCTGTTGCCCGCAATGGTCTGGAAAAGGTCAATTTAGAGATCGGTTTCATCCCTCTAACTGACTGTGCGCCCCTGGTTGTTGCTAAAGAAAAGGGCTTCTTCACACGACATGGTTTGGAACCGGTCACCCTGTCGCGAGAGCCAAACTGGAAAGCGATTGCCCAAGGCGTTGTTACGGGCCGCCTAGATGCAGCTCAAATGGTTGCAGGAATGCCCCTGTCCATGACCTTGGGTATGGGCGGCAATGCACCCGTGCCTATCGTCACCGCCCTGACTATCGCTCGCAATGGCAACGCGATTACGCTGAGCAAGCAGCTTTTCGACCAGGGTGTGCGCAGCCTCGCCGACCTCAAGGCCGTCATGGCTCAAACCCCAGGCAAGCGCTACACCCTGGGGGTAGTTCATCCTTCCTCAATGCACAACCTGATGCTGCGCTATTGGCTGGCTTCCGGTGGCATTGATCCAGATCTGGATGTCAGTTTGGTCGTGATTCCGCCAGCTCAAATGGTGGCAAACCTCAAAGCTGGCAACATTGACGGCTTCTGTGTCGGTGAGCCTTGGAATTCGCGAGCGGTTCATGAAGGGCTAGGCTTTGTCATTGCCACCGATTTAGAGATTTGGTCCGGGCATTTAGAGAAAGTTTTGGGAGTGCGCGAAGACTGGGCCAACCGCTATCCTCAAACCCATATTGCCTTGGTCAAAGCGCTGCTGGAAGCCTGCGAATATTGCGATGACCGTCGCCATCGCGAAGAGATTGTGCAGCTACTGTCCAAGCCTGAGTATGTCGGCACTGACCCGATCTATACCCGTCCTGGTTTCATTGATCCTTATGCGCGTGGCACAGGAGAAGAAGCCCAAGCCTTACCGCATTACAACCAGTTTTTCGTTGACAGAACCAACTTCCCCGACCGGGTTGAGGGGCTCTGGATTATGACTCAGCTTGCCCGCTGGGGTCTGATTGCGTTTCCTAAAAACTGGATTGAAGTTCTAGATCGGGTCCGTCGTCCGGAAGTGTTTGGAGCCGCCGCCCGGGAATTGGAGTTGCTGGATATTGGCCGGGATCGCGGTCCTATCCGTTTAGCAGACGGGACTGTTTTCAATCCCGATGATCCCATTGGCTATCTCAATAGCCTGAGCATCAAGCGCGAAGTGCGCATTGAAGAGGTCGTGATTGGTATGGATTCACCTGTGACCGAAGCAGCCTAGACAGACTTACATCCGGGTTGACACCGGACTAAATCAAGGCAATCGATCCGTCTCACGCTGTTATCCTCTATTTCTCCGTTGGACTATGCAAACGCTTAGCAATAGCAGCTCCGAGCAAACCCAATCAGTTGACCGCGCTCCTTACTTGGAGATCAAGGATGTCTCCAAGGTTTATCCCACAGACACCGGCTCCTACACAGTTCTAGAAGGTGTAAACCTCACGGTTTACGAAGGCGAATTCATCTGTGTAATCGGGCACTCGGGTTGTGGCAAATCCACTTTACTAGACATGGTTTCGGGCTTTCGTAAGCCCAGCAGTGGCGAGGTGCGCTTGCAGTCAGAACCGATTGCTGAACCTGGCCCAGACCGCATGGTGGTTTTTCAAAACTACTCGCTGCTGCCCTGGATGAGTGCCTTCGAGAACATTTATCTTGCTGTCAAGTCAGTTTGGCCCGATAAAACTAAGGCAGAGAAAGAAGCAATCGTTAACGAGCATTTAGCCTTAGTGGGTTTAACGGAAGCGGCTCAGAAGCGACCCGGTGAACTCTCAGGCGGCATGAAGCAACGGGTTTCGATTGCCCGTGCCTTAGCGATTCGGCCCAAGGTCCTGATTTTAGACGAGCCGTTTGGGGCTCTAGATGCGATTACCAAAGAGGAATTGCAGGAAGAGTTACTCAAAATCTGGAGCGATCATCGAGCCACAGTGTTGATGATTACCCACGACATTGATGAAGCTTTATTCTTAGCCGATCGCTTAGTGATGATGACCAATGGTCCGGCGGCTCAGATTGGTGAAGTCCTCACCATTCCCTTTGCTCGCCCGCGCGATCGCACCCGCATTATGGAAGACCCAGAATATTACAACCTGCGCAATTACGCCTTGGACTTCCTCTATCGACGCTTTGCCCACGATGACGTGGAGTAGAGCATTTGGCACGCAGCTTACATACATTTGGCCTGAATTATTTGGCCTACATTTGGCACGCGTTTCGCATAAAGGCAACGGTGCTTGTCTGGCAGATTCAATGGCTGTCGATCATGCAGTGTCTCCCTAGGAGAAATGGTGACAGATAGTATCAAGACGCTCTGCCCCTACTGTGGCGTAGGTTGTGGTTTAGAAGCATTGCCGCCAGCTCAAATGGGCCAAGCGACCCACCGGGATGAGCAGGGCAAACCGAGTTGGAAAATTCGGGGCAATCGAGCCCATCCCTCCAGCCAGGGCATGGTGTGCGTTAAGGGTGCCACGATCATCGAATCGATTGATCAAGACCGCCTGTTGCACCCAATGGTGCGTGATTCTTTAGATGAGCCCTTCCGCCAAACGACTTGGGATGATGCCCTAGATCGCATCGTCAATCGTATCCAAACGGTGCGCTATCGACAGGGGGCTGATGCCCTATGTCTCTACGGCTCAGGTCAATTTGTGACCGAAGATTATTACACGGCCCAAAAGTTATTCAAGGGCTGCCTCGGCACTAACAACTTCGATGCCAACTCACGCCTATGCATGTCTTCAGCCGTCGCTGGTTACTTGCAGAGCTTCGGTGCCGATGGTCCTCCCTGCTGTTATGACGACCTAGAGTTGACCGATTGCGCCTTTCTCATTGGCACGAACACAGCCGAATGCCACCCGATTATCTTCAACCGTCTGCGTAAGCATCACAAGGCCAACCGTCAGGTCAAACTGATCGTCGTTGATCCCCGGCGAACCAGCACCGCAGAGGCAGCAGATTTACATCTGGCGATTCAGCCAGGAACCGATATTGATTTGCTCAATGGCATTGCTCACCTACTGCTGCAATGGGGCTGTGTCAATTACGAATTCATCGACGAATGCACCTCAGGTTTTCCGGCTCTAGCTGAGTTGGTGCAGCACTATCCGCCCTCGGTTGTGGCTCAACGCTGTGGCATTTCAGAGCGCGATCTAGAAACAGCCGCTCGCTATTGGGCGCAATCAAAACGCACTTTGTCCCTCTGGTCGATGGGGGTGAATCAATCGACCGAAGGCACCGCTAAGGTGCGCAGCCTGATCAACTTGCATTTACTGACTGGGCAAATTGGCAAACCGGGGGCGGGTCCCTTCTCCCTCACCGGCCAGCCCAACGCGATGGGCGGACGGGAAGCAGGCGGGCTGGCCCATCTCCTGCCGGGCTATCGCTCAGTCAGCAACCCTCAACACCGAGCCGAGGTCGAGCAGTTCTGGGGACTGCCACCCGGCCAAATCTCGTCTGAACCTGGACGTACTGTCTGGGATATGGTCACCGGTCTGGAAAAGGACGAGGTGGGGTTCCTCTGGATTGCCGCCACCAACCCTGCCGTCAGCATGCCTGACCTGGAGCGCACCAAAGCGGCTCTGCGCCGTTCTCCCTTCACCGTTTACCAGGAAGCCTACTACCCTACCGAAACCTCTGCCTTCGCCCATGTTCTGCTCCCTGCGACCCAGTGGAGCGAGAAAAGCGGCACCATGACCAACTCCGAGCGCCGGGTCACCCTTTGCCCTGCCTTTCAGCCCCGCCAGGGCGAAGTCCGAGAAGACTGGGCGATCTTTGCGGAAGTCGGTCGTCGCCTTGGTTTTACTGAGCAGTTCGCCTTCCGCAGCAGTGCCGAGGTCTATGCCGAGTTCGTGCAACTGACCAAAGGTCGCCCCTGCGACATGAGTGGCCTGAGCCATGAGCGCCTGAGCCGAGAAGGCCCCTTGCAATGGCCCTGCCGCGATTCTGGCTCTACCCAGCCGGGCGAACCTGCCCGGCTCTACACGGACTTGCGCTTCCACACGCCAGATCGACGGGCTCGCTTTGGCGCTTATCACTCTCGCGGTTTGGCAGAGCCGCCGGATGAGCGCTACCCCTACGTCTTGACCACGGGGCGGCTGTATGGCCACTGGCACACGCAGACACGGACAGGACGGACAGAGAAGCTGCGGCAGATGTATCCCCATCCCTTGCTTGAGGTGCATCCACGAGATGCCCGAGCGCTGGGGGTGAAGGATCAGGACTGGCTGGAGGTGCGCTCGCGCCGGGGAGTTGCTCGGTTTCGGGTGCTGGTCACTAAAGCGATTGCACCGGGAACCGTGTTTGTGCCAATGCATTGGGGGGCACTGTGGGCGGAGCAGGCGGAAGCTAATGCCCTGACTCATGCTGAAGCCTGTCCCGACTCCCAGCAGCCAGAGCTGAAAGCCTGCGCCGTGCAACTAGTGCCGGTTACTGCTGAGCAGAACAAATTAGCGTTGCAAGAGAAACCGAATCACCTGGCCCAGATTAGATAGCTCGGCTCAGATAGCCCAGATTCAGATAGTCCAGGTCAGTGAGCAGTAATGAGCAAATTAACTGCTTAGCTCTGCTGTAAGCAAACACTGTGCAGCCTACAGCAGAGCTAAGCAAGAAGATTGTGCTGAATTTGAGAGAGGAAGAGCAAGTGAATAGAAGATACCTCTTAAGAAAGACTGAGCGATTGTAAAACCTTCCAGAAGAAAGGTTTGTAGATCAAGTTGCAGTTTGTGTAACAAACTTGACGGCTTTAATGGGCCAGGTCTTTTAGCTTGTCAGGAAAAGTGTTTTTAGGTTGCCAATCTAGCCCCGATTTAAGTGCTCACAGCTTCAATTCACCCGTAATCTTAGCGGAGGTCGATCCATGACGGACGCGAGCCAGGCCAATAGAGTTGCCAGTGCAACCGAGGATCTGACGGACACAGAGGTTGTTAACAAATTCGAGAATTTGACAACGGCAGGCGAGAATGCAGGCCCTCTGAACAAATTTGAAAAGATTAAAGCAGAGAAAGATGGTTTAGTTCTGAAACAGGAGCTAGACCACTTGGCTCAGGTGGGCTGGGAAGCAATGAATGAAGCCGACCGTGACTTCCGGCTCAGGGTTTTGGGCTTGTTTTACCGCTCGGTCACACCAGGCAAGTTTATGCTGCGGCTGCGGCTGGCGAATGGCGTAATCACCAGTAGCCAAATGCAGGTTCTAGCCGAAATTGTGCAGCTCTACGGCGAGCAAGGCAATGCCGATATCACCACTCGACAAAACATTCAGTTGCGGGGAATTCGGATTGAGGATGTCCCGGATATCTTTCGCAAATTGGAGCGAGTGGGTCTCACCTCGGTTCAGTCTGGCGTAGACAATGTTCGCAATATCACCGGTTCGCCTTTGGCAGGAATTGACCCGGATGAACTGATTGACACACGCGGCCTGTGTCGCATGGTTCAGGACATGATCACTAACCTGGGTAAGGGCAATCCTGCATTTACCAACTTGCCGCGTAAGTTCAATATTGCCATTGCCGGTTGCCGGGATAACTCTATCCACGCCGAACTCAATGACCTTGCCTTTATTCCTGCCTATAAAAATGGTGTCCTTGGCTTCAATGTCATTGTGGGTGGCATGTTCTCTCCCAAGCGCTATGAGGCAGCAGTTCCTCTCAATGCTTGGGTGGTTCCTGACGATGTTGTTGAGCTGAGCAAGGCCGTTCTGCTGGTCTATCGCAATCATGGGTTGCGGGCAAATCGGCAAAAGTCGCGGTTGATGTATCTGATTGACCAGTGGGGAATCGAGAAATTCCGGGATGAAGTGGCAAACCAATTGGGAAAACCACTGGAAACTGCGGCTGAAAAGGACGAGTTTTGCTGGGATAAGCACGACCACATTGGAGTCTATCCGCAGAAGCAACCCGGTTTGAACTTCGCAGGTCTGCATATCCCCATTGGCCGTCTGTACGCTCAAGACATGTTTGACTTAGCGCGTCTGGCAGAGGTCTATGGCACGGGTGAGCTGCGCCTGACGGTTGAGCAAAACCTGATCATTCCCAATATCCCGAATTCTCGTCTGGAGCCTTTTTTGAGGGAACCGCCTCTGGCGCATTTTTCGGTCAAGCCGAACAACTTGGTGCGGAGCTTGGTTTCCTGCACGGGCAGTCAATTTTGCGGCTTTGCCCTGATTGAAACTAAAAATCGGGCTCTGGCCATGATTCAGGCCTTAGAAGCAGAGCTATCTGTGCCTAAACCTGTGCGTATTCACTGGACGGGCTGTCCTAATTCCTGTGGTCAACCGCAGGTGGCCGATATTGGCTTGATGGGTACGAAAGGGCGCAAGAATGGCAAGGTTGTTGAAGCGGTAGATATCTGGATAGGTGGCAAGGTGGGCCATGAGCCGGAACTCGGTACCCGGATTATGAAGGGCATTCCTTGTGATGATCTGATGCCGGTGCTGCGAGATTTGCTGGTTGAACACTTTGGCGGCACACCTCACTCTAGAGATGAGGAGACGGAGTATTTCGTTCCTCCTGCTCTCATGGCTCAGCCAGAGCATTGAACTGGCTCTAATCCACGCTCTCCGCTGAGGCACCTTGAGGAGCTTTATACCCATTCTCTAAATGAGAGTGACCAATCAGAACCCCACGGCCTACGGCACCTCCCCTTGGCAAGGGGAGGTTAGGAGGGGTCAATGTGTAGCAATTAAAAAGTGAGTTGGTGTTAGGGGTTGCTACAGCCTCCAGTTCCTGGTGCCTTTTTCAGCTTGAAGCTCCTCCGAGGTAAGCTAATTGCTGAATTTTGTGCAATTCTGTTTGAGCTTGCTGGTCTTTGCTATCGATTATGGCAACTTACTTTCAATTCGAAGCTGATTTTGTGGAGTCTCTGCGCTGCATTCCCATGCAGGTCCGTTTCAAGCTGGATACCTGCGGCATTAAGCTGAAGCTGAATCAGTGGAATCGCTTCAATCAACAGGAGCGTGAATCTCTGGTGGATCTGCCTTGTGCTAGTGAGTCAGAGATTCTGGCTTATCGGCAATTTCTATGTGAGCTGATCGAGAAGCATACAGGCAGCACAGCTACAAATCTGCCGGTTGAGCCTCAGCCAGCTTGGTTAGAAGCGGAGGTGATTCCCGATAGTGTTCTGGCAAAGGGGCAGGTGGCAGGGGTGGCAATATCGACTGAACAATGGGCTGAACTCACGCCGTTGCAGCGTTTTGCTCTGCTAAAACTCAGCCGCTCTGGACACGAGAATCACAATTTTTTGCCTGCACTGCAAGAGTTTCAGCTGGCCTAGTTGGGAGTTTAGTTCAACTCGTTGGTGTTTTTGAATTTGACTTTTTGAGGTTGATAGAAGTTCCTTTGGTTGCAATCCCTCAAAGGGATTCACCGTTTTCGCGACCATCTATCCAGCAGCAAGAAGGGCAGTCTCAATGGTTTCAATCCCTTAAAGGGATTTGCTGTTTTCGCGGCCTGTTAGCGCAGCTACCGGGCTGTCCGTAGCCGCGTTTCAATCCCTCAAAGGGATTTGCTGTTTTTGCGACTCCAGCTCGTTCGGAATGCGCCGAAGTAGAGGCGTAGGTTTCAATCCCTCAAAGGGATTTGCTGTTTTTGCGACACTCTATGTGTGTGGCTTCAGCCTCCCTCATGAGTGGTTTCAATCCCTCAAAGGGATTTGCTGTTTTTGCGACCCAAATCCACCTGCGCCAATCGGGACTGGTTCGATGTTTCAATCCCTCAAAGGGATTTGCTGTTTTTGCGACATCATGAGAGTTTCCAGTTCACTTCTTTGATTTCACGTTTCAATCCCTCAAAGGGATTTGCTGTTTTTGCGACTCCATACAGGTTCCCCTCGGAACAATCACAGAGGAGTTTCAATCCCTCAAAGGGATTTGCTGTTTTTGCGACCCTTTCCTTTTGCCAACCGTAATTTCATCAGTTAAAGTTTCAATCCCTCAAAGGGATTTGCTGTTTTTGCGACATTGAGGTTGAGATCTTCCGTTCCGGGTTGATTCCGGTTTCAATCCCTCAAAGGGATTTGCTGTTTTTGCGACAAGGGTATTCAATAAATACAGGGTTGGCTGCAGTGGTTTCAATCCCTCAAAGGGATTTGCTGTTTTTGCGACGGCAGTTTCTTAGCCAGCACCCCTATCCCCAAGCTGTTTCAATCCCTCAAAGGGATTTGCTGTTTTTGCGACTTGATGCCAATGGTCTCCCCATTGAATTGCCCGTTGTTTCAATCCCTCAAAGGGATTTGCTGTTTTTGCGACAGGCTTCAACCTCAAAGTTCCCTGGCAGGGCAAACGGTTTCAATCCCTCAAAGGGATTTGCTGTTTTTGCGACCCGTTATAGCGGCCCAAGGGGTCGAGCGGAAGCTGTTTCAATCCCTCAAAGGGATTTGCTGTTTTTGCGACCTGATGGGTCCGGGCGTGCTTTCGAGCTAATACGTTTCAATCCCTCAAAGGGATTTGCTGTTTTTGCGACCTACAGCATTCTGGTGCAATGCCGCCGCTTCAACCGTTTCAATCCCTCAAAGGGATTTGCTGTTTTTGCGACGGCTAAGCCTGATTATCCTGAGCGGATGGTAATTCGTTTCAATCCCTCAAAGGGATTTGCTGTTTTTGCGACCAGCCTGAGCCCTCGACGTTTACGCGGGGTTTTTGTTTCAATCCCTCAAAGGGATTTGCTGTTTTTGCGACATGCAGTCGCCTTTAATCTCAACGATAAATCTACCTGTTTCAATCCCTCAAAGGGATTTGCTGTTTTTGCGACGATAACAGCAGCTCTGGAGCCAGCGAGGACAGCGTGTTTCAATCCCTCAAAGGGATTTGCTGTTTTTGCGACTCTGCCCCGTTCATTAGTGATAAAGCCCATGTCAAAGTTTCAATCCCTCAAAGGGATTTGCTGTTTTTGCGACCTAAGCGCTCAAAAGCGGCTAACAAAGCGGCTGAGTTTCAATCCCTCAAAGGGATTTGCTGTTTTTGCGACCTGGATCACTCAGGGCTGGAAGACTCATCCAGCGGGTTTCAATCCCTCAAAGGGATTTGCTGTTTTTGCGACATCCAGTTGCATTGTGCCATCACTTCTCTCCCTCCTTGTTTCAATCCCTCAAAGGGATTTGCTGTTTTTGCGACAAGTTGAGGAAGAAGTAATCCAGGATGAAGGGCGAGTTTCAATCCCTCAAAGGGATTTGCTGTTTTTGCGACTCATGAAGAAGAACATGGGCGAAAGGGCAATTGGCCCGTTTCAATCCCTCAAAGGGATTTGCTGTTTTTGCGACTTCCCAGTTCCCTGCCCCGTTCTTAGCCCTCACAATGTTTCAATCCCTCAAAGGGATTTGCTGTTTTTGCGACTCCTTCCCTCTAAGCTCCGGTTCCAGCCGTTTCAGGTTTCAATCCCTCAAAGGGATTTGCTGTTTTTGCGACTATAGCTCTACGCGCATACGTTAGGACATTGCTTGAACGCAGCATCCACACAATCTCGAAAGTTCTCAAACTCATCCAATCGCTGTCGCATCCAATTCTTCAGCACAAACCAC